>CAZPFD010000443.1:0-1521 GCA_964585725.1 uncultured Ectothiorhodospiraceae bacterium | reverse complement strand
TGAAGCTGCTCCTGAAGAACGTGCTGTTCACGCTGGTCGTGCCGGGGACGGTCGGAGTGTACGTTTTGTTGCTCGTCGCGGGGATCCGTCCGCCCGCATCCGGTCCGTAGCCGTGCTGCCTAGGAGCGTGTAAGGCATTGGACGACCTGGTGCGGAAGCGGGCGCGCGGCCTGACACCCGGCGGCGGGTTCGGTTATCTTGTGGCTTGGAGGCCGCGCGCGGCGCGCATCCTCCCGCGGCGATCGCCCGCGCTGGTGGAGAGCGATGGAAGAGTCGGAAATCGAGGAGCACCGGGCACGCCTGCTGCGCCTGAGGTCGGAGCTCGAAGCGCTCGAGGAGGCGTCCGGCGAGGCTACGAAGCCGGTCGAGCTCGATCAGGCCCGGGTGGGTCGATTGTCCCGCATGGACGCCGTGCAGGGGCAGCAGATGGCGCAGGAGGCGGCGCGGCGGCGCCGGCGGCAGCTCCTGGGGATCGAGAGCGCCCTGCGGCGCATCGAGGCCGGGGAGTTCGGGTATTGCTTCGTATGCGGCGAGGCCATCGATTCGCGCCGTCTCGCCGCCGACTCGACGACCACCCGCTGCGTGGGGTGTGTGGAGGGGTGAGGCGGGGCAATGAGGCGTTGCTGGAGTCGGTTTGCGGCGAGCCTTGCCACCCCGACGACGCATCCAGGATCATCATCGAGCGGGCGTGGGAAGCATTGCAGGAAGGGGGTTAGCAGGTGGCGGCGCACCTCGCCCGCAGGTGGTGGTCGAGGTGTGCGCCCCTCGGGTAGAGATCAAAGGCCGGTGATCGCCGCGCCAGAAGCTCTGGACCGCTTGCGGGAAGGCAACCGCCGCTTCGCGTCGGCCCTGCGCGAGGGCGGCATGCCGGCCCGCCGGGTGCATCGCGAGGCTCTGGTGGGGGAGCAGGCGCCGTTCGCCGTCATCCTCGGATGCTCGGATGCCCGGGTACCGGCCGAGATCGTCTTCGACCAGGGCCCGGGGGATCTGTTCGTCGTGCGTGTGGCCGGGAACATCACGGCGCCTTCCCAGGTCGGCAGCGTGGAGTTCGCGGCGGCGCAGTTCGGCACGCGGCTCGTCGTGGTTCTCGGGCACTCGCGGTGCGGGGCGGTGCTGGCCACCCTGGACCAGATCCGGCGCCCGGCGGCGAGCCGCTCGCCCAATCTGCGCGCCATCGTCGAGCGGATCCGGCCCTCCATCGAGGCTCTGGTCTCGGCCGATCCGCCGGAGGATCCACATGCGCTGGCGGCACGCGCGGTGCGGGCCAATATTCGCGCCTCGGCGGAGCACTTGCGACACGGCTCGAGCATCCTCGAGGCGCTGATACGAGAAGAGGGGCTGGTCGTGGCGGGTGCCGAGTACTCGCTGGAGACGGGCACCGTGGATTTCTTCGAAGGCCTGCACGAAGGCGACTGAGCACCGGCGCTGGCAGGGCGTGGGCCGGCTGCGCGGGAGGGGTGATGAGACTGGAAGGCTCGTGTCACTGCGGGGGCGTGCGGTTCACGCTGAATTCGCGACACC
>CAZPFD010000442.1:0-1530 GCA_964585725.1 uncultured Ectothiorhodospiraceae bacterium | reverse complement strand
GATCGTCGAAACGCCGCCCGACGATCTGCAGCCCCGTGGGCAGGCCGCCGCCGGTGAAGCCCGAAGGCACGGTCAGTGCCGGGCACTGACTGACCAGGTTGAACGGGGCCGTCAGGTCGAGCCCGAGGAAGCGGCCCTGCGCGTCTTCAGACACGAAGTCCAGGTCGCTGAGGCCGGTGTCGGTGGCCGCCGTGCGCATGGTCGGGCAGAGCAGCGCGTGGCAGCGCTCCAGCACGGGTGCGAGCTTCTTCCACTGCTCGGTGCGCACGAACTCCAGCCGCTTGAAGTCCACTGCGCTCATGGCCAGACCCCGCTCGAGCAGCGTCACCACGACCGGATCCATTCTGTCGCGCCAGCGCTCCAGGTGCTGGCCGAAGAGCGCTGCCAGATACACGCACCAGTGCTCGCACCAGGCGTCGCTCACAGCCCGCGTCCAGCCCAGCTCCACCTCCTCTACGCGGGCGCCGAGATCCTCGAGCACCTCCACCGCAGCCTGGGTGTTGGCGGCCACCTCGTCGTCGATGGCGTAGTGATCGAGGTCCATGCTCAGGCCCAGACGCAGCCCGCGGATGTCGCCGGAGAGCGGCAGGGAGATCTCGAGCGGGGGGGAGAGCGTCTGAATGTCGCGCTCGTCCGGACCCTGGGCCGCGCCGAGGAACAACGCCGCATCGGAGACGGTGCGCGCGAGGGGCCCGAAGTGCGAGAGCGAGTCGAACTGAGTCGGCAGCGCGTCGAAGGGAATGCGCCCGAAGCTCGGCTTGAGCCCGACGATGCCGCACCAGGCGGCCGGGATGCGCACCGAGCCTCCCATGTCCGAGCCCTCGGCCAGGGGCACGCAGCCGGTAGCCACCGCCACCGCTGAGCCCCCGGAGGAACCGCCGGGCGATCGTCGCGCGTCCCAGGGGTTGCGGGTCGTTCCCCACAGCGGACTGGCCGTGAAGCCGGCGTGGGCGAACTCGGGCGTCGTCGTCTTGCCCACGAGGATGGCTCCGGCGCCGAGCAGCTTGTCCACGATGGCCGCATTGCGATCCGGCACCCAGTCCCGGTATACGTAGGAGCCCATGGTGGTGGTCTTGCCGCGCGTGGGGGTCAGATCCTTGAAGGCGATGGGGACCCCGTGCAGCGGCCCGAGTGGGGCGCCCGCGGCGACTGCCGCGTCCGCGGCCTGCGCCCGAGCCAGGGCTTCATCGGGATAGGTGAAGCAGAAGCAGTTGAGCTCGCGGTTGACGGCGTCGATGCGCGCGAGGCTGTTCTCCACCACCGCGGTCACGGATACCGCCCCCTCCCGGATGCGGCGGGCAAGCTCCAGCGCGGACGTGTAGCACAGCGCGAGGTCAGCCATGAGCGGGATGCCTCCGACGGAATCCAGACCAGTGCCGCTTTCGGGCCCCGGCGCTCGAGCACCAGCCTGAGTGGCTGAGCGCAAATGCAGACCATTGTGCTTGAAAGGCGCGGCGGCTGCAGCGATCGACGCTAAGGACCCGTGAACGGCTCGCTTACGCCCGGCACCCAAACGGCGATCAAGGCGTA
>CAZPFD010000441.1:1271-1560 GCA_964585725.1 uncultured Ectothiorhodospiraceae bacterium | reverse complement strand
TGATCTGGCGTGCCACGTGGCGTCCACCGGTCCGGGGCCTCGGCCACGCGCACGGGCAGGCTGGTCGTCCTGCCATCCAGCGTCGAGGTCGGGCGCACACCGCACCAGCAGTGCTCGACGTGAGCGCGTGTCAAGCGGAGGTCGGGGAACAGCCGGTTGGCCTCGCCGAGGATGTAGTCGACCTCGGCGTCCTCGACACGCATGTCATCGTGTGATCGTCGTGGCGCCGAGGTTGTAGCCATGGCGGGATCTCGTCAGCAGAGCGGCGCCTTCCGCAGCAGGTGAACCC
>CAZPFD010000441.1:640-1261 GCA_964585725.1 uncultured Ectothiorhodospiraceae bacterium | reverse complement strand
GGGGGCGGGCGGCGGCACCGGCGCGCCGGCCCGCTTGGCTTCCGGCGCTCACCGTCATGCACGCTGGCATCGATAGGTTTGATCCCTGCTCCATGCATCATCTACGTGACCCTTGGGGATCGCTCGCCGCTCGGCGCATCACCCGCGCTTGCACCGCCTAGGTCGCATTCATACCCTGCCCGTGCAAGGCAGCGCGACAGACCCGGAGGAGCCATGCAACCGGGCGATCTCGTTCGGATCAGACCCTCTAGGCGACTAAGCGCCCCGTGGAGTGCTTTCGCGCAGAACCGTATCGTCATGCGCGTGAAGAGAATCGAACCGCGAGGCTGTTATGATCCTCCGGTCATTAAAGTGGTTGATCCCGTGACGCACCGGCACGGCTGGTTTGAGGAGTCCGAATTAGAGCCTCTCACCGGCGTGCACGGCTTCGATCAGCGGTAGCGGCGCCCCGTCCACCAGTAGCCCCCAAGGTGGCTGCGCTGGACCGAGTAGCCGCAGCCACCTCCCCATGTCAGTCACGTCTCACGGGGAGGGCGGCGGTTCGGTAAGCGCGGCGATCCGCTGCGCCAGGGCGAACAGCGCCGTCTGCGGCAGCATGATGCGCAACGATCGGTTCTCGTT
>CAZPFD010000441.1:0-630 GCA_964585725.1 uncultured Ectothiorhodospiraceae bacterium | reverse complement strand
GCGCGGGTGGGCCGGGGGTGCAGCCGCACGGGAAGACTACGGGGGAGGAGCCTTCAGTAGATAGTCTACCACCAGATGCGGGATTCTCGAAATGCGAGGGACGGCGGAGAGGAAGCGCGGCGACGCTCATCAGCATCCTCGCGGCGTTACCGGGCCGGTTCGCCGACATGCGACGCGCGGCGTCTTAGACCTCCTCGGCCGAGGGGAACGACGCGCCCCACATCCGTGCTGCTACCCTTTCACGTGCTTCTCCGCCTCAACTACGGCGGCGCGGTCCGAGCTTCCGGCCACCTCGAGCAACTTCGCATACCACGCGCGGGCGTTCTCATCGTCGCCGGCCGCTTCGGCGGCGCGCGCGGCGCCAAGCAGCGTGTTAAAGCGCCCCGGCCACACCTCGTCCGACGCCTGGTACGCCTCGAGCGCCTCGGCCGGTTGCCCGAGGTCGAGCAGCAGATCTCCCATAGCCTCGTGCGCCGGCAGCAGCGCGCCCGGGGTCACCGGATGCTTCTCGACGGTGCCCTCGAGCGCGGCGGCTTCGCGGACAAGCCCGACCGCTTCCTCGGGCCGGCCTTCGGCGTGCGCGATCCAGCCGGCGAGGATCAGCCGGTCGATCTCGAGGTATGCGGCGAA
>CAZPFD010000440.1:0-1564 GCA_964585725.1 uncultured Ectothiorhodospiraceae bacterium | reverse complement strand
ACCGTTACGCACAGCCGTCCCGGCAGGCGATCACGCAAAGTTCGTTCGCCGTGCGAGCAGGCACTTCTGGGACTGCTGTCCGCGACGCCTCGGGACCGATGTTATGATGAAGCTCCTCTCGCCATGCGACACGACAAGCCGCTGCCGAAGCGACAGATGACACGGCCATCGAGCAGCGCGGCGGACACGCGCACCCTGGCGAAGCGCCTGCGCCGCGCGATCAAGGGCGACGTGCTCTTCGATGCCCTCAGTCGAGGCCGCTACAGCACCGACGCTTCCATCTACCAGGTGCAGCCCGTCGGCGTCGTCGTGCCGCGGGACGAAGAGGACATCGCCCGCACCATGGAGGCGGCGGCCGACGCCGGGGTTCCCGTGCTGCCGCGCGGGGGCGGTACGTCGCAGGCCGGACAGACGGTGAACGAGGCCCTCGTCGTCGACACCTCCAAGCATCTCGACCGCGTGCTCGAGTTCGACCCCCAGGCCCGCAGCGTGCGCGTGCAGCCCGGTATCGTGCTCGATCGGCTGAATCGCTTCCTCGCGCCCCACGGCCTGTTCTTTCCCATCGACCCCTCCACCGCCAGCCGCGCCACCATCGGCGGCATGACCGGGAACAACAGCTGCGGTGCGCGCTCCATCCGCTACGGCAACACGGTCCACAACGTCCGCGCCATCGATGCGCTCATGGCCGACGGGCGCCAGCGGCGCGTCGCACAGACGCCCGCCGACCTGGAGCACCTGGACGCGGACCCCGATTACCGGGACCTGGTCCGGCGGTTGCGCGCCCTCGCGGCCCGCGAGGCACCCGAGATGGAGCAACGCTGGCCGAAGCTCCTGCGGCGGGTGGGCGGCTACAACCTGGACTCGCTCTCCGCCGGCGGCCATAACATGGCGCAGCTCCTCGTCGGCTCGGAAGGCACTCTGGCCTTCTTCACCGCCGTCGAGCTGGATCTCCAGCCGTTGCCGGCGCACCGCGTGCTCGGTGTGTGCCACTTCGAGAGCCTGCGCGAGGCGATGGCGGCGACGCCGCACATCGTGAGCCTGACGCCGTCGGCGGTGGAGCTCGTGGATCGCAACGTGCTCGACCTGGCGAGCGCCATCCCCGCGTTCGAGCGCCACATGCAGCGCTTCGTGCGCGGGACGCCGGGCGCGCTGCTGCTGGTGGAGTTCTCCGGCGACGACGCGCTCGAGCAGCGCCGGTGCCTGGACGCCCTGGAGGAGCTGATGGCGGATCTCGGCGCCGCGCTCGGCGTGGTGCGCGCCGAGGATGCGAGCGCCCAGGCAGCGGTGTGGGAGGTGCGCAAGGCGGGGCTCAACATCGTCCAGTCCATGAAGGGCGACGCCAAGCCCGTCGCGTTCATCGAGGACTGCGCGGTGCCCCTGGAGCACCTGGCGGACTACACGCAGCGTCTCGATGAGACGTTCGCCCGCCACGGCACCCGCGCCACGTGGTACGGGCACGCCTCCGTGGGCTGCCTGCACGTGCGCCCGATCCTGAATCTCAAGGAAGAGCTCGACGTGCGCAGCATGCGCGCCATCGCCGAGGAGGCGATGGCGCTGGTGCGCG
>CAZPFD010000439.1:0-1567 GCA_964585725.1 uncultured Ectothiorhodospiraceae bacterium | reverse complement strand
GTCGCGGGGGATGGTGCGGTCCCAGCTCTGCGCGTGCACGCGCTTGTCGCCCTCCCAGGCGTCGAGATCGGCCTGGATGTGAAACTCGGCCGCGGTGGAGGTCAGCACCGTGCGCGTCACCGTGCGCACCGACCAGCCGGCGCGCCGCAGCGTCCGCTCGGAGCACACCTCGCCCCGGACCGAGCTGAAGTCGTCCGCCACCGAGCTGTAGCGCTCCCAGGTGCGGTTGGTAAGCTCCAGGTCGATGTCCTCGAAGCGCACCACGCCTTCGTCCTTGACGACCTCGAGCGTGGACTCATCGCTGGCCAGGTCGCGGATGACGCGCCAATTGTGGTGAGAGGGCTCGAGGGGGGTGACGCTGGCCGGCGCCGCGCCCTCGGGCTCGCCGAAGGGAGGGAGCTCCGCGTCCTCGGCGCGCGGGGCGCGCACCGGCAGCTCCAGGGAGCAGCGGGTCAGGTGCAGGGTGAGCCGCGCCGGCTCCGGGGGCGGCCAGGCCAGCGGCCAGTAGGACGTGGAGATGGAGAGCCGCAGCCGGTGGCCCTCAGGGAAGATCTGGGCCACGTCGTTGAGCTTCACCCGCACCCGGTAGCGGCGTCCCGGCTCGAGGTGCGAGGGGTGCTCGCTGCTCTCGCGGTGGGTCAGATTGAGCAGCCCGTAGGTGACGCGGGTCGCCTTGTCATCGGGCGCCACGTCGGAGAGGCGCACCGCCACCATCGCCACCGGCCGATCGGCGGCCAGCTCGAGCCCCACCACGGGCCCACCGAGGATTTGAAGCTCCGCGGACAACGGGTCGCTGTCGAACGTGAGCGCCCCGCCGTCCTCCTCGCGCTGGTCGTGGGCCAGATCCGGCCCCGCCGCGTACGAGCACCACTTGCCGGCGAAAAGCCCGACAGTGAGCGGTGAACGGATGGTAAGTACTTGCTCCGAGACGGACTCGCCCGGCGCCAGGATGCGATCGCGCTCCAGAGCGTGACGCCGGAACTCGATGTGCGGCGAGGGCCAGGACGGCTCGCCCACCCAGTGCCCCGGGCGGTGCGGGTAGTAGGTGGTGGGCGGAACGCTGTCCTGCATCCAGGCGCGCAGCATCGGGCCTTGCATGACCTCGTTGTCGATGCCCTTGAGCCAGCGATCCCACCAGCGCAGGCACTCCTGCAGGAAACCGATGGCGGGCCCCGGCACGCCAAGGTGAGGATACTTGTGGCTCCAGGGCCCTATCAGGCCCTTGCGCGGCACGTCCAGGTGTGCGAGCAGGCGAAACACCGCGTTGGAGTACCCGTCGGACCAGCCGCTGACCGCGTACACGGGACAGCGGATGGCCGCGTAATCCTCGCACACCGAGCCGTGCCGCCAGTAGGCGTCGCGGCGCTGGTGGCGCAGCCAGGTGTCGAGCCACAGCCCGCTGCCGCGCAGGCGCTCGCGCCACATGTCCCGCCACCGCTCCCCCACCACCGCCGGGTCGGGGGGGAGCGAGTTGTACGCGAACATGACCGAGGCCCAGGAGAGATTGTCCCCCAGCAGGCAGCCGCCCATGTGGTGCACATCGTCGGCGTAGCGGTCGTCGGTCGAG
>CAZPFD010000438.1:0-1570 GCA_964585725.1 uncultured Ectothiorhodospiraceae bacterium | reverse complement strand
AGTGATCGTAATCGGCCGCGCGGGCGGACTCGACCCGATAGGCGGCGAGGCGGGCGGGCACCGCGATGGGTCCCGGCGCCTCGCGCTCGAAGAGCATCCCCAGGGCGTGGAGCACCGGACGCTTCTGGACGAGCGCTGCGCGCAGCGCCTGTCCCACGCGCGCCTCCCCATGACGCTGTACCGCCTCGAGCACGCGGGCGAAGAGCCGCGCGGCCTCGCGCGGCCCGTGGGCGTCAACCAACAGACGCCACAGCTCGCCGTACGGGGCACCGAGCTCGGCGATGAGCTCGGCGGCCACCTGGCGCACGGCCTGGGGTTTGCGGGCCAGCTCACCGAGATAGTGCCGGTAGCGCACCGAGCGGCCGCCAAAACGCCGGCGCGCGTGATCAACCTCCTCGCCCCGACACACGAGCCGCACCCGCTCGGCTCCGAGGTAGGCCGTCACCCCCAGCCCCTTCCACCTCGAGGGCACGGAGTAGGTGGCACCGCCCACCTTGACCAGCGCACTGCGCGAGGCCTCGCAGAGCACCATGCGCTCGGGGCGAAACGCCGGCTCGCGAAGCGTCAGCATCTGCGAGCGTTCCGCCCCGAAGCGCTCCATCACCGTGCGGCCCTCGCGATCGCGACGCGTACGAGCCCGCGCATCGAGCTCGCCGAGCAGCCGCTGCGAGATCGCCCCCAGCCCCTCGCCCCGCGGGATCGGTGTCAGATGCTGAAGTCGAACGCCCTTGCCCCGCGCCTCCACCCCGCCCTTGTCATGTCCGCTTGCCGGGCGCGTGAAGCAGGGCTCGAAGAGATAATGCGAGGCCAACGCCTGGAAGCGCGCCGTGAGCTCGCGCTCGGGCAGCACCAGGCGCCGCACCGCCAGCCGGAGGTTGTCGTACACGCAGCGCTGGGGCACCGCGCCGAAGTGTGCGAACGCGCGCACGTGTCCATCGAGGAACGAGACCTGATCCGCCCACTCGTAGAGCCAGGCGAAGTCGCGACCCGAGTACATCAGCCGCATCAGAAACAGCCACGCCCGGCGCCACTCGTGTGCCACCTCCACGGTGACATCGAAGAAATCGACCTGCGCCTCCTCGCCCGGGCGGTGCACCAGCGGCACATACACCTCGGCCGCCTCGCGGCGCCGTTCACGAAGCCACTCCTGCACCAAGGTCAGCCCCACGCCATAGCCCTCCTCGACGAGCGCGCGGTGCAGACGCGCCGCCGTCAGGCGCTGCTTCTTCGTCGTGCGCCCCGACCACTCATCGACCAGCCTCTCGAGCCGCCCCACCACCTGCTCGTAGACCGGGCGCCGCCTCGGCGCACCCCGCTTTCTCACCGGCTCCGCCTCCTCGAGGTACTTGCGCACCGTGTTGCGGCTCACCCCCATCTCCCGAGCCACTCGCCGTCGGCTCACGCCTTCCACCAGCACCTTGTGTCTGATTACATAGACCTGATCCACTCTCAGCACCTCCTCCCCTCCCGTGTCCTGATCCCAGGCATCCCAGGACCAGGATGGCAGGGGGCTGAGGGTGGATCACTTTTTCAGCGTTGGGTGGATCAGTTTTTTAGCGTTGGAAACACT
>CAZPFD010000437.1:0-1639 GCA_964585725.1 uncultured Ectothiorhodospiraceae bacterium | reverse complement strand
CCTCTCCGTCGGTAGGGCGGGATGGAGCGCAGCGTAATCCCGCCGAACACGGGCCTCACGTAACCCCAGGGCGTTATCATGACCCTCGAGGTACGGGCGGCAGCGCACGAGAACGGGCGAGGTGGAAGATGGATGTCCTGAAGGAGCTCGGCATCGAGCCGGTGAACGCGGGAGTGTGCACGGGGCCGGGCCGCTGGTCGGAGTCCACGGCGGCGGGGGTCCTGGAGTCGGTGAATCCTGCGACCAACGAACCTATCGCGCGCGTGCAGCTCGCGAGCGACGACGACTACGAGCGCGTCATGACGGAGGCACAGCGCGCGCTGGAGCAATGGCGGATGACGCCGGCGCCCGTGCGCGGCGAGATCGTGCGTCAGATCGGGCTCGAGGTGCGCCGGTACAAGGGCCCGCTCGGCCGCCTGGTGGCCCTGGAGAACGGCAAGATAAAGGAGGAGGGTGAGGGCGAGGTCCAGGAGCTCATCGACATGGCCGATTTCGCCGTCGGCCAGTCGCGCATGCTCTACGGAAAGACCATGCAATCCGAGCGTCCGGGGCACCGCATGTACGAGCACTGGCATCCGCTCGGCTTGGTCGGTGTCATCACCGCCTTCAACTTTCCGGTGGCGGTGTGGTCCTGGAACGCGCTCGTGGCCGCGGTGTGCGGCAATGTGACGATATGGAAGCCCTCCCCGAAGACGCCCCTGACGTCGATCGCGCTGCAGCACATCTGTAACCGTGTCATGGAGGCGAACGGCCTCACCGGCATCTTCAACCTGTTCGTCACCGACAGGGACGATCTGGCGGAGCGCTTCGTGGCCGATACGCGCATCCCGCTCATCTCGTTCACGGGCTCCACCGCGGTGGGCCGGCGCGTGGCGGAGACGGTGGGTGCCCGGCTCGGGCGTACGATTCTCGAGCTCAGCGGAAACAACGGCATCGTCGTGGACGAGACGGCGGATCTGAGACTCGCGGTGCCGGCCGTGGTCTTCGGCGCCGTGGGCACCGCTGGGCAGCGCTGCACCACGACGCGCCGGGTCATCGCGCACGAGAGCGTCTTCGACGACCTGGCAGCCCGCCTGGTGCGGGCGTACGAGCAGGTCCGCATCGGCGACCCGCTGGAGCCCGGCGTGCTCATGGGACCGCTCATCGAGCCGGCGGCGGTGGAGCGGTTCACCGCCGCCATCGCGGAGATCAGACAGCTCGGCGGCGAGATCCTCTACGGGGGCGAGGTCATTCAGAGGCCCGGCAACTTCGTGCAGCCGACCATCGTGCGGGCGCAGCCCGAGTGGGATATCGTCAAGCGCGAGACCTTCGCTCCGATTCTGTACCTCATGCGGTACCGGACTCTGGACCAGGCCATCGCGATGCACAATGACGTCCCCCAGGGTCTTTCGTCGGCGATATTCACGACGGACCTGCGGAACATGGAGCGGTTTCTGTCCGCCGGGGGCAGCGACTGCGGATTCGCCAACGTCAACATCGGCACGTCGGGGGCGGAGATCGGCGGTGCCTTCGGTGGGGAGAAGGACACCGGCGGCGGGCGCGAAGCGGGCTCCGACGCCTGGAAGGGCTACATGCGCCGGCAGACCACGACCATCAACTGGAGCACGGAGCTGCCGCTCGCGCAGGGCATCAAGTTCGA
>CAZPFD010000436.1:0-1649 GCA_964585725.1 uncultured Ectothiorhodospiraceae bacterium | reverse complement strand
AGATCCAGAAGATCAGCATGTGCAGGTCGTACACTTCGCGGCTGATCGGGGTCACGCCGCGCGGCATGTTGAGCTCCCAAGCCGCTCTCACCGCACCAGGCGCACACCACGCCAGGAGGCCCAGCAGGCTGCTCACACCGATCCCGAGCTTGTTTCGATGCATCCCCTTCCCTCTACTGGTTTGCGCCGGCCCCCGCGCGAACTGCGCGGCCCGGCGCTGCGTTGCTCGTCAAGGCCGCGGCGCGGCGATGGTACGATGCAGGTGGCTCGCCAGATGCCGGCGCTCTTCCTCGTTGAGAAAGCCGGCCAGCTCGACGTGACGCCCATGAGAGCCGAGCTGCAACCGGCTCGGGTACCAGCGAACCCGCGGCTGCAGCAGGCTCACGCGCGTCCACGCTCGCGGAAACTCCCAGCGCTGCTCCGGGACGTGGCGTCCCTTCTCCACGGCCACCGTGCCGGACTTGACCGATACCAGTTCGTTCACGTCGCCGCGCAGCGCGCACACGTAGAAAGCGGCGCCCAGGCCCAGCAGCTCGAGCCCGGCGAAGGGCAGCACCGGCCAGTAGCCCTGCAAAGCGAAGGCGATGGCGATGAGCATGGATGCGGCCACGATCGCCGTGTACAGCACGCATATCTGCGACCACGTGAGCGCGCGATTCGGCCGGATCAACACGCGGCAGCAGTCGTCGGGATCGAAACTCGTGGTGACCATCAATCGCGTACGCGTCGCGGCTGGAGCCGGGACGTGCATCGTACAGCACGCCCCACGGTGGCGCAACCAAGCGCCAGCGGGATAACGCCCTGATTATTCTGTTCTTAGTAGTCGCGTCGATGATGCCGGTGCGCTACATGCTCCTGAGCGCATTTCCCTGCAGCGATAGAACCGTGCGCTCGAGCGCTGCGTGCACTTGCGGACTCGAGGGACGCTCGGGGGACCACGGAACCACGCCCAACAACGGCGCATCGATACGTGCTTGCAGTGCGGCCACGTTCTCGGCGGGGCGCGCCGCGTCCTCCGGGGCGAGGACGTTCGCCACCCAGCCGTGCAGGCGGCAACCTCGCGCGAGGATGCTCTCGACCGAGAGCAGAGCATGGTTCAAGCACCCGAGACGCACGCCCACGACGAGCAGCACGGGCAGTTCGAGGCGCGCGGCGAGGTCGGCCACCGTCTGGCGCGCTCCCAGCGGCACCAGCCAACCGCCGATACCTTCGACCACGCACCAGTCGGCCCCGGCCGCAAGCTCACGATGAGTGGCACGGATGTGCCGCAGGGAGATGCGAACACCCGCTTCGTCAGCCGCAATATGCGGCGCGATGGGGGGCTCGAAGGCGAACGGGTTGATCCGTTCGTAGGGAGCACGCACCGTGGAGGCTGCGTGCAGCAGCTCCGCATCCTCGTTGCGCAGCCCCTCGGGCGTGCGGCGGCAGCCGCTGGCCACGGGTTTCATGCCCACCACGGAATAACCGCGCGCGGCGAGCAGCGCCATGATGCCGAGCGCGACCCAGGTCTTGCCGACCCCGGTGTCCGTGCCCGTCACGAATACGCCCCGTCCCATGCGCGCTTGCCCTCCGTCAAACGCCGGTTTGTAACACGAAGAGTACGAAGAAGACACGAAGGCCACGAAGAAGGGAAAGGCTCTTCGCGGATT
>CAZPFD010000435.1:0-1651 GCA_964585725.1 uncultured Ectothiorhodospiraceae bacterium | reverse complement strand
CGAGCCGTGACCCGGTGCTCGCCGGTTGCCAGGCCGAGGTAGGCGATGGCGGCGATGAGGGTGGCAGCAACCACCTTCGTACGCATATGGCCGGGCCCGGCGATCCTTCCGAGCTGTGTACGCGTCGCCTCCCACGCTTTGGCCGCCAGCGATCTGTCCTCGCGACGCTTGGTCTCCAGAATCGGGCCCACGAGGCCCGCTACCGACTCGCACAGCTCGACGGTGGAGTGCTCGAAGGGCAGATCGGTCGGACGCTCCAGTACCAGAGCGCCGAAGATGCGTCCGCTGCCGCTGAGGGGAATCGTGAGAATGGCTCCAGCGCCGTGACGGCGTACGAGCTGCGCATGCGCGCGAGTGATGCGCGGCGAGCTCTCGCCTGGAACCGGATAGACCACGCTCTCGCCCTGGTCGATGGCTTCGTCCATGACGGCGCCGATGTCACGGATCACGTTGGATTTCTTGCCGAACTGCGCGCTGTGCGACAGGGCGTGGACGCGCGCGTGCTTGCCGTGGAGGAATCCGACGCTCACGCGCTCACAGGAGAGGCGCGTCGCGAGCTCGTTGACCGTGGCGGTAGCGGCGGCCTGAAACTGATCGTGCTCCAGAGCCGCAGCGACGATCTCGACAACGGTCATCACACGTTTCGTGAGCGCGGAGGCATCGCGCTGGATCAGGAACTCCAACCACGCACAACCCCATTGCAGGAGCTGGAGCGCAGCGCGCCGCTGCGGCTCGGGACGGTGGGCGATCTCGATGGCGGCCACACCTCGGAAGTGACCGTTGATCCGAAAGGGGCATGCGAGGTGGAGCGCGGGCGCTTCGTTCTGATCCTGCGGTGCCTGCGCGCCGTGAACGACGCCTCGCTGCTGACGCATCGCCATCTTCATGGCCGTCGCCAGGCCCCGATTGCCGCGGGCCCCCTCGGGCCACCATGCCGTGGGCGCGAGCGTGCCGTCGTTCTCGCCGCCCATGGCCACGACGCCGCGGGCGACGCCGGTGATCATCTGGCACTGGAGGGCCAGCCAGGGCTTAGCGAGTGTTTCCAACATGGCAGCTGTCCATGCCGTATGCGGGCGGGGTGCTCCGGCGAGGAGCCCCTGGCGCGCTGATTGAGAGGTCGATCTCCTGGGTTGTCCGATGCCGGCGCCCGCAGCTCGCACGCGTCAGATGTCCGCGAGGACTCCGGTCGGGCTCGAGGGGCTGCTCCGGAGGCTGCTCCGCCGAGGCTATCGGCCCGCGCGAGAGGGCCCTTTAGAAAACAGGGTCATGGGGTGATTTTCGGGAAGGTAAGGTGTGATCGGGCGCTCGGGGCCGTTTCCTGAGCGGCGAGCCGTGCCTGACACGCGCGATGCTCGTTCCTTATAATCCCATTCGCGAGAGTCCAGGGATGGACCGTAGGGCGGGATGGAGCGCAGCGCAATTCCGCCCTGCGGTGCTTCCGGTCCCTGGCTATGAGGGGACTCGGATCCGCAACGAGCCATCCTCGAGATTGACAATCGGAGAGGTACCGAAGCGGTCATAACGGGCCCGACTCGAAATCGGGTGACCCCTTAACCGGGGTCCGTGGGTTCGAATCCCACCCTCTCCGCCAAAAA
This sequence comes from uncultured Ectothiorhodospiraceae bacterium, assembly GCA_964585725.1. Lineage (GTDB taxonomy): Bacteria > Pseudomonadota > Gammaproteobacteria > HK1 > HK1 > CAZPFD01. The sequence continues at coordinate 56 of CAZPFD010000435.1, read as the reverse complement.
CCAAGCCGGGGCCGAAGAGCCCCGGCTTGGATATTGATGCCGGTTCGGGAGTCGAA
>CAZPFD010000434.1:0-1658 GCA_964585725.1 uncultured Ectothiorhodospiraceae bacterium | reverse complement strand
TTCTGCGAGCCGATGCGCGACTCGCGCAGCACCGGGCGCTCGTGGGCCGGGGTCACCGGCTCGGTGGCGCGGCGCGGCGCGCGCTGGCGCAGATCGCGCAGCATCTCGTGGGCCGCGTTGTAGCCGGGAGCGCCCATCACCCCGCCGCCGGGGTGCGCGCTCGATCCGCACAGGTACATGCCTTCCACGGGCGCGCGGTACTGGGCGTAGCCCGGGATGGGGCGGTTGAAGAGGAGCTGATCGAAGGTCAGCTCGCCCTGGAAGATGTTGCCCTCGGTGAGGCCCACCTCGTTCTCGAGGTCCTGGGGCGTGCGCACCTCGGCGTGCAGCACCAGGTCCTTGAAGTTCGGGCTGTACTCGGCGATCTGGTCCATGACCGTCTGCCCGAAGGCCTCGCGGTTCTGTGCGTCCCACTCGCCGTGGGCGAGCTTCGGAGGCGCGTACTGCACGAACACGGTCATGACGTGCTTGCCCGGGGGCGCCTGCGTGGGGTCCACGTGGGTGGAGATGAGCATGTCGAGGTACGGGTCCCGCGACCAGGTGCCGTTCTTCCAGTCGTCGTAGGCGCGCTCCATGCGCTCGATGCTGTCGGTGAAGTGCAGATCGCCGCGCACCGGCGCGCAGTCCTTCGGCGCCTGCGGGAACTCGGGCAGGCCGTCCAGGGCGATGTTGAGCTTGCCGGAGGATCCGCGGATCCGGAAGTTGCGCACCCGCGTGACGAACTCCCCGGGAAGGTCCTTGGCGTCCATCAGGTTGAGGAAGGTGCGCTTGACGTCGAGGTTCGACACCACCGTGCGCGCGCGGATCTCGTCGCCGCCGGCGAGGGCGACCCCCGCCGCCTTGCCGTTCTCGACGATGACGTGGCTGACCTCGGCGTCGGTGCGGATCTCGCCCCCGAACCCGCGCAGCGCGCTCGCCATGGCCTGGGTCACGGCGCCCATGCCTCCGCGGGCGAAGCCCCAGGCGCCGATGTGCCCGTCCACCTCGCCCATGTAGTGGTGCAGGAGCACGTAGGCGGTCCCCGGGGAGCAGGGCCCGAGCGCGGTGCCGATGATGCCCGAGCCGGCGATGTGCGCCTTGATCACGTCGCACTCGAAGTACTCGTCGAGGAAATCGGCGATGCTCATGGTCCAGAAGCGGAGCATCTCGTACATGTGCTCCTCGCCCAGGCCCCAGAAGCGCTTGGCCAGGTACAGGAGCTCGCCCACGTCGCGCGGCTTGAGCGACGTGGGATCGGGCGGGGTGCGCAGGAGCAGCGGCTTGATGAAGCGGCACTGGCGCATCACCACGTTCGCGAAGCGGGTGTAGTTCTCGGCGTCGCGCTTCGAATGGCGCTCCATCTCGCGGCGCGACGCGTCGGGGTCGTCGAAGCTCGCGAAATAGTCGCCGTTGCGCATGAAGGTCAGGCTGCCCTCGTAGGGGATCACCTGCAGCCCGTGCCCCGGCAGGTCCAGATCGCGCATGACCTGGGGGCGCAGCAGGCTGCACACGTAGGAGCAGTTGGAGTAGGTGAACCCGGGATGGAGCTCGCGGCTCACCGCTGCGCCGCCGATGTAGGGGTTGCGCTCGAGGACGACCACGCTCAAGCCCGCCCGCGCCAGGTAGCAGGCGGCGGTGAGGCCGTTGTGTCCCGCGCCGATGACGACGGCGTCATACTT
>CAZPFD010000433.1:0-1661 GCA_964585725.1 uncultured Ectothiorhodospiraceae bacterium | reverse complement strand
CGCTGCACATACCGCCGGGACCCATCTCCAAGGACGCTCGTCGGCAAGGTTTCCCCAAAATCCGCGAAGAACCTTTTATTCAGCCGCCGGCCTCGCCGGCGAGGGCGCTCTCGATGGTCTCCAGCAGGGGGCCGAGGACCTTCGGCGTGCCTGCGACGATGTCCCCGCGGGCGAGATAGTCGCCGCTCCCGTCCGGAGCGCTGACCATGCCGCCCGCTTCCTGGATGAGCAATGCCCCCGCCGCCATGTCCCATTGCTCCAGCCCGAACTCCCAGAATCCGTCCAGGCGTCCCGCCGCCACGTAGGCCAGATCCAGCGCCGCCGAGCCCGCGCGGCGCACGCCGGCGCTCCTGCGGGTGAGCTCGCGCAGCGTGGCCAGGTAGGGGTCGAGGATGGCGAGCTTGCGGAAGGGGAAGCCCGTGCCGAGCAGGGCGTCGCGCAGCCCCGCGCAGCGGCTGACCCGGATGCGGCGGTCTCCGAGCCGCGCCCCCTCGCCCTGGGAGGCCGTGAACAGCTCCTGGCGCAGCGGATCGTAGATGACCGCCTGGCTCAAGCGGTCTCTGTATTTGAGCGCGATGGATACGGCAAAATGCGGAAAACCGTGCACGAAGTTGGTCGTGCCGTCGAGCGGATCGATGATCCACAGGTACTCGTTGCCCCCGTGGGCTCCCGTCTCCTCGCCGAGGACCGCGTGATGCGGATACGCCTTGCGGATGATGTCGATGATGGTGCGCTCGGCCTGATGGTCCACCTCGGTGACGAAGTCGTTGTAGGCCTTCGCGGAGACGCTGAGCGTGTCCACGCGGTCCACGTAGCGCACGATGATGTTCCCCGCCGCGCGCGCGGCGCGCACGCCGATGTTGAGCATGGGATTCATGGCTTGCTCTCGAGTCGTGTCCGACCGCCGGGGAACCTTCATTGTAGGTGCATCGGCAGCACCCGCGAAGGGGCGCGTCTCGCCGCTGCGCATTCGTCGCCTCACGGCGACCGCATCAGGAGGACACCGTGCCCGTGGGCGAATCGGTAGGCGACAGGATAAGGATCGTTCTGGTGGAGCCCTCACACCCCGGCAACATCGGCGCGGTGGCGCGGGGCATGAAGACCATGGGGCTGAGGCGTCTGTGGCTGGTGCGGCCGCGCCGTTTCCCCTCCGCCGATGCGACCGCGCGCGCGGCCGGCGCCGACGACGTCCTCTACGGGGCCGTGATCTGCGACGGTCTGGACGAGGCTCTCGCCGGGTGCGGCTGGGTGCTGGCCACGACGGCGCGTGCCCGTCACATCGGTTGGCCGCTGTACCATCCTCGCGAGGCGGCGGCGGGCGCGGTGGCGCAGGCCCGCCACGGCGACGTCGCTCTGGTGTTCGGGCGCGAGCATTCCGGTCTGACCAATGCCGAGCTGGATCGCTGTCAGGCGGTCGTGCACATCCCGACGAACCCCGCGTTCCGTTCCTTGAACATCGCCGCCGCCGTGCAGGTGCTGGCCTACGAGCTGTATCTGGCGGTCGCACAACAAGCCACGCAGGCGGCATCGGTGCAGCACGCCGAGCCGCCGGCGACAGCCGAGCAGATGGAGGGCTTCTACCGCCACCTCGAGGATACGCTGATCGCGGTCGGCTACCTGGACCCGGCGAAGCCCAAGCACCTCATGCGCCGGCTGCGCCG
>CAZPFD010000432.1:0-1690 GCA_964585725.1 uncultured Ectothiorhodospiraceae bacterium | reverse complement strand
GACATCCCGCCGCACAACCTGCGCGAGGTGGCGACGGCGTGCGTGCGTCTGCTCGACGAGCCCAAGGCGAGCGTGGAGCAGCTCTGCGAGCACGTCAGGGGGCCCGATTTTCCCACCGAGGCGGAGATCATCACGCCGCCCGAGGAGCTCGCAGAGATCTATCGAAGCGGCGGCGGAAGCGTGCGCATGCGCGCCCGCTACGAGCGCGAGAACGGGACGGTGGTGATCACGGCGCTGCCGTACCAGGTGTCGGGCGCGCGGGTGCAGGAGCAGATCGCGGCGCAGATGACCTCGCGCAAGCTGCCCATGGTGGAAGACATCCGCGACGAGTCCGATCACGAGAACCCGACGCGGGTGGTGCTGGTGCTGCGCTCCAACCGCGTGGACGTCGAGCAGCTCATGTCGCATCTGTTCGCCACCACGGACCTCGAGCGCACCTACCGCGTCAACATGAACATGATCGGAGTCGACGGGCGCCCGGCGGTCAAGAACCTGCGCGACGTGCTGCGCGAGTGGCTCGAGTTCCGGACCCATACCGTGCGCCGGCGTCTCGAGCACCGGCTCCAGCAGGTGCGCGATCGGCTGCACGTGCTCGAAGGCTATCTCGCCGCCTACCTCAACCTCGACGAGGTCATCGCCATCATTCGCAACGAGGACGAGCCCAAGCCCGTGCTGATGAAGCGCTTCGAGCTGAGCGACGTGCAGGCCGAGGCGATCCTCAACCTCAAGCTGCGCAACCTGGCCCGGCTCGAGGAGATCCGCATTCGCGGCGAGCAGCAGGAGCTCGACGCGGAGCGTGAATGGCTGGAGAAGACGCTCGCCTCCAAGCGCAGCATCAAGCGCCTCATCCGCAAGGAGATCCTGGCGGATGCCGAGAAGTACGGCGACGGGCGGCGCTGCCCCATCGAGGCGCGGGAAGCCGCCAAGGCGCTGGATACGACGGCGCTCATCCCCGCCGAGCCGGTGACCGTGGTCCTGTCGCAGCGGGGCTGGGTGCGCACCGCCAAGGGTCACGACATCGACCCGGGTGCGCTCAGCTACAAGTCGGGCGACGCGTTCCGGGCCGCCGCCCGGGGGCGGAGCAATCAGCTCGCCGTGTTCCTCGACTCCACCGGACGCACGTATTCGTTGTCGGCCCATGGGCTGCCCTCGGCGCGGGGCCAGGGGGAGCCGCTCTCCGGGCGCCTCAACCCCCCGGACGGCGCCACCTTCGCCGGCGTCATGCTGGGCGCTCCGGACGATCAGTACGTGCTGGCCTCGGACGCGGGCTATGGGTTCATCGCGAGGCTCGGCGATCTGTACGCCAAGAACAAGGCCGGCAAGTCCGTGCTCAGCGTGCCCGCGGGCGCGCGGGTGCTGACCCCCTCGCCGGTCATCGATCCGGATACCGACCTGCTGGCGGCGGTGTCCTCGGAAGGCCGCCTGCTCGTGCATGCGCTGAGCGAGCTGCCGCAGCTCGCGAAAGGCAAGGGCAACAAGATCATGCACATTCCGCCCAAGCGCGTGAAAGCCCGCGAGGAGTGGGTGGTATCGGTGGTGGTGCTGCCGGAGGACGGGCAGCTGATCGTGCACGCCGGCAAGCGCCACCTGACGCTCAAGCCCGCGGACCTCGAGCACTACGAGCAGGGGCGCGGGCGGCGCGGCCTCAAGCTGCCCCGGGGCTTGCAGCGCGTCGACGCCCTCGAGGTCA
>CAZPFD010000431.1:0-1719 GCA_964585725.1 uncultured Ectothiorhodospiraceae bacterium | reverse complement strand
GCGGCTCAACGCTGCATATTCGGCCGCCAGGAAATCCAGGAGGGCACGGACGGAAGGCAGGAGCCCGCGACGGGATGGGAAGACGGCATGAATGATGCCCGTGCGGGGCGACCAGTTCGGGATCACATCGACCAGCGTGCCCTCCCGCAGGTCCGGGCCCACCACCATCGTCGGCATCTGCACAACACCCACGCCGCGGAGCGCCGCGAGCCTCAGCGCCACCATGTCCTCGGTGACGAGGCGCGGCGCGTGGCGGATCGAGGCGGATGCGCCGTCGGGCCCATCCAGCCGCCACTCGTGGGTGTCGTGGGGCGAGCCCCAACTCATGCTCGGGAGCGCAGCGAGGTCGGCTGGCACCATGGGCCGCGGCAAGGTCTCGGCAAGGGCCGAGCTCGCCACCAGCTTCTGCGGGCTCTCGGCCAGCACCTTCATGACGAGATCGCTCTCCTCGAGCGGCGGGAAGCGCACCCGGATGGCGATGTCGAAGCCTTCCCGGATCACGTCCACCCGCCGGTTGGTGCCAACGAGATGCACCTCGACGCCCGGACACGCCGCCATGAAGCGGGCGATCATCTCCGCGACCTGGAAGTGGAGCGCGGCGGTCGGGCAACTGATCCGCACGACGCCTTGCGGCTGGGAGCGCGTGCGGTCGATCACCTCCTGCGCCGCATCGGCCTCGACCAGCATGGCGAGGCAGTGGCGATAGTACTCCTGCCCGATCTCGGTGACCGCGAAGCGGCGCGTGGAGCGCTGGATCAGGCGCACGCCGAGGCAGTCCTCGAGCATGGCCACTCGCCGGCTGAGCTTCGACTTGGGCGCGCCGGTCGCCCGCTCGGCGGCGGCGAAGCCGCCATGCTCGACCACCTTGGCGAAGTAGAAGAGATCGTTGAGGTCCTGCATCCGGGGCCGGCGTTCTGAATCTGGAACACAGTGATGGATTTCCGGAGACTACCGAATTGATTGTCCCATGCACATCCTTTCGGCGACCGGCCAATGAGCCCGGACGACGAAAGGAGAGAAGCCATGCGAAAGGTTCTCGGCATCTACAGCGCGCCACGGCCGCACTGGGTCGGCGACGGCTTCCCGGTGCGCTCGATTATCTCCCACGCCACCCACGGCCAGCACGTCAGCCCGTTCCTGCTCCTGGACTACGCCGGGCCGGCGGAGTTCGCCCCCGCCGAGCGTCCGCGCGGCGTCGGGGCGCACCCGCACCGCGGGTTTGAGACCGTCACCATCGTCTACCGGGGCGAGGTCGCGCACCGCGACTCGACCGGCAAGGGCGGGGTTATCGGGCCCGGCGACGTGCAGTGGATGACGGCAGGCTCGGGCATCCTGCACGAGGAGTTCCACTCGGAGGCGTTCACGCGGACGGGCGGTACGCTCGAGATGGTGCAGCTCTGGGTCAACCTGCCGGCGCGGCACAAGAACGTGGCGCCCGGCTACCAGGCGCTCCGCGACGCCGAGATCCCGGCGGTCTCGCTGCCCGAGGATGCCGGCACGCTCAGGATCATCGCCGGCGAGCATCAGGGCCACCAGGGGCCGGCGCGCACCTTCACGCCGCTGGACCTCTGGGACCTGGCGCTGCGCCGGGACGGCACGGCGAGGCTCGCACTCCCGGAGGGCCACACGCTGGCGCTGGTCGTCCTGCGCGGGACGGTTCTCGTCAACGACGCCGAGATCGCCCGCGAGGCGCAGCTGGTGTTGCTCGACCGATTTGGC
>CAZPFD010000430.1:0-1754 GCA_964585725.1 uncultured Ectothiorhodospiraceae bacterium | reverse complement strand
GCCGGTGGGGCTGAACCTCTACGTGATCAACGGCATCGCACCGGACGTGCGCTTGCAGACCATTCTCTGGGGAGCGCTGCCGTTCATGCTGTGCATGGTGGCGGGCATCGTGCTGCTGTGCGCTTTCCCGGCCATCGCCACCTGGCTGCCCGAGTATCTGATGGGCCCCGCGCTTTAGGACCAGAGCTGCTCGATGCGCCGCAGCTCGCGGCGCAGCGGGCGCGCGAGCACCACCTCGCCCTCCGCCATGTAGCGCTCGTGGTTGTGCTCCACCGCGCCGGGGAGGTAGCGGTAGTTCACCATCACCCCGAAGGACTGGGCCATGCGCCGCTCGGACAGATCGGCGAACGGATTGATCTGCTCGAGGCGCGCGCCGTTGGCGAGATGAAAGCGGGCCACGGGGTCCACGAGCCGTCCGCCCTCGCGCGCGCGGGTGAGATAGGCCAGGGTCAGGCGCTCCAGGGGCTTGGCGAGCACCTCGCGGTGGGCCCCGGGCCGGGGTCCCTGGAGGAGCGCGAGCAGCGCCGCGAGGGCATCGGCCTCGCCGCCCGCTTGGCGCAGCGCCTCGGCGTGCTCCGCCAGCAGCTTTCGCGGGCCCTCGCCGCCGAGCGGTCCGCCCCCGTCGCGCGCCCGGCGCAGGGCCTCGGCCAGACCCGGCACCGGAGACAGGGTCACGAGACGGTCGAGCCGGGGGAATTCCCCCAGCAGCTCGGAGATGACCTGCTTGATCAGAAAGTTCCCGAAGGAGACGCCGCGCAGGCCGTACTGGCAGTTGTTGATGGAGTAGAACGCCGCGGTGTCGGCGCGCGCCGCATCGGCGATGGGGGCGCCCGGGTCCAGGAGCGGCGCGGCCGCCGCGGGCATGCCGGCGATGAGCGCCACCTCCACGAAGATCAGCGGCTCCTCGGGCAGCGCCGGGTGGAAGAAGGCGAAGCAGCGGCGGTCCGCCTGCAGGCGCCGGCGCAGATCGTCCCAGCCGCGGATGGCGTGCACGCTCTCGTAGCCGATGATCTTCTCGAGCAGGTTCGCCGGGGTGCGGAAATCGATGCGCTGGAGGCGCAGGAACCCCGGGTTGAACCAGGAGCCGAGCAGATGCAGCAGGTCGGCATCCACGGGTCTGAGCTGCGGGTGCTCGGGCAGCAGGCGCAGCACGTGCTCGCGCAGGCGCACCAGGGTGCGCGTGCCGCCGGGCGCGCGGTTGATGCGCCGGAACAGCTCCTGGCGCGGCGGCTCGATGGCGCGGCTCAGGGTGAGAAACGCGTCCAGGGAGGGCTCCGTGCGGTAGGCGTCCGCGGCACGCAGGATCGCGTCGCGGTCGGGGCCGAAGCTCGCGTTGAGCAGCTCGAGCAGGCGCAGGCGCTCGCCGTCGTCGAGGGCCTCCAGCTCGCGCGCCACCTCGCGCGCGAGCGCGGTGCCCGAGGCCTCGCCCACGCTGGTGAGCAGCGCCTCGCAGTGTCTGGCCACGCGCTCCACCGGGTCGCGGCTGGCGCTGAGCTTGAGACGATCGCGCCCGCGATCGGCGACGCCGTCGAGGAAACGCTCCCACCAGCTCTCGCGCATAGCGCGACTCCAAGGCCTCCCTTCGCGCATGATAGCGTGGCGGGGGACCCGTGCGGGTCGGCGACCCCTCGCTCAGGATTCCAAGGCTTCGCGTGTTTCGGCACGCGGGCCGGGCCTCGCGATTCGACATCCTGTCTCCACGCTCGGAGCGGGCCATCCCTGGCCCGCTCCCTTCGGGAAAAGTGGTGTCAGAC
>CAZPFD010000429.1:0-1802 GCA_964585725.1 uncultured Ectothiorhodospiraceae bacterium | reverse complement strand
GGCCCACGCGCTCATGGAGAGCAGCACGCACATCGGCAAGATCGTGCTGACGGTGGGGTGAGTCCGGCGGTCGCCGGGGTTGCATCACGCCCGTGTTCGGCGGGATTGCATCCCGCCCTACCGCAGCCCGTCGAGGAAGGGATCGATGGCGTCGAGAAAGGACACCGCCGCATCGATATCGGGGCTGATCTCGCGGTCCTCCTCGAGATGCGGGATGCGCTCGCGCACGGCGGCGTGCAGCCGTTCGAGGGGCTCGCTGGAGCGCATCGGCCGCAGCAGATCGATCCCCTGGGCCGCGCACAGCAGCTCGATGGCCAGGATGCGGCGCACATTGGCAAGCACCTGGTGCAGCTTGAGCGCCGCCCCCATGCCCATGGATACGTGGTCCTCCTTGTCGGCCGAGGTGGGGATGGAGTCCACGCTGGCGGGATGGCACAGCACCTTGTTCTCGCTGGCGAGCGCCGCTGCAGTCACCTGCGCGAGCATGAAGCCGGAGTTGAGCCCCGCGTCGCGCACCAGAAACGGCGGCAGCCCGGAGAAATCCGCGTTGGTCAGCTTGTCGATGCGCCGCTCGCTGATGGCTCCCAGCTCGGCCACCCCGATCGACATCACGTCCGCGGCGAGCGCCATGGGCTCGCCGTGGAAGTTGCCGCCGGAGATGATGGCGCCGTCCTCGGGAAAGACCAGAGGATTGTCGGTGACGGCGTTCATCTCCAGCGCGACCTTGCCCTCGGCATCGCTCAGCAGATCGCGCACGGCGCCGTGCACCTGCGGGGCGCAGCGCAGGCTGTAGGGATCCTGGACGCGGAAGTCGTTCTCGCGATGGGACTCGCGGATCTCGGAGCCCTGCATGAGCTGCCACAGATTGGCGGCGCTCGCCTGCTGACCCGGGTAGGGCCGCAGCGCGTGCAGGCGCGGGTCGAAAGCGGTATCGGTTCCACGCACCGCATCGGTGGAGAGCGCGGCCACCAGATCGGCGCTCCCCACCAGGCGCCTGGTCTCGAGCACGGCGAGGGCGAGCAGGGAGGTCATGGCCTGGGTGCCGTTGATGAGCGCCAGACCTTCCTTGGGTTGCAAGGTCAAGGGCTCGAGACCCGCCTTTCCCAGCCCCTCCGCCGCGGATATCTCGCGCCCAGCCACGCGCACGCGCCCGCGCCCGAGCAGGGGCAGGGCGAGATGCGCGAGCGGCGCCAGATCCCCGCTGGCTCCGGCCGAGCCGCGGCTCGGGACCACCGGCAGGACATCGGCCACGAGCAGGGCGAGCAGCGCCTCGACCAGCTCCGGACGCACGCCCGAGTGGCCCCGGGCGAGCGTGTTCGCGCGCAGCAGCAGCATGCCGCGCACCGCGCGATCGGGAAGCGGCTCGCCGGTGCCGGCGCAGTGGCTCAGGATCAGTCGCTCCTGGAGGAGCTCGAGATGGGGAGGCTCGATGCGGACGTTAGCGAGATCGCCGAACCCGGTGTTGAGACCGTAGACCGCCCCGCCGCGCTCGAGCACCTTCTCGACGACGCGGCGTCCCGCTTTCACCCGGCTGCGGGCGGCGCGGTGCAGGCGGCACGGGCGTTGCTCGAGCACGATCGTCCGGAACTGCTCGAACGTCAGCGACCGCCCGTCGATCTCAATCACGTCGGCGTTCTCGAACGCCCGTTTGTAACACGAAGGTCACGAAGATCGCACGAAGGTCTATATTGGCAAATTGTTTCATATCTTTCTTCGTGAGCTTCGTGTCTCCTTCGTGTTCTTCGTGTTACATGTAGCATTTCCGATTTTCATGCGGCGCTGGCGACCTCCTGCTTGCGGCG
>CAZPFD010000428.1:0-1806 GCA_964585725.1 uncultured Ectothiorhodospiraceae bacterium | reverse complement strand
TCACGAATCACGGACCCGGAGCGAGACCCCCAGCCGGGCGCGGCGGATGAGCCAGGGGCTCGGGCGGTAGCGCGGATCGCCGTAGAAATCACGCATGGCCTCGAGAATGCGAAGCACCCGCTCGGGACCGAGGCGATCGCCGAGCGCCAGCGGCCCGTGGGGGTAGCGCAGCCCCAGCGTCACCGAGCGGTCGATGTCCTCGGGCGTCGCCACCCCCTGCTGCGCCATGTCGCAGGCGATGTTCACGATAGCCGCGAGGATGCGCTGCGCGATGAAGCCGGCGCTGTCGCGGATCGTCGTCACCGGCGTTCCGCCGGCGCCGAGCAAGGCGCGGGCGGCGTCCCGGTAGCGGGGCTCGGTGAGGGGCGTCGTCATCAACGTTCGCCGTCTATCGAAGCCGACCAGGGTGTCCACGGCCACCGTGCGTTGGGGATCCAGATCCTCCGCGAGCGCCGCGGTGGTGGCGTCCGCGCCGAGAGGCGTCACCATGCACAGCGCGCCGGGCGACGGCTTCTGCCCCTGCTCGAGGCGCGCGCCGCCCGAGCGCAATGCCTGCACCACCGCCTCGCGCCCCTCGGCATCGACGCCGCTCACCCAGACGTCCAGGTCGTCCGGCGTCGCAGGCACCGGCGCTTCGTCCGGAACCAGGGGCCGGCCGTCGCGGTACGCGTAGAAGCCTGCGCCGGCCTTGCGGCCGTAGAGCCCCGCCAGCAGCCGCTGCCGGCCGATGACCGAGGGCCGGAACCGCGGCTCCTCGTAGTACTGGTGGTAGATGGATTCCATGACGGGCTGGGACACGTCGAGCCCGGTGAGATCCAACAGCTCGAAGGGGCCCATGGGAAAGCCGGCGGCGTCGCGCATCACGCGGTCCACGTCCGCGAAATCCGCGATCCCCTCGCCCACGACGCGCAGCGCCTCGGTGCCGTATCCGCGTCCGGCGTGGTTGACGATGAAGCCGGGCGTGTCGGAGGCGCGCACCGGCTGGTGCCCCATGCGCGCCGCGAGCGCGACCAGCGCCTCGCATACCCATTGCGCGGTGAGAGGCGTCTCCACCACCTCCACCAGCTTCATCAGCGGCACGGGATTGAAGAAGTGATAACCGGCGACGCGCTCGGGGTGGGCGCACGCCGAGGCGATCGCCGTGACCGACAGCGAGGAGGTATTGGTGGCGAGGATGCAGTCCCGGGCGACCACCTGCTCCAGATCGCGAAACAATCCCTGCTTGGCTTCCAGCTTCTCGACGATGGCTTCCACCACGACATGACAACGGGCGAGCGATTCGATCTCTTGGGCCACCGTGATCGAGGCAAGAGCATCGCGCGCCGCGTCCTGCGACATGCGTCCCTTGTCCACCGCCCGGGCCAGCATCTTCTCGACGAATCCGCGGGCGTCCTCGGCCGCCTGCGCAGAGGCGTCGGTGAGCACCACCTCGATGCCGGCGGTAGCCGCGATCTGCGCGATGCCGCGCCCCATGATGCCGGCACCCACCACGCCGAGGGTCAGATCCGAACGGCTCGCATCCAACGTCATCGACCACCTCCGCAAAGTGCTATCGCCAGAGGGAACTGAGCGCAGGGCCTCTAACGGCTGCGCAACGCCGGGCAAACGAAGCCCGCGACCGTCACGCGCTGGGGTTCCGGGCGTACGCAGCGCGCAGTCGCAGGCTCCGCGCCGCGGGGCCGCCAGCCGCGGCAAACCTGCAATGATCCGCCACGGGCCCTCGACCGAAGCCGAAGAGGGCCCAGGCCCCGCGCGGCCGGCCCCGCCGCGCTCAACCCGGGCTCGGCAGCACTCGGAGCCTGCGAC
>CAZPFD010000427.1:0-1830 GCA_964585725.1 uncultured Ectothiorhodospiraceae bacterium | reverse complement strand
CGGCTCGGGCTGCACCGCGTAGTCGAGGTGCACGCCCCACTGGTTGCCGTCGCCGAGCAGGGTGCGGAAGAGCGGCTGATCGTGCGGCGTGGTAATGATCAAGATATCGCGGATGCCGGCCAGCATCAGCGTCGACAGCGGGTAGTAGATCATGGGCTTGTCGTAGACGGGCAGCAGCTGCTTGCTCACCGCGGAGGTGAGCGGATACAGCCGCGTCCCGGCGCCGCCCGCGAGCACGATCCCCTTCAGCGCCGATGCCGAAGTCGTCTGCATCGCCTACGTCCTGAGACTATTTTCAGGGGTCGGATCACCTGTGGGAGCGGACTCTGTCCGCGACACGCTCTCGCGTCTACAAGCCGTAATACTGCCGGTTCAACGTCTGCATCAGCCGGCTCGGCAGCAGGCGCTTGCCGAGCGGCGCCAGCACCGTCTGAAAGAATCCCCCGAGATCCACGACCGGCGGCGGGTTTCCCCAGCGCATGACGCGCCACACCCCCTGAGCGACGACCTCGGCCTTGGGACCGTTGCGCATGTGGTGCTGCACGTGCCACCACGCCGTATCGCTCGCATCGCGGTAGGCCGAGCTCCAGCCCGCGACCCGCGTCGTGGCCTTGCCCAGGTCGGTGGCGATGTCCCCCGCGCGCAGGTGCACCACCCGAATGTTGAAGGGTGCCAGCTCCACGGCGAGCCCTGCGCTCAGCGCACCGAGCGCCGCCTTGCCGGCGCAGTAGTGCGCCTGAAACGGAATGCCGAAGTCGCTCGCGAGCGCCCCCACGTGCACGACCAGCCCGCCGCCCTGGGCGCGCAGCTTGGGCACCGCGTGGTGGAGCACGCGCAGCGGCCCCATGACCAGCACCTCCCACTGCTTGGCCGCGAGCTCGGGCGGCACCTCCTCGATGGCGCCGAAGATGGCGCAGCCCGCGTTCTGGACGAGCACGTCGACGCGCCCCGCCTCGGACCACACCTGCGCCACCGCCCGTTCGATGGACGCAGGCTCGCATAGATCGAGCTGCACCGGATGAAACCCCGCCAGCTGCGGCAGCCGGCGCACATCGCGCGAGGTGCCCCACACCTCGCACCCGCGCTCGCTCAGAAGGCGCGCCGTGGCCAGCCCGATGCCCCGGCTCGCGCCCGTGAGAAACACGCGCGGCCGATTGTCGGTCTGCGCCGCTTCGGAAGTCCTCAAGGGCGCGGCACCTGGCGAGGGGACGACTGGCTTTTCACCTTCGAGCCGACCCCTGCGGGCGGGGTAAAGCCGATCCCTTCCGGGCCCGATGCAGCGGGCAGCGGCCGTTCCGGGCTTGGGCGGCCGGCGTCGTGCAGAGCGCTCAGGACGTCCAGCATGCGCGCAGCCTGGCGTTCCGGCGCGAAGCGCTGGCGCGCGAAGCGCGCGGCCTCCCTGCCCATGGCGCTGCGCAACGCCGGGTCTGCGTGCAAGCGGCGGACCCGCTCCAGGAACTCACCCGAGTCGTGGGGTGCGACCAGAAACCCCGTCCTGCCTGCTCGCATGGCCTCGCCTACGCCGCGCACCTCGACCGCCACCACCGGCAGCCCCGCGCGCTGCGCCTCCGCCAGGAAGTTGGGCAGCGAGTCCTCCACCGAGGCCGACACGCCGGCGTCCGCGCCCGCGTAGTACTCGGTGGGGTCCTCGCTGTAGCCGGCGAAGCGGATGCGATCGGCGACGGGCGAGCGCGCGGCGATCTTCTGGCACCGGCGCCGCTCGCGGCCGTCCCCCACCAGCCAGAGCTGCCAGTCCCGGTTTGTCTCGAGCTGCGAGAACATTTCGATCAGCAGCGCGTGGCGCTTCCCGGGGCGGAAGCTCGCCACGTT
>CAZPFD010000426.1:0-1842 GCA_964585725.1 uncultured Ectothiorhodospiraceae bacterium | reverse complement strand
GCCGTGTTCCCGAACGCCCGCTTCATCCGCATCGCCGACACGGCGGGCGAGCTGATCGACAACCGCCGCGGCACGCCCGAGATCCTCGCCACGCCCGCCCTCGCGCTCGATGCGATCGTCGCCGCCGCCGGCAATACGAAGCCCGCGCTCGACGCCCCCTGGGCCGAGGCGATGCGCCAGCGACAGCGCGAGCGCGCCACCGCCGGCTTCGGCGACACGCCACGGCTCGGCCCGGACGGCAAGATGCACCCGCGCTGCATCTTCGACGCCATCGCCCAGGTCGCGCCGGAGGACTATATCGCCATCGCCGACGGCGGCGATCTCCTCAGCTTCGCCCGGCTCGGGCTGGGGCGGGCGCCCACCTACATGGACGCCGGCGCCTTCGGCTGCCTCGGCGTCGGCGTGCCCTTCGGCGTCGCGGCGGCGCTGGCCTTCCCGGACCGGCAGGTCATCTCGGTCAATGGTGACGGCGCCTTCGGCATCAACGCCATGGAGGTCGACACCGCTGTCAGGCACGGCGCGAAGGCGGTCTTCATCGTCTCCAATAATGCCGCCTGGAATATCGAGCGCTATGACCAGGAAGCCAACTACGGCGGCCGGGTGATCGGCACGACACTGCGCCACTCGGATTACGCCGCCATGGCCCGCGCCCTCGGCGCGCACGGCGAGCGGGTGGAAAAGCCGGAAGAGCTCGCCCCTGCACTGGAGCGGGCGCTCGCGAACGCGCCCGCGGTGGTCGACGTGGTGACCTCACAGACGGCGATATCCTCGGACGCGCAGAAGGGCCTGGGCTATGTGCCTGACTACCAGGCGCTCACCGCCTGGGACGAGGCCGAGCAGCGCAGGCGCTCGACAAACGCCACGTAACATCTTGCGCTGAAAATACAAAATGGCGCACCGGGGAAGATTCGAACCCCCGACCCCCAGATTCGTAGTCCACCCATTTCTTTAGAGTGACTTATTAATGTCGGCGTCGGATGAAAACGAGGCTTTATACAACTCCACCGTAGCGGTGTTTGTGTATTTTTCAGATCAGCTCGACTACCATTGAGAACCAACGCCTGCTGGTGAACGCGCTACGGTAGGCCGTTCCGGCCATGCTCCCTATATTCCGGCCGCTCCGTGAGCAGGTCGTAGTAAGCCGTCAAAGCAGAAAATGCTGGCCGCTCGATGCCCTCGAGCATGAACCAGCGGTTCACCACGAGACCCACCGGGATGTCGGCGATCGTGAAGCTCTCGCCTGCGACGTTTGGGCCACTCTCATCCAGATGCTGGTTCAGCAGGCGCATCAGCCCGATCAGATCCTTCCGGCCCTGCTCGACGAACCACTCATTGTTCCAGGGCGCCTCCCGGAGTTGTCCGCCGAGGAACGCGCCTCGCAGCGCGTGCGTCACATCGTAGGCGACCCAGTCCATCCACTGCTCGACTACCGTCCGCTTGGCCAGATCAGCCGGGTAGAGTTGCTCAGCCCCATGCTTGGCCGCGAGATAGCGCAGGATCGTATTCGACTCGCGCAGCACGAGGTCGCCGTCGATGACGACGGGCACCTGACCCGCCGGATTGAGGTGAAGAAACTCGGGCGTGTCGGTTGGCCTGAAGCCGCGTCCGTAATCCTCGCGCGTGTAGGGCACGCCGATCTCGTCGCAGAGCCATAGAACCTTCCGCACATTGAAGGAGTTCGCCCGCCCGAGGATGCGCAGGGCGTTCGAGCCTCTGCCCGGCTGCGGTTCAGTCGGTTTGTCAGGATTCACTTAAAGTCCTCCGCTGCTAGTCGAATTCTATACAAATACTTCATTAAGGTGGTTTTATATTTTATCATGACTCCTTGAGGGCCCGCTCGAG
>CAZPFD010000425.1:0-1848 GCA_964585725.1 uncultured Ectothiorhodospiraceae bacterium | reverse complement strand
TCTTGTGGGTCGTGCTGGTGGTGACGTCGGCGATGGCGACGGGGTTGGGATAGTGCCCGGCGGCCACCAGGCCGGCCACGTGCGCCATGTCCACCACCAGGTACGCGCCGACCTCGTCGGCGATGCTGCGGAAACGCTCCCAATCCACTATCCGCGAGTAGGCGGAGAAGCCGGCCACGATCATGCGGGGGCGATGCTCGCGGGCCAGCGCCTGCACCTGCTCGTAGTCGATGCGGCCGCTCGCCGGGTCGAGTCCGTACTGCACCGCGTGAAACAGCTTGCCCGAGAAGTTGACTTTCGCGCCGTGCGTGAGGTGGCCGCCGTCGGCCAGGCTCATGCCCAGGATGGTGTCACCGGGCTGGGCGAGCGCCAGGTACGCTGCAGCGTTCGCCTGCGAGCCCGAGTGCGGCTGCACGTTGGCGTAGTCCGCGCCGAACAGCTCGCGCGCGCGCGCGATGGCGAGCTCCTCGGCCACGTCCACGTATTCGCAGCCGCCGTAGTAGCGCCTGCGCGGATAGCCCTCGGCGTACTTGTTGGTGAGCACCGACCCCTGGGCTTCCAGCACCCGGGGGCTGGTGTAGTTCTCGGAGGCGATGAGCTCGACGTGCTCTTCCTGCCGGCGTTGCTCGGACTGGATCGCGGCCCAGAGCTCTTCGTCGAAACCGGCGATCCGTTCTGTCCTCTGGAACATGCGCAGCTCCTAAAGAAAAAGGCGAGGGTCCAGCCCCGCCGCGGCCCGCGGCACCGCTCCCACCGCGAACAACGGCAAGGATACACGGGAAGGGTAGCGCGGCTTTCTTCGCCACGACGAGGATCTTTCCAGGCGCGACGACGCTGCAAGGCTCCCGAAAGGTGGCGAGCAAGCTCGCCCGCGCATTACCACGCCTCGATGGCCGACCGGAACCTGTGGGAGCGGATTTCAATCCGCGACTGTCGCGGCTGCAAGCCGCTGCCACGAAGCCGCTCCCACGCCGGATAAAAGGGACAGTCCCCGCGCGAAGGGCGCGACTCCTGCAAGGACAGTCCCTATGCGGCCTCGGTGGTGTCCTCGGGCACGGAAACGCGCACCGCGCAGTACTTGAACTCCGGAATCTTGCCGTACGGGTCGAGGGCCTCGGTGGTGAGCAGGTTCGCCGCCGCCTCGTGGTAGCAGAAGGGGATGAACACGTCCCCGGGCCGCAGGGCGTCGTCCACCCGCGCGTACGCGACGATCTCCCCGCGCCGCGAGGTCACTCTGACCGGCTTGCCCGCCTCGCCGCCGATGGCCTCGAGATCGTCCGGGTTCAAGCTCACCACCGGCATCGGCTCGATGGCGTCCAGCACGCTGGCCCGGCGCGTCATCGCGCCGGTGTGCCAGTGCTCGAGCTGGCGCCCGGTGATGAGCACGTGCGGATATTCCGCGTCCGGCAGCTCGTCCGCGCTGACGAGCTGCGCCGGCACGAAGCGGGCGCGACCGGTCTCGGTGGGGAAGCCCTCTCGGAACACGACGCCCTGTCCCGGATCGTCCTCGCTGTCGCAGGGATAGGTGACCGAGCCGTCGCGGTCCAGGCGCTCCCAGCTGATCCCGGTGATGCTCGGCATGGCGCGGCGCATCTCCTCGTACACCTCGGAGACGCCCTTGTAGTTCCAGTCGAGCCCCAGGCGGCGGGCCATCTCCTGGATGAGGTCCAGATCCTCGCGCGCCTCCCCCGGCATCTCCAGCGCCTTGCGCCCGAGCTGCACGCGCCGGTCGGTGTTGGTGACGGTGCCGCTCTTCTCGGGCCAGGCCGAGGCCGGGAACACGACGTCCGCCATCCACGCCGTCTCGGTCAGGAAGGTGTAGGCCCCTGCCCCGTCGAGCAGAGCTCC
>CAZPFD010000424.1:0-1895 GCA_964585725.1 uncultured Ectothiorhodospiraceae bacterium | reverse complement strand
GCAGATGGTCATCGACCTCACGGGCATGGAGCTGGCCAATGCGTCGCTGCTGGACGAGGCCACGGCGGCGGCGGAGGCCATGGCCATGTGCCGCCGAGTCTCCAAGAAGGCTTCCAACGTCTTCTTCGTGTCCGCGGATTGTCACCCACAGACCATCGCGGTGATGCGCACGCGCGCACGCCCGCTGGGTCTGGAGGTGGTGGTGGGCGATGCGCACCGCGAGCTCGAGGCGCACGACGTCTTCGGCGTGCTGCTCCAGTATCCGGGCTCGAGCGGCGAGGTGCGCGACATCGCCGGCCTGATCGAGAGCGCGCACGCGCGCGAGGCGCTGGTGACCGTGGCCTCGGATCTGTTGAGCCTGGCGCTGCTCAAGCCCCCGGGGGAAATGGGTGCGGACGTGGTCGTGGGCAGCGCCCAGCGCTTCGGGGTGCCCATGGGCTACGGGGGTCCGCACGCGGCGTTCTTCGCCACCCGCGAGGCGTACAAGCGCCAGACGCCGGGGCGCATCATCGGCGTATCCGTGGACTCCCACGGCCAACCGGTGCTGCGCATGGCGTTGCAGACCCGCGAGCAGCACATCCGCCGCGAGAAAGCGACCAGCAACATCTGCACGGCGCAGGTGCTGCTCGCCGTGATCGCCGCCTTCTACGCCATGTATCACGGACCCGAGGGGCTCAAGCGCATCGCCGGGCGCGTGCACCGCATGACCTCGATTCTGGCCGAGGGGCTGCGCCGCCTCGGCTACGAGGTGGTGAACGACGCGTTCTTCGACACCATCACCGTGCGCGTGCCCAACCAGGCGGCGCGGATCGCGGCGCGCGCGCGCGAGTCCCGGATCAACCTGCGGGTGGTGGACGCGGACCATCTCGGCATCTCGTTCGACGAGACCACGCGGCGCTCGAACCTGCGCGCGCTCTGGCGCGCGTTCGAGACCAAGGCGGACAGCCTGCTCGACATCGATGCGCTCGACGCGGAGGTGGGCGAGGACATCCCCGAGGGGCTGCGGCGCACGAGCGGCTTCCTCGAGCACCCCGTGTTTCATCTGTATCACTCCGAGACCGAGATGCTGCGCTACCTGCGCTGGCTCGCCGCCAAGGACATCGCGCTCGATCGATCCATGATCCCCCTCGGCTCGTGCACGATGAAGCTCAATGCCACCACCGAGATGCTGCCCGTCACCTACCGGCAGTTCAGCGCCATGCATCCCTTCGCGCCGCTCGATCAGGCGCAGGGATATCAGCAGCTCTTCGAGGAGCTCGAGGAGATGCTGTGCGAGTGCACCGGGTTCGAGGCGGTGTCGCTGCAGCCGAACGCCGGATCCCAAGGGGAGTACGCGGGGCTTCTGGTCATCCGCAAGTACCACGAGAGCCGCGGTGAGGATCACCGGGACGTGTGCCTCATCCCCGCCTCCGCCCACGGCACCAACCCGGCGAGCGCGCGCATGGCGGGGCTGGAGGTGGTGGTGGTGAAGTGCGACGACAATGGCAACGTCGACGTCGCCGACCTGCGGGACAAGGCGGCGAAACACGCCGGGCGCCTGGCCGCGCTCATGGTCACGTACCCCTCGACCCACGGCGTCTTCGAGGAGGCGATCCGCGAGATCTGCGACGTGGTCCACGAGCACGGCGGGCAGGTATACATGGACGGCGCCAACCTGAACGCACTGCTCGGGGTCTGCCGGCCCGGGCACATCGGCGCCGACGTCTGCCACATCAACCTGCACAAGACCTTCTGCATCCCCCACGGCGGCGGCGGCCCGGGCATGGGCCCGATCGGCGTGGCGGAGCACCTGGCGCCGTTCCTGCCCGACCATCCGGTCGTGGGGCTCGGCGTTCCGCAGTCGGCCGGTACGGTCTCGGCCGCGCCGTGGGGAAGCCCGTCGATCCTGCCGATCT
>CAZPFD010000423.1:0-1902 GCA_964585725.1 uncultured Ectothiorhodospiraceae bacterium | reverse complement strand
CTGGGGCAAGGGCATCGTGCGTGCGCTCGGGCGTGAGGGCGTCTTCGTGTGCGAGCTCAAGATCGACGGCGTGGCCGTGGCTCTCACCTACGAGAACGGCCGCTACATCCAAGGTGCGACCCGCGGCGACGGGCAGGTGGGCGACGACATCACCGCCAACATCCGCACCATCCGCGCCGTGCCCGTGCGCCTGCGCGACGGCGATCATCCGAGCCTGCTCGAGGTGCGCGGCGAAGTGTATCTGCCCGTGGGCGCCTTCGAGCGGCTGAACCAGGATCTGACCGAGCGCGGCGAGCGTGCGTTCGCCAACCCGCGCAACGCGGCGGCCGGCAGCCTGCGCCAGAAGGATCCCAAGGTCACCGCCTCGCGCCCGCTCCACCTCTGGTGCCACGGCGTCGGCTATGCCGAAGGCCTGCGCTTCGAGCGCCACTCCGAGGCCCTCGCCTATCTGCGCGACGCGGGCCTGCCCGTCAATCCGACCACCCAGCGCCTGCCCTCGCTGGAGAAAGTGTTCGAGCACTGCGAGCACTGGCAGAAGGAGCGCCACGACGTCGACTACGAGATCGACGGCGTGGTGGTCAAGGTCGATCAGATCGCCTTCCAGGAGGAGCTGGGCGCCACCAGCAAGGCGCCGCGCTGGGCCATCGCCTACAAGTTCCCGCCCGAGGAGCGGACCACGCGGCTGCTGAAGATCGACGTGCACACCGGGCGCACCGGCCGGGTGACCCCCTTCGCCGTGCTCGACCCGGTGTACGTGGGCGGCGTCACCGTCTCCACCGCCACCCTGCACAACGAGGACGAGATCGCGCGCAAGGACGTGCGCGAGGGCGACACCGTGATCGTGCGCCGGGCGGGCGACGTGATCCCGGAGGTGGTGGGGCCGGTCGTGTCCAAGCGCCGCAAAGGGGCCAGGCGCTGGCGCTTCCCCGCGCGCTGCCCGTCGTGCAACACCCGGCTCGTGCGCCGCGAGGGCGAGGCCGACTGGCGCTGCCCGAACCGCCGCGGCTGCCCGTCCCAGGGCATCGAGTGGCTGTCCCACTACGCTTCGCGCAGCGCCATGGACATCGACCACCTGGGCTACAAGACCGGCCTCGCCCTCATGGAGCAGGGATGGGTCGAGGATCCGGCGGATCTCTACGCGCTCAGCGCGGATCAGCTCGCCCAGCTGCCGGGCTTCAAGGACAAGTCCATCGACAACCTCCTCTCCGCCATCGAAGGCTCCAAGGACCGGCCCCTGTGGCGCCTGCTGGTGGGGCTCAACATCCCCCACGTGGGCTCGCACGTGGCGCAGGTCCTCGCTCGCGCCTTTCCCTCCATGGACGCGCTGGCGAAGGCGTCGGTGGAGGATCTCGACGCCGTGGAGGAGATCGGCCCCGAGATCGCGCGCAGCGTTCACGAGTGGTTCCAGGAGCCCGAGAACCGGCGCCTCGTCGAGCGGCTGCGCCGCGCGGGCGTGCGCATGCGCGAGGCGGCCGCGGCGCTCGAGCCGATCCGCCCTCTGGCGGGCAAGACCATCGTGCTCACCGTCGGCCTCGAAACCATGACCCGCGAGCAGGCCCAGCGCGCGGCGGAGGCGGCGGGCGCCCGTGTCGCCTCCAGCGTCTCCAAGAAGACGGACTTCGTGGTCGCCGGCACGGACCCGGGCTCGAAGTACGACAAGGCGCAGACCCTGGGCGTCGAGATCGTCGACGAGGACGAGTTCCGCCGCCGCCTCTCGGGCGAATAGTTTGCACGGCATGCCCCATGGGGAACGAGACCAGGCACACGGCGGCACCAACCCCGGTGTGCTGACCGGAGGGCCTGGAGACGGGCGATGGCTCGTGCAGCCCGGGACCAGGTAGCGTAACTTCAACGTATGGCTGAATTCAGAGTCGGCACCTCGGGCTACCAGTACGACCACTG
>CAZPFD010000422.1:0-1915 GCA_964585725.1 uncultured Ectothiorhodospiraceae bacterium | reverse complement strand
GTGAACGCGTTCGCCCGGGGGGTCGGTGCCGCCCGCAGCGGCGACGCCGCGGCGGCCCGTCAGGAGCAGGAGAGGCTGCTGGCGCTGCGCGATGCCGCCAAGCAGCCGTACTGGGCCGGGCAGATCGGAATTCAGGCCGATGTGGTCGGGGCGCTGGCGCTCTGCGCAGAGGGTCAGTCCGAGAACTGTCTGGAGGCGCTGCGGGAAGCGGCGGCGCGCGAGGATGCGACCGAGAAGCACGTCGTCACGCCCGGCCCGATCCTGCCCGCGCGCGAACTGCTCGCCGACATGCTTCTCAAGGCGGGGCAGTCCGGCGAAGCCCTGAAGGAGTACGAGGCCGTCTTGCTCAAGGAGCCGAACCGCTACCGCGCCGTCGCGGGAGCAATGCGAGCCGCTGACGAAGCGGGTGACGCAGAGAAGGCCCGGCGGCACGCAGGCGCTCTCCTGGCCCAGGCCGCCGAAGAAGCTGACCACCGCGCCTCGCTGCAGGCGGCGAAGGAGTTGTCGGCCAATTAGCGTCGAGTGCCGAGCGCCGTCTGAACCCCAAACTGCGCTCGGCGAGCGTATTGAGTCTGAGTGCCGGATGAATTCTCCCCATTTGTGCCGATTGAAAGTTGCCCGGTCGTGAGGGCGGAAGCGCCATTATCCGGGGGCATGCCCCCAGGAAAATGGCGTCGCCCAAATCTTCGCCTGGTGCCCAAAACAGCAGAGGGGCAGGCAGCTGGTCATTATCAGACTCTGGGAGATCGTGTTGATCATGACTTGAAGCGCCAGGGGCTCACCATCACCGCGATCGCGCGGCAGGTGGGGCTCGAGCGAAAGACCGTGCGTCGATACCTTCAGCGGGGCATCGAGCCGCCGGCCTACAAGCCGCGCAACCCGGTGCCGCGGCTGATCGCGTCCTTCGAGGATTATCTGCGGGAGCGCGTCGCCGCCTGTCCCGAGCTCTCCGGCAAACGGCTCCTGCGCGAGATCCGCGATCTCGGCTACGCGGGCGGCTACGCCTCTGTGACCGAGTTCCTGCGGACGTGCGGCCGCCGCGGCGGCCGCAGTTCGAGGGGCGGTTCGAGATCCCGCCCGGCCCGCCAGGCACAGGTGGACTTCGCCGAATTCAAGGTCGCGTTCGACGATGAGCCCGGCGTGGTCCGCAAGGGCTGACTGTTCACCATCGTCCTCGGCGACATCCGGTGGCTTTGGGGTCGCTTTTCGGCCGGGCAGGACCTGCAGACCGTGCTGCGCTGCCATATCGACGCCTTCACGGCGATGGCGGGGGCGCCCTCGGAGCTCCTCTACGACCGGATGAAGACGGCGGTGATCGGCGAGGGGGCCGGGCGGCTTGGTCAGCTACAACACTTCGCTCGTCGCGCTGCTGAATCATTACGGTGCCATCCCGCGTGCGGATGCGAAAGGACGGACAGCATCGCCGACCCTCAGAGCAGCTTCGTCAGGGCGCGCATCTCGGCCAGGTCGCCCGCGTCGCCATCGCCGAGGCAATGGTCGATGTGGTCGTGGATCAGCATGCGCTTGGCGACGGTCACGGCCCGCTCGACGGCGTGTAGCTGCGTCGCGATATCGGTGCATGCCCTGCTCGATCATCGCGATCACGTGGCGCAGATGAGCACCCGTGTCCTGCTCGACGGGTGGTAGGTCTTGCCGAAGCGCGTCTCGAGCCAGCGGCAGAGATCGGCACGCGTCCAGGCGCAGCAGCCGTCACGTTCGGGATCAGGCCCCTGCAGAATCGCCGTGACGAGCTCTGCCTCCTCGTCTTCGTTGAGCCGGCGGCGCAGCCGTCCCATTGGCCGATCGTGCAGCCCCGCGAGGCCCTCGGCATTGTAGCGCAGCACCGCGTCCCGCAGCGCTTGGCGCTCCATGAGCGCCATGGAGGAACGCGTCGTCCGGCGCTCGCCCTCGTGCG
>CAZPFD010000421.1:0-1917 GCA_964585725.1 uncultured Ectothiorhodospiraceae bacterium | reverse complement strand
TTCATCGAGTATTTCGCGCTGGATCTGATCATGGACGACGAGGGTGTGTGCCGCGGCGTGCTCGCATGGAATCTCGACGACGGCACCCTGCACCGGTTTCGCGCGCACATGACGGTGCTCGCAACCGGCGGATACGGCCGCACCTACTTCTCGTGCACCTCGGCACACACGTGCACGGGCGACGGCAACGGCATGGTGCTGCGCGCCGGGCTCCCGCTCCAGGACATGGAATTCGTGCAGTTCCATCCGACCGGGATATACGGCTCCGGATGCCTCATCACGGAGGGCGCCCGCGGAGAGGGCGGCTATCTGACCAACTCCGACGACGAGCGTTTCATGGAACGCTATGCACCCAACGCGCGCGACCTGGCCTCGCGCGATGTGGTCAGCCGCTCCATGACCCTCGAGATCCGCGAGGGACGAGGGGTCGGCTCGAACCGGGATCACATCTTTCTGCACCTCGAGCATCTCGGCCCCGACGTCATCCACGAGCGATTGCCCGGGATCTCGGAGACGGCGCGCATCTTCACCGGCGTGGACGTCACCCGCCAGCCGATCCCGGTGATACCCACCGTGCACTACAACATGGGCGGGATCCCCACCAACATCCACGCCGAGGTGATGACGCTGAGAAACGGCGATCCCGAAACCACGGTGCCCGGCCTGATGGCGGTCGGGGAATGCGGCTGTGTCTCCGTGCACGGAGCCAATCGCCTCGGGTCGAACTCCCTGCTCGACATCGTCGTTTTCGGCCGGGCCGCCGCCAAACGCTGCGCCGAGCTCATGCGGCCCGGGCAGCCCCACAAGCCGCTCGCGGATCGCCTCGAGGAGCCGATACTCGACAAGTTCGACCGCCTGCGCCACGCCCGGGGCGAGACGCCGACCGCGGCTATCCGGCTCGAGATGCAGCGCGTCATGCAGAGCAACGCCGCGGTGTTCCGCACCGACGAGGTGCTGGGCGAGGGCGAGACTCTCATTGACGGCGTGTTCCGCTCGTTCTCGGACGTACGCGTGTCGGACCGCTCCCTCGTCTGGAACTCCGATCTGGTCGAGACGCTGGAGCTGGAGAATCTGCTGCAACAGGCCGTGGTCACCATGCGCTCCGCGCGCAATCGTACGGAGAGCCGCGGCGCACACGCGCGTGAAGATTACCCGGAGCGCGACGACGAGAGCTGGCTCAAGCACACGCTGGCATGGATAGACGCCGGGGGCCGGGTAAAGATCGATTACCGTCCCGTGCGCCTCACGCCGCTGAGCAACGAAGTGCAGTCCTTCCCGCCCAAGGCGCGGGTTTACTGAAGCGGCGTATTTCAACTACTGGAAGATCTAACCACAGAGGGCACAGAGTGCTGCACAGAGGGCCACAGAGAAGAGAAACAATCTCATTCTCAAATGAACTTGGATCGGCCGCGGTTTCCTTCGGTCTTGTCGAATTTTCTTTTTCTCTGTGTCCTCCGTGAGATCCTCCGTGTCCTCTGTGGTTACAGCGGAACCGTAAATCAGGCATGGCAGAGTTCAGACTTCCACCTGGATCCCGCATAAAGCCGGGCAAGTTCTTTGCGGCCCCTGAGGGCGCCACGCGCGTCAGGCGCTTCGTCGTATACCGATGGGATCCCGACAGCGGCGACAACCCGCGCACGGACACCTACGCCATCGATCTCGACCGCTGCGGGCCCATGGTCCTGGACGCGCTCATCAAGATAAAGAACGAGGTGGATGCCACCTTGACCTTTCGGCGCTCGTGCCGGGAGGGCATCTGCGGCTCCTGCGCCATGAACATCAACGGCGTCAATACGCTCGCTTGCACCCAAGCCATCGAGGGCAAAGCGCAGGGCGTCGAGAACAAGGGCGACATCAAGATCTATCCCCTGCCCCACATGCCGGTGGTCAAGGACCTGGTGCCGGACCTCAGCCGCT
>CAZPFD010000420.1:0-1928 GCA_964585725.1 uncultured Ectothiorhodospiraceae bacterium | reverse complement strand
GATCCGGTATACGGGCGGCGCCTGCGCGCGCGCGGGCCGGGCACCGAGAAGCGTCCCGGGGACGCCGTGTGGGAGCGCATACGCCGTTTCCCGCGCCAGGCCCTGCACGCGAGCGAGCTGACTCTGACCCACCCGCGCACCGGGCGCAGCCTGCGCTTCCGAGCGCCGCTGCCCGCGGACATGCAGGAGCTGCTTGCGGCCCTGCGCGCACTGGAGGACGCATGAGCCCGGGACCGGCGAACACCGGCCCGGCCCCCCACGAGCCCCTGGGCCACATTCTGCCGGGCTGGCAAGCGCCCCACAGGGTACGCGCGCTGACCACCACGCGTGCCGGGGGCTGCAGCGAGCCGCCCTACGATCGGGCCAATCTGGCCCTGGACGTGGGCGATGACCCCCGCGCCGTGACCGCCAACCGCACGCACCTCGCGCGCAGCCTGCGGCTTCCGGAATCCCCGCGGTGGCTGCACCAGGTCCATGGCACCCGCGTGGTGGACGCGGCCGCGGCGGTGGAGCCGGTGCCCGCCGACGCCTGCATCTCGCGCCGGCCCGGGGAGGTTTGCGCGATCCTGACCGCCGACTGTCTCCCGGTGCTGTTCTGTGATCGGGCCGGCACCTGCGTGGGGGCCGCCCACGCGGGCTGGCGGGGGCTCTCGGGGGGTGTGCTGGAGGCGACCGTCCGGGCTCTGAGATGCGCGCCCGCGGACATTCTGGCGTGGCTCGGCCCGGCCATCGGTCCCGACGCCTATCCGGTGGGCCCGGAGGTGCGCGCGAGCTTCCTCGCCGCCGATCCCGAGGCGGCCGCCGCTTTCGCCCCGGCCGCCCAGGGCCGCTGGCTGGCCGATCTGTACGCGCTGGCCCGCCAGCGCCTGGCTCGGATCGGCGTGACGCAGATCCGGGGCGGCGGCGCCTGCACTTACCACGACCCTCGCCGCTTTTTCTCCTATCGTCGCGACGGGCGCCGCGCGGGACGCATGGCCACCGTGATCTGGCTCGACCCTGCCCTCGACTGACGGATCTGCAACGACCGCGAGCGGTGGCCGATGGGTTGAATACCGCCGTCGAGCCCACATCTAATTTCGGTATCGTCGCTTCGGGATGCCGCGCAGGCGACGCCCCCGTGGGAGAGGTTTTATGCGAATGGACAGGCTGACGACCAAATTTCAGATGGCGCTCGCGGATGCCCAGAGTCTGGCCGTGGGCCGCGATCATCAGTTCATCGAGCCCCTGCACCTGCTGACCGCCATGCTCGATCAGGCGGGAGGCAGCGTGCGTCCGCTGCTCGCCAAGGCCGGCGTCAACGTCAATGCGCTGCGCTCACAGCTCGGAGAGGCTCTCGAGCGGCTGCCCAGGGTCGAGGGAGCCGCCGGCGACGTGGGCGTCTCCAACGAGCTCAACCGGCTTCTCAACGTCACCGACAAGCTCGCCCAGCGGCGCGGCGATCAGTACATCTCGAGCGAGCTGTTCGTGCTCGCGGCGGTGGAGGATCGCGGCGCGCTCGGGGAGATGCTGCGCAGGAACGGCGCCAGCAAGGGCGCCGTCGAGCGCGCCATCGAGGAGCTGCGCGGCGGTGAAGCGGTTCGCGACCCGGAAGCGGAGGAGCAGCGCCAGGCGCTCGAGAAGTACACCATCGACCTCACCGAGCGCGCCGAGCAGGGCAAGCTCGACCCGGTGATCGGCCGCGACGAGGAGATTCGCCGTACGGTCCAGGTGCTGCAGCGGCGGACCAAGAACAATCCCGTGCTGGTGGGCGAAGCGGGCGTGGGCAAGACCGCCATCGTGGAGGGGCTGGCCCAGCGCATCGTCAACGGCGAGGTGCCGGAGGGCCTGCGCAACAAGCGCGTGCTGTCCCTGGACATGGGCGCGCTCCTGGCCGGCGCCAAGTATCGCGGCGAGTTCGAGGAGCGCCTGAAGGGCGTGCTCGAGGATCT
>CAZPFD010000419.1:0-1962 GCA_964585725.1 uncultured Ectothiorhodospiraceae bacterium | reverse complement strand
GTAGTACTGGTATTCGCTCATCGTGCGCCCTCACGCCGGAGCTTTTTGCGCTCCCGCTTCGCAGCCTTCTTCTGTTCCTCGAGGCGCGCGCACTCCTCGATGCTGCGCACCACTGCGGGCCGCTCCTTGCCGAAGCGTTTGCGGTACAGCTTCTCGATGAAAGCAGGGAGCGGGAGCTTCCACGGCTCCTGATTGTGGTTGCCCAGCTTCCCGAGCTTTCTCGGGTTCATGCCGAGCTCGCGCGCCATCTGAACCTGGGCGTGAGACAAGCGGTGGCGCTTGCGTGCCTCGATCCAGCCCTGCAGGCGCTCGGGAATGCGCTTCGAAACCATGGCCGTTCATACTCCACGGGCCCAGCGGCGATAAGCCTCGATCCACTCCGCTCCCGCGGGCGGGGGCGTCGGCAGCGGCAGCTCGAGGACCGGGATCGCCTGGTGCGAGCGCCCGCGCCGGCAGACGGCAACGATCTGTTCGTCCTCCGTCATGTCGATGCGCTCGACCGTGGCGGTGGCGCCCAGGACCTCTAGCTCGAACGGCACCGCGAGATGCTCCTCGAGCATGGTATAGAACCCGGTGAGCTGCTCAGACTCACCGTAGGCGTCGACGATAGCCTCCTCGATCAGCGCCTCGAGCTCGGCTTTGCTCGGGGGCCAGCGCCTGCGTTTCGACTTGGTTCCTTTTGACATCAGACGTTCTCCCCCTCGATGTCGCGGACCCTTCCTCGCCGGGCGCGATGAGGCGCCCCTCGGGCCCAGCAAACCCGAGCGGCGCCTCGCCTCGCGCGTAGCCCATGCCGCAATAAGTAGGCAACCGCTTCTCGAACATCCGCAAGAGCATCGGGGCTCGCGGAGGAGGTGGCGCGTGAGCCGGAGGGACTACGCCTCGAGCCCCAGCTCGCGGCGCAGCGCCGAAAAATCGAACCGCTCCTCCGCAGGCAATCGCGCCTCACGGTTCTCGCAGCCTTTGAGCAGCAGATCGACCCGCGCGCGGCCCGCTTTCGTGCGCGCGGCTTGCCGCGGCGTGCGGTCCCCGAGGGCGGGCATCGGCTGATCGGCCCAGTCGGCGTAGTGCCGCACCTTCATCTCGCGCATGAGCTCCCCGGCATCGGGCGGGGCGGCGGGCAATTCGCCGGCGCCATCGATAGGCTGCTGCTCGGGGTCGAATCCGGCGAGGGGATCGGAGTACTCGCGGGTGCGATGGCGGATCAGCTCCCCGCAGCCGTTCTCTACGCGGGCACGCAGCGCGTCCGCGCGTGTCATGGAATTGGTCTCGAGGCGCAGCTTGCCACCGCTCACGAAGGCCCGACCGACAACCGTGCTCTCCCAGCTGCGGTGCATGGGGTTACCCGGCCGGGTGAAGACGTAGCTGCGCTCGTCCCCAGCCGACTCCGGGGCATCGACCCCCTCCATGGCGCCCAGACGCCGCTCGATGTCCGCACGGCGGGAGACGTCGAAATCGAAGTGATCGACCGCGAGCAGGAGGTCCTCGCCGTCGGTATTCTGAAGCCGGGGCGGGATGCGCCGGCGCGCGTCCAGCTCCGCGACCACCTCCTCCCAGCAGGCGATCATGTAGCGCCCGAGCTTCGCGTCGCGCAAGCGATCGAGGGGCACCGCGCGCTTGCGACGCAGGCGGCCGCGGATACGGTCGACCACACGGGCCGCCTCCAGAGGCGGCAGGCTCCGCGGGTGGACGCCGCAGAGCAGCGCGATCCCCTCGTGATCGACGATCCGGGCCAGGATGATGTCGCGGCGCACCAGCGTCTTCGACGCGCTGACCTCCGCCACCGCACGGGTCTCGCCGCTCAACAGATCCTCGAGCGTAAGGCGGCCGGGCTCCACGGCGGTGACCTCCCACGTCGAGAGCCACGCGGCCCGCTCTGCGTCGAGCCACGCCCGTTCGGTCTCGGAGAGGCGGCGCCCGTGAGCCTCGCGGTACCAATCGACGACCGGTCTGCCCTCGACG
>CAZPFD010000418.1:247-1984 GCA_964585725.1 uncultured Ectothiorhodospiraceae bacterium | reverse complement strand
AGCTGTTCCCGGCAGAAGGTGCGGTCGCGCCAGGCGCTCAGGCACGCCAGCACCTGGGCGGCGAACGCCTCGTTGATCTCCACGTAATCGAGCTGATCCAACCGGAGCCGCTGTCGCTTGAGCAGCGGCGTGGACGCGTACACGGGACCGAGCCCCATCTGCGCCGGATCGAGACCCGCCCACTGTGCATCCACGACACGCGCGCGCGGCTCGAGGCCGTAGCGCTTCACCGCCCGCTCGCTCGCCACCAGCACCCACGCGGCGCCGTCGGTGACCTGGGCGCTGTTGCCGGCGGTCACCTGCCCGAAGGGCGGATCGAAGGCGGGTCTGAGCTTCGCCAGTGCCGCCGTGCTGGTGTCCGCGCGCACGCCGTCGTCGGCCCCGTGCACGGTCGCGTCGTGGTAGAGCGGCTCCACCTCGTCCAGGCGCCCGTCCTCCTGCGCCTTGGCCAGGCGCTGATGGCTTTGCACGGCGAAGGCGTCCATCTCCTCGCGCGTGATGTGGAAACGCTTGGCCAGGACCTCCGCGGTCTGGCCCATGGACAGGCCCACCACCGGATCGCGCAGCCCGCGCAGCAGCCCGATAACGGGCTTGAGATGCGCGGGGCGCAGGCGCGCCAGGGCTCTCGCGCGCTCGCCCAGACCCCGCGCCCGCGACCAGGCCGCCAGCAGCTCCACCATCTCCGGGCGCCACAGCACCGGGGCGTGGCTCATGGACTCGGTGCCGCCGGCGAGCACCAGCTCGGCGCGGCCCCCCGTGATCGCCTGCGCGGCGCAGTCGATGGCTTGCAGCCCCGAGCCGCAGTTGCGCTGCACCGTCCAGGCGGGTACGTGCTCCCCGCAGCCCAGGCGCAACGCGCTCACCCGGGCGATGTTCGCCTCGTCGGGCCCCGGAATGATGCACCCCAGAATGACCTCGTCGAGCGCCCCCGCCTCGAAGGGCTGGCGCAGGAGGAGGCGGCGCCCCGCCTGCACGGCGAGGTCGGAGGCGGAGAAGGGGCCCGGGGCGCCGCGGGCTTTGAGAAACGGCGTGCGGGCTCCGTCGACCAGATATACGCGCCGCCCGCCGCCCGGCGAGCGACGGGGAGCACGTCGCGGCGTTGCGGTCTGCTGGGGCGTCTCGCCGGCCACTGTCGGTACGCTCCTTGGGTCGCGGTGCGGGATCGGGGGCGCCGGCCCCCGCGGGCTCCGGCTAGTATAATTGCTCAAGCAGTGCGCGCCCGAGTGTGCTGCGGACGCGCGCGGGTGCGTTGACATCTCGACTGCGGCGCCCCAAGTTAGTGTTATGCAAATCGTTTTGAACGGCGAAACGCACCAGGTGCAGGACGGCGCCACCATCGCCGCCCTCATCGAGCGCCTCGAGCTGACGGGCAAACGCCTGGCAGTGGAGGTGAACGAGGAGGTGGTGCCGCGCAGCGAGTACGCGCAGGTGCCCCTGCACGAGGGCGATCGCGTGGAGATCGTGCGCGCCATCGGCGGCGGCTGATCGCCCTCGACGAAAGCGCACGGAAGGATTTCGGTGGTCATGGCAAGCGCGGAGCAGATCGAGCAACGCACGGCGGAGCACGGCGCGATGCTGGACACGCCGCTGTCCATCGCGGGGGTGGCGTATCGTTCGCGGCTCATCGTCGGCACGGGCAAGTACCGCGACTTCGAGGAGACGGCGCGCGCCATCGAGGCGTCGGGCGCGGAGATCGTCACCGTGGCCATCCGCCGTACGAACATCGGGCAGGATCCG
>CAZPFD010000418.1:0-237 GCA_964585725.1 uncultured Ectothiorhodospiraceae bacterium | reverse complement strand
CCGAACGAGCCCAATCTGCTGGACGCGCTCCCGCCCGAGCGCTACACGATTCTGCCCAACACCGCCGGCTGCTACGACGCGCGCAGCGCGGTGCGCACCTGCCGCCTGGCGCGCGAGCTCCTCGACGGCCACGACCTGGTGAAGCTCGAGGTGCTGGGCGACGAGAAGACGCTGTTCCCGGACGTGGTGGAGACCCTGAAGGCGGCCGAGGAGCTGGTGGCGGACGATTTCAAGGTC
>CAZPFD010000417.1:0-2021 GCA_964585725.1 uncultured Ectothiorhodospiraceae bacterium | reverse complement strand
TCAGCGGCCGCGGAAGAGCGGCTCGCGCTTCTCCGCGAACGCCGCGCGTCCCTCCTCATAGTCCTGGCTGCGGTTGCAGCGATCGACCAGATCCTGACAGCGCGCCAGGTCGCGCTCCGATTCGGGCTTGGTCAGCTCCTGCACGCTGCACTTCATGGCCCGCACGCTCAGCGGCGCGTTGCGCCGGATGCGCTCGGCGAGGTCGTCCGCGTAGTCGGCGAGCTCCTCCGTCACGCTCACGTGATGCACCAGGCCGATGGCGCGTGCACGCTCGGCGTCGATGCGGCGCGCCGTGTACAGGATCTCCTTGGCGAATGGTGCACCCAGCACCTTCACCAGCCGCTCCACCCCGCACACGTCGTACCCCAGGCCCAGCCGCGCAGCAGGCAGACCGAAGGTGGCCTTATGGTCGCACACGCGCAAGTCGCAGGCGGCGGCGAGCGAGAGGCCGCCGCCGATGCAGAATCCGTGGATCATCGCCACCGTAGGCACGGGAACCGATTCGAGGCGCCGGCAGGTGCGTTCCACGAGTGCGTCATAGGTCTTCGTCTGGGCGGGATCGCTGCGCCGTGCATCGAACTCGGAGATGTCCGCGCCCGCGCAGAACGCCTGCTGTCCGTGCCCGCGCACGATCAGAACCCGCAGCTGCTCGTTGACCAGAAGCTCCTCCAGGATCGCATCGAGCTCACGCCACATGCCCATGGACATGGCGTTGTTCTTCGACTCGTTGCGCAGCTCGAGCAGCGCCCGCTCGCCCTGGTCAGTGAATACCACACACTCCGAGGCGCTCATGTGACTCTCTCCACCCCTCCGCTGCTCGTTTTCGCCTTTCCGACACCTCCCTCGCAGACCCGCCGGGCCCGGGTCCGTCGATCCCCTCCTCGAGCGACCGTGGGGAGCTTCGCCGTTGCAGCGCCCTGCCCCGTCCGAGCGTGCCTGGCCCGACTGCGAAGGACCATGGGCTCGTGCCCGGCCCTGCCGAGGCGCTGAGATTGTACTTGGTCGCCCTGCGCGCCCGCACGCGCCCGGGGTGGAGCACACGCCGGGGCGTGGGGGCCTGCGGAAGGGGATTCTCATTAGCGCGTAGTTACATTATTATATTTACGATTCCTCCTCCCCAATGGCCCGCATCCCCCGCGGGCCTTCCGCCCGCTCTCGAGCGGGCTTTTTTTTGGTTCTTCACGGATTTCCCGAAGAACTTTCTTACGTATCGCGTTCCCAAGCCAACCTGCGTATAATGGCCGCCGTGGGCTGATCCGATTATCTAACTGATTTCACTGTAGTTTTTGGGGGAGGACGGCGGCAGGCATCGGGGCCGGCAGCGGCTCCGGAACGGGCTCCCCGAGGCTTAGGCCTCCTGCGGGCAGCTCATTTCCCCGCGTCTCGCCGGGCTCTCGCGGCGACCTCCCCCGAAGGCGGTTGCGGGCGCCATGGCCCTGCCGCCCGCAACCCGAACCGCTGCATCGTGGCAAGGCACCATGGCCGACCCGGAACAAACCCGCGCGGAGCACGTCCCGGGGCCGGACCCCTCCGGCGACGGCACCCTGCTCGCCGTGGGCGACTTGGTCAAGAGCTTCGGTGGCCTGCGCGCCCTCGACGGCTGCCGCCTCGAGGTCCGCCGGGGCACCATCACCGGCCTCATCGGCCCGAACGGCGCCGGCAAGACCACGCTGTTCAACCTCATCACCGGCTTTCACGAGCCCGACGCCGGCCGCATCTACTTCGACGGCGAGGACATCACCGGCCTCCCTCCCCATCGCATCTTCCACCGCGGGCTGTGCCGCACCTTCCAGATCCCGCGCGAGCAGAGCGGGATGACCGTGCTCGAGAACGTGATGCTGGTGCCGCCGCGCCAGGCCGGTGAAAGCCTCTGGAACACGTGGTTCCGGCCCTGGCGGGTGCGCGCCGACGAGGAACGGATCCGCGACAAAGCCAGGGAGGTGCTCGAGTTCGTGGAGCTCGCGCATCTCGAGGACGAGTACGCGGCGAACCTCTCCGGCGGGCAGAAGAAGCTGCTCGAG
>CAZPFD010000416.1:0-2072 GCA_964585725.1 uncultured Ectothiorhodospiraceae bacterium | reverse complement strand
GCGCGAGGAAGGAAAGAAAATCCTCCGTGCAGCGTCTCCACGAGCGCGTGCGGGCAAATGCCACGCAGTCCTCGCCGCGCAGCTCGAGAGCACCCAGCACCGCAGCGCGTAGATCCTCGTGCAGGACACCGGTGACTCCGGGCGCCACGACATCCACGGGACCCGTGACCGGATAGGCGGCGACGGGAACGCCGCTGGCCATGGCCTCCAGCAGCACGAGTCCGTAGGTATCGGTTCGGCTGGGAAAGACGAAGACGTCGGCCGCGGCCACGTGAACCGCAAGGTCTTCGCCGAGCTTCTGTCCGACAAAGCGAGCGTCCGGGTATCGCCGGGTCAGCTTGCCCACATCGGGCCCGTCTCCCACCACGTACTTGGTGCCGGGCAGATCCAGAGACAGAAAGGCCTCGATGTTCTTCTCCACGGCGACACGCCCCACGTAGAGCGCGATCGGGCGCGCGCCGTCGAGCGCGCCCTTGGCGCGCGGATGGAAGAGATCGGTATCCACGCCCCGCGACCAGACTACCAGATGATGGAAACCCCGGCGCAGCAGCCGCTCGCGTTGGGAGGCCGTCGGCACCAAGGTCCGCACCGCGCGCGCATGAAAGCCTCTCAGGTAGCGATACGACCAGGCCGTGGGCACGGGCACCCGCGCCCGGATGTACTCCGGGAACCGGGTGTGAAACGAGGTCGTGAACGGAAAGCCGGTCCGCACGCAGAATCCGCGCGCCGCGTGGCCGAGCGGGCCTTCGGTGGCAATGTGAACCGCATGGGGGACGAACTCTTCGAGCATCCGCGCGACCCCGCGCCCGGGCAGCATGGCCAGGCGGATGGACGGGTACGTCGGGCAGGGGACGCTTCGAAACCCCTTCGAAGTGACGAAAAGCACCTCGTGCCCCATCGCCTCGAGCTGGCGAGCGGTCTCCTCGAGCGTGCGCACCACCCCGTTGACCTGCGGATGCCAGGCATCGGTGGCGATGGCGATCTTCACCGGCGCTGCGATCCCCCGCCGGGAATCACACTGGAATCAGCCGCGTGAGGTGGCTTCACGCCGCCTTTTTGTGTCGCTTGGCGCTCGCCACGGTGTCCGACCAGTGCAACAGCTCCAACATGCCGTCGTCGTGCTCCACCAGCGCGGTGCAGCTCTCGACCCAATCCCCGCAATTGCAGTACAGCACTTTCCCGAACTCGGCCAGCTGCGGCCGGTGGATGTGCCCGCATACGACGCCGTCCACCCCGAGCTTCGTCGCTTCGCGAGCCACAACTCTCTCGAAGTTGCCGATATACTTGACCGCGTTGTTGACCGTGTGCTTGATGAACGCTGCGAGAGACCAGTATCCGAAGCCGAATCTTCTTCTGACGACATTCAACACATGACTTATTCTGAGCAGGCAGTCGTAGCTGCAGCGCCCGATGAAGTCGATGAGGCTCGGGTGCCGAACGATGCTGTCGAACTCATCTCCATGCAGAATGAGAAAGCGCTGACCGTTGGCGTTGACGTGCACGGCTTTATTTTGAATCCGCACATTGCCAAACTTCATGCCGTCGTACTCGCGCAGGAGGTCGTCATGGTTGCCGGGGACGTAGACGATCTGAGTGCCGTGCTCGGCTTTGCCCAGGATGGTGCGCAAAACCTCGTTGTGGGACTGCGGCCAGTAGGGCCTGCGTTTCATGGAGTGTATGTCGATAATGTCGCCGACCAGGTACAGATATTTGCATTCCACGGCGTGGAGGAAGGCGAGAAGGAAATGCGCGCTGCACTCCGGGGAGCCCAGATGTACGTCCGATATCCAGATGCTGCGGTAGCGGGTGGGTCGCGACGGGGCATGATTTGGCATATGACGCCACGCTCACGGTGGTTTTCAGTAGCTTAGTAAGGCGATTTGACACATCGGTTAAATTTTCTTGCAAGAAAAATGACGAGAATCAGGCGGGCGTCCGAAGCAATCAACGAGACCCCCGAGCCGATGCCTCCACACAAAGGGAAAACCGGCCTCACCCGGATCGTGCGCGCCTTCCGCTACTCCATGGCGGGGTTGCGGGCGACGTTCGCGAACGAGTCCGCGTTCCGCCAG
>CAZPFD010000415.1:0-2092 GCA_964585725.1 uncultured Ectothiorhodospiraceae bacterium | reverse complement strand
CGGCGCGCGTGGCAAAGATCACCCCGGAAGAGCGATCCGTGGCGGTCCGCTCGGCGCGCATCATGGGCCTGAACGTGGCCGGCGTCGACCTGCTGCGCTCGGCCCACGGGCCGCTGGTGATGGAGGTCAATTCCTCTCCGGGCCTGGAGGGGATCGAAGAGGCGACGGGCAAGGACGTCGCGGGACAGATCATCCAGTGGCTGGCGAAACACCACCGGTTCGGGAAGACACGTACCCGCGGCAAGGGCTAGGCCGCGCCGTCGAGCGACCGATCATGGCGAAACGCCGCAGACCTCCCCTTCACCTCGGAAACGCCACCATCGAACCCGGCAGGCGCGCCACAGTCGAGCTCCCCGTGCCGGCGCTTTACACCCACACCGAGATGGCCATGCCGGTGCACGTGGTGCACGCCAAGGCCGACGGCCCGAGACTTTTCGTATGCGCCGCCATCCACGGCGACGAGTTGAACGGCGTCGAGATCGTCCGTCGCCTGCTTCGGCTCTCGCTACTGAAGCGCTTGCGCGGCACGATCCTGGCGGTGCCCATCGTGAACGTGCACGGGTGCATACAACGGACGCGGGCGCTGCCGGACGGGCGCGACCTCAACCGGTCGTTCCCGGGCTCGCCCACGGGCTCGATGGCGGCGCGCATGGCGCACCGCTTCATGACCGAGATCGTAGCCGGCTCCGACTACGGCATCGACATCCATACCGGCGCATATCACCGCAAAAACCTGCCGCAGATCCGCACGCAGCTCGACGACCCGGAAACCGAGCGCCTTGCAAAGGCGTTCGGCGCGCCCGTGGTACTCCACTCCAACCTGCGCGACGGCTCGTTGCGCCAGACCGCGCAGGAGGAGGGGACGGTCATGCTGCTCTACGAGGCGGGCGAGTCGTTGCGATTCGACGAGGTCGCCATCCGTGCCGGCGTTCGCGGAATCGTCGGGGTAATGCGGGAAATCGGCATGCTGCCGCGGATGCGGAAGCGCAGCAGGGAATTGCAGCCGGTCGTGGCGCGGCAGAGCTCGTGGGTGCGCGCGCCGGCGAGCGGCATCCTGCGACTGCGGACGCCGCTCGGCGCCAATGTGCGCAGGGGCGAGCCGCTTGCTCTCATCTCCGATCCGTTCGGCGAGGACGAGACGGAAGTGCGGAGCCACGTGTCCGGCGTGGTCATCGGTCGCGTCAGCCTGCCGCTGGTGCACGCCGGCGAGGCGCTGTTCCACGTGGCGCGCTTCGGCGATGACGAGCCGGTGGACGAGACGCTGGAAGCGTTCCACGAGAGACACGACCCCAACGAGCCGGACCGGTGGGGGGAGGTTCCGGTGGTATAGGCGATCAGGGATCGGGAAGGCTAGCGGATTTCCGCGAATTGCAGGAGCGCGCTTGTGTCTCGGAAAGCGCGTCTATCACCACGAAATCGACGCGGCTTCAGTCGGAGGATAGCATTCGCGCCCAAGAGCGCTCCTACAAAGAGAATCAAGCTACCTCGGCACGCACGCCGTCCCGCGGGGAATTACTCCACAGTGACCGATTTGGCCAGATTCCGCGGCTTGTCCACGTCGGTGCCGCGCAGAACGGCGACGTGGTAGGCGAGTAACTGCAGCGGCACGGTGAACACCACCGGTGCGGTGAAGTGCGAGCCCGCGGCGAGGCCGATGATGTGGTCGTCCGGCTGCCGCAGCTTCTGCACCACGTCCTCGGCGGCGAACACGAACAGCTCGCCGCCACGCGCCCGCACCTCGGACAGGTTCGAGCTGAGCTTCTCCAGCAGGGAATCGTTGGGCGCCACGGCGATGACCGGCATGTCCTCGTCCACCAGCGCCAGCGGTCCGTGCTTGAGCTCGCCGGCCGGGTACGCTTCCGCGTGGATGTAGGAAATCTCCTTGAGCTTGAGCGCGCCTTCCAGGGCCACCGGGTAATGCGCGCCCCTGCCCAGGAACAGGGCATGATGGCGACCGGCGATGCGCTCCGCCAGCTCGCCGACCCGCTCGTCGAGCGACAGCGCCTGTGCCAACTGCCCGGGCAGCGCGCGGAGTGCCTCGACGTGCTCATCCATTCCGTCGCCGGCTCCTTTCAGTCTGGTCAGCGTAAGG
>CAZPFD010000414.1:0-2096 GCA_964585725.1 uncultured Ectothiorhodospiraceae bacterium | reverse complement strand
ACCACTTTTCCGCGCTCCGCCAGTCACCCTCGCAAGGGCTCGCCGTCCCGGCAGGGTGACGGCTGTGGGTAACGGTCAGGGGGTCGGTTGACAAACCGGTGCGTCCGCGGAATGGTCGGGTTGCACGGGTCGATGCGGACGACAGAACGATGACGGGCTATCAGAGCGGGCGCCACTTCCTTCAGATTCCGGGGCCGACCAACGTGCCCGATCGCGTGCTGCGGGCGATGGCGGCGCCGACCATCGACCATCGCGGCCCCGAGTTCGCCCGGCTGACTCGCGAGATCCTGGAAGGGTTGCAGCCCGTGGTCGGGACGGCGGGGCCGATCATCGTGTTTCCGAGCTCGGGGACGGGGGCGTGGGAGGCGGCGCTGGTCAACACCCTCTCGCCGGGGGATCGGGTGCTCATGTTCGAGACGGGCCATTTCGCGACCCTGTGGGCCGGGGTGGCGGCGCGGCTCGGCCTGGAGGTGGATTGGATCCCCGGCGACTGGCGCCGGGGCGCGGACCCCGGGCTCGTGGAGTCGCGGCTCTCGGAGGACCGCGATCATGCCATCAAGGCGGTGGCGCTGGTGCACAACGAGACCTCCACCGGAGTCACCACCCGCATCGCCGAGATCCGTGCCGCCATGAGCCGCGCGCGGCACCCGGCGCTGCTGCTGGTCGACACCATCTCCTCGCTGGCCTCCATCGACTATCGCATGGACGAGTGGCAGGTGGACGTCACCGTCGGCTGCTCGCAGAAGGGTCTGATGCTGCCGCCGGGGCTGGGATTGAACGCGGTGAGCGAGAAAGCCCTGGGCGCGGCGCGCGGCGCGCGCCTGGCGCGCGCATACTGGGACTGGGAGGCGATGCTGGCCGCGAACCGCGACGGGTTCTTCCCTTACACGCCCCCGACCAACCTGCTCTACGGGCTGCGTGAGGCGCTGCGCATGCTCCACGAGGAGGGGCTGGATGCGGTGTACGCGCGCCACCGCCGCCACGGCGAGGCGACCCGCCGGGCGGTGTGCGCCTGGGGGCTCGAGCTGCTGTGCGCCGACCCGGCCGAGTACAGCGACTCGCTGACCGCCGTCCTGATGCCCGAGGGTCACGATGCCGACACCCTGCGCGGGCTCATTCTCGAGCGCTTCAACATGTCGCTGGGCACCGGGCTGGGCAAGGTGAAGGGGCGGGTCTTTCGGATCGGGCACCTGGGCGACTTCAACGACCTGCTGCTGGCGGGAACCCTCGGTGGCGTGGAGATGGGATTGCGTCTGGCGGGGGTGCCCCACCGCCCGGGCGGCGTCACCGCGGCGCTGGAGTCGCTGGCCGCCGCCGGCGAGGGGGCCGCAGCCCCCTGACGCATCGATGGGACGGCTCCTCGACCCCGCCGGCGCGGGTCACCAGGACCGAACGGGCCCGGTGTCCAGGTGCAGGTATTTGGAAGACGTATAAGTCCCCACGCCGCCGCTCTTCAACGCCACCGCCGCGCGCCGGAGCTGCTCGAGGTCGTATCCGGGCAGGCGCACGTCGGCGGCTTTTCCCACGATGTGATAGCTGTGCTTGGCCACGCGCCCGATGTGCTCGGCGAGCATGGCGTTGGTCTCCGGCGAGCGGTAGCCGGAAATGACCTCGTACGACTCCTTGCTGCCGAGGCTGCTGCGCAGCGCGTGCATAACGTCGAGCAGCTCCGGATCGATCTGAATCACCTCTTCGGTGCGAAAGTCCCGCATCAGGTGGTTGATGGCCTCGAGCTCGGACGGGATGTAATGCCCCTCGGCCCAGTACACGGTCTTGAGGCGCTCGTCCGTCTGGAGGTTGTACAGATTGAGCGAGCGCTCGGGCAGGGCCGCCTGACGCGCGAGCACGCGGGGTGCGAGCGTCGCGAGCGTGCCGGCAGCCGTCAGCTGAAGCACGCGTCGCCGCGTGATACGACGATCGCCGAGAGATGGCGTGGACACGTTGACACCTCCTCCGCGCCGACAATCGCCTGAACGGCTTTGTTATTGCTCCGGCGCATCCCCGACGAGATCCCTCCCGTCAGTCTTTTTCTTCCCGAAACCAATAGCTTAGCAGTATAACACCGGCGGCCCCCCGGGCGACAGGCCGCCGCGGCG
>CAZPFD010000413.1:0-2122 GCA_964585725.1 uncultured Ectothiorhodospiraceae bacterium | reverse complement strand
GACGTGGTCGAGCGGCCCGACGAGAAATGGGGCGAGACGCCATGCTCGTTCGTCGCTCTGCGCGACGACGCATCCGAGACCGCCGCCGACGATATCATCGCCTTTTGCCGGGACAACCTGGCGCACTTCAAGGTGCCGAAAACGGTCGTTTTCGGCGCATTGCCCAAGACCTCCACGGGCAAGATCCAGAAGTTCGTGCTGCGGGAGAAGGCGAAGGCACTCTGAACGGCGAATCGCGGCAGAAAGCCGCTGCCACGGAGTCGCGGCGCCGCCCGCGGGAGCTGCTCCTGTGGGAGTGGACTACTGCCGGAGCGGACTTCCGTCCGCGACCATCGCGCCGGAAAGGCGCTCGTGCGGCAAGCGCCGCCTCAGGCCCGCTTGCGGCCCTTCGCGCGCGAGGGCACGTGCACCAGCGCCTCGCCTTCGATGACCATCGTGTCGCCGACCGTGCACACGGTTTCGAGGCGCGCGCGGCGCTTCTCGGGCATGAGCTCCTTCACCGTGACCCGCGCGGTCACGGTATCGCCGACGCGCACCGGCGCGAGAAAGCGCAGATTCTGGCTGAGATAGATGCACCCGGGACCGGGCAGCTTGGTGCCGAGCACCGTGGAAATGAGGCTTGCCGTCAGCTTGCCGTGGACGATGCGGCTCTCGAAGCGCGTCCCCTTCGCGAACTCGTCGTCCAGATGCAGCGGGTTGGTGTCGCCGGAAACGCCGGCGAACATCACGATATCAGCGTCGGTAATCGTCTTGGTGTAGACGTCCGTCATGCCGACGGAGAGGTCTTCGAAATAGTAGCCGTGTCGTTCGTCGCTGCCGTTGCGATGCGGCTCTTCACGCGAGGAGGGAAGCTCGGAGCCTCCGGAGGAAGGAAATTCCGGCGCGGTCTCGATCGCCATATACGCACCCTCTGTGCCGATGGTGCGGCGCAATATACCGCACGCTGCAGTGCGGAACAAGCGCGCCCCGCACACTCTGCAACGAGCCCTCGACACGCGACCGCCGTCGGGAGCCGGGCCGGCAGGCCCCGGGCGCCTGCGCGCCGGAGCTCGGTGTCCGCGAACAGAGCACTTATGCAGAGGGTTTCTTCGCCGTAGTGAGCGCTCACGTTAGGGCTGTCGTCGGCCCCGCCTGACGGCCCCACGAAACCCGGACGTTTTCGAGCAGGTGCGCGAAGTCGGTCCGAGCGCGGGAACGGGGCATGGCTATCGGGCCGTGGTGGGTCGTCACATACGCACGGCGTAGAACAGATTCACACTGCTCTTGATATCGAGCACCTCGAAGCGGCCAAAGCCCGCTTCGCGCATGAGCGCCTCGGTGCGCGCCGGCCCCATACAAGTACCGAGCCCGGGACCACCGGCAGCCAGCGATTGGGTCATGCAGTGAAAAACGCTGAAGCCGTAGAACATGGTCGCAATCGCATTACGGTTGTCCTCGAGGCGGTCCGCCACTTTCGGCTCGATCACCAAGAACGTCCCCTCAGGTCCGAGACGGCGACGGATCTCGCGCAGCGTCTCCAGCGGACGCGCGAAATCGTGCACGCAGTCGCAAGCGGTGATGAAGTCGAAGGGCTTCTCGGCGTCGAGGCTCTCTACCCCGCCGGCGATGAACTGAACACGCTCCGATATGGCCTGCTGCGCGGCGCTCTGCTGCGCCTCGCGCACCGACTCGGCGTGCAGATCCACCCCGAGATACTTCGAGCTGGGAAACTGCCGTGCCAACGCGATAAGCACGCGCCCGACGCCGCAGCCGACATCCAGAACTCGCGCCCCTTGCTCCAGGCGCTCGATAACGTCCGGCAGCTTGCGGAGCCAGTAGTCGACGAGCTTGTTCTCGTAATTGCCTCGATTGATCAAATCGAGCGCGCGCACGCCTTCTTCGCCGTACGCCTCGAACGGCACGCCGCCGCCCGTCTCGAAGGCTTCGGCCACCTGCGGAGCAACGCCGAGGAGTGTGGGCGCCATGTGGTAGAGTCCGCCCGCGAAGTGATCGGTGCCGTCCGAAGCGAGCAGATAGGCATGCTCGTCAGGTAACCGGTAGGTTTGTTCCTCGGGCTCGTACTCCAGATAACCGGCGCAGGTCATACCGCGAAGCCACTCCTCCACGTAACGAGGCTCGAGAG
>CAZPFD010000412.1:0-2124 GCA_964585725.1 uncultured Ectothiorhodospiraceae bacterium | reverse complement strand
CCGGCTTGCTGGTGAAGGCGTCGAAGTCGAGGTTCTTCATCTTCTCGCGGAAGTCCTCGATGACCTTCTCGGTGGCCTCGGCGTTGGGCAGCACGCGCGGCGTGATGAGCACGATGAGCTCGGTGCGGCGGACATTGGTCTCGGTGGTCCCGAACAGCGGGCCCACCAGGGGCAGCTTGTGGAGCACCGGGATGCCGCTCTCGGAGACCGAGTCGTTCTCCGTGATCAGCCCGCCGAGGACGATGGTCTGCCCGCTGCGCACGGCCACGGTGCTGGTGATGTTGCGCTGGAGGAAGCTGCGCTGGCCGGTGGCGGCGTCGATCTCGCCGACGTCGGTCACCTCCTGGCTGATCTCCATGGTCACCAGGCCGCCGAAGTTCACGCGCGGGGTCACCTCGAGCAGAACGCCGGTGTCCTTGAACTCCACGCTCTCCACGATCACGCCGCCCTCGGTGGTCGCGGTCTGCGTCTGCACCGGCTGCTGGTTGCCGACTCTTATCTCGGCGGTACGGTTGTCGAGCACCATGAGCGAGGGGCTGGAGAGCACGTTGACCCGGGACTCCTCGGCCAGCGCGTTGAGCACCACCTCGAAGTCGCCGGCGGTGTCGACGACGGAGTACGAGAACCCGGACGCCGCGCCGATGCCGAGCTCGCCCAGATCGAAGCGCGCCGTACCCTCGGCGCCGTTGAGCGAGTGCCTGACGAACCATTCGACCCCGAAGCGCAGGTCGTCCCTGAGCAGCACGTCGATGATCGACGCCTCGATCAGCACCTGCAACGGCATCACGTCCAGGCGCTTGATGGCCTGCTCGATCTTGCGGTAGTCCTCGCCGCTCGACATGATCAGGAGCGCGTTGTTCTCCTCGTCGGCGATGATCTGCGCATCTCCCACGTCGAAAGCCACCTGCC
This sequence comes from uncultured Ectothiorhodospiraceae bacterium, assembly GCA_964585725.1. Taxonomy (GTDB): domain Bacteria; phylum Pseudomonadota; class Gammaproteobacteria; order HK1; family HK1; genus CAZPFD01. The sequence continues at coordinate 1,215 of CAZPFD010000412.1, read as the reverse complement.
CCGCGCTCGTGCTCGGCTCGGGGCTGGAGGGTGCGTTCGGCTGCGGGTTCGACGGCGCGTCGGATGCCGGGCTCGAAGCGGGCGAGGCCGCGGACTCCTGCGCCGGGTTCGGGTTCTCCCCTTCCTCGGCGGGGGCGGACTCGGGCACCATCGGCAGCGTCTCGCGTATGCGTGTGCCCTGGCTCTCGGTGACCGTCTGCGCCATGGTCGGCGCCACCGCCGACTCGCGCCGGCGCCGCTCGCTGCTCTGCGCGGCGGCCGAGAACAGGGTCTGGAGGATCTCCGCGAGGCGCACGGCGTTGCGGTTCTGCACGCGGTACACGAAGAGCCCGGTGCCGGTCACCAGCTCCGCCTGGTCCAGGCGCTGAACCCAGGTCTCCACGTCCTTGAGGTATTTCTTCTGGGGCGTGATGGCGATGAACGCGTTCATGCGCTCGAGGGGCATGAAGCGCACCATGCCGGCCACCGGCAGATCCATCTCCGTGAAGATCTTGCCCAGATCCTCGATGAGCGTCTCGGGCTCCACGTAGTCCAGGCGGAACAGCCCGAAGGACATCCCTTCGAACTGATCCACATCGAAGATGTCCACCGTGCGCAGCATGCGCGAGAGCTCGGCCTGCGTGCCCGAGAGCAGCAGCAGGTTGCGCTTGGCGTCGGTGCGCACCGCCTGCTCGCCGCCCTGAAGCAGCTGGAGGATCTCGCGCATCTCCTCCGCCGCGATGTAGCGCAGGGGCACGACCACCACCTGGTAGCCGCTGCCCGCGCGCGGGCGCAGGGTCGGCGCGAGCGCCGTGCCCGCCGCCTCGGCGGCCGGCATCACGCGGTAGAGCTCGGGCTCGCGCACCAGCACGGCGCCGTTCATGCGCAGCAGGCTCTCGAGCAGCCCGATCAACGCGTCCTCGGACACGGGGCGGCTGGTCTGCAGGGTGACCTGCCCCTGCACCCTGGGGTCGACGGCGTAGTTCTGGCCGAGGATGTCGCCGAGAACCGTCTTCACCACCTCCACGATGTCGGCGCGGTCGAAGTTGAGGGTGACCTCGCCGTTCGCGTTGCGGTTGTAGGCGGGCGGCGCCGCCGCCCGCTCGTCGATGAAGCTCCCGGTCCCCGCGAAGATCTCGCTCGGGCGCCGGCGCTGCGCAAGCGCCGCCTCCGCGTCCGCCCCCAGCGCCACGCGCGCCTCGCGCTGCCCCGGATCGCCGCGCACCGGCGCGCCCG
>CAZPFD010000411.1:0-2147 GCA_964585725.1 uncultured Ectothiorhodospiraceae bacterium | reverse complement strand
GCCCTACAACTCGAGGGTCGCGAATTCGAGGTGGGGGAGCTGTCGCGTCAGATCCGCGGCGTCGAGCTGACCCGAGGGGGCAAGGCCACGCTGGACATCGATGTCGAGGGGCGGGGAGCCTCCGTGCGGGAGATCATGGCCGGCTTGAACGGGCGCGTGGAGTTCCACCAGCGCGAGTCGCTGGTCCGGGCTGCGATGCTCGATCGAGCGGGCGGCGACATCGTGTCGCAGCTCCTGCGCGTGATCATTCCGGGCGGAGAGAAAAAGGAGATGACCCGGCTCGAGTGCGCGGTGGCGCGTCTCGGAGTGCGCGACGGTATAGCCGTCGCCGACAAGACGCTGGCGGTGCAGACGGCGCAAGTGAACGTGGTGGGGAGCGGCTCGATCAATCTGAGGGACGAGACCCTGGACCTCGGAGCGCGCCTGGGCGCCCGCAAGGGCGTCCAGATCGGGGCCGGCTCCCTGGCGAGCCTGATGCGCTTGCACGGCTCGCTGGCGAATCCGCAGATCGGCACGGACCTCACGGGGATGACCCTGGCCGGCATGAGGGTGGCCGGTGCGTTCTTTACGGGCGGGCTGTCGCTGCTCGCCGAGCAAGCCTACGAGCGGCTGGTGAAGCAGCCCGATCCGTGCGGACAGGCGCTGGCGGCGGAGCTTCCCATGCCGGCGACGGCCGCTGCCGGATCGCGAGAAGGCGACGACGAGCCGGGCGCCACCGAGCAAGAGAAAGCGCCGCCGAAGAAACCGCGCAAGAGCCTGCTGAAGGAGTTCTTGGGGCAGTAGCCCACGACCGGGGTTGCGTCACGTCCGTGTTCGGCGGGATTGCGCTGCGCTCCATCCCGCCCTACGTCGCTACCCGTCGGGTTGGATGAAAGTGACGGTGGGCGGGCGGCCGGGGAGGTGGAGGCGGGCCTCGGCCGGTGCGCTCTCCGCGATGACCTGTCCGCGGCGGATGACGAACAGGCGCGTCGCGCGCAGGCGAATGGCCTCGACCGGATCCCTGGCCTCCAACACCACCATGTCCGCGTGGCAGCCGGGCTCGAGCCCGTAGCCCTCGAGCCCCAGTGCCTTGGCAGGGTGCTCGGTGACGGCGGCGAAGCACTGGCGCATCTGCGTCTGACCGGTCATGTGCGCCACGTGCAGCCCCATGTGCGCCACGTCCAGCATGTCGGCCGAGCCGAGCGGGTACCAGGGATCCATCACGCAGTCGTGGCCGAAAGCCACGTTGACACCCGCCGCGAGCAGCTCGGGCACCCGGGTCATGCCGCGGCGCTTGGGGTAGGTGTCGTGGCGCCCCTGGAGCACGATGTTGATCAGGGGGTTCGCCACCACGTTGAGCCGCGCCTCCGCGATGAGCGGGATCAGCTTGCTCACGTAGTAGTTGTCCATGGAGTGCATGGCGGTGACGTGCGACGCGGTCACGCGCCCTTCGAGCGCCAGGCGCCGGGTCTCGGCGGCCAGCGTCTCCACGTGGCGCGAGAGCGGGTCGTCGCTCTCGTCGCAGTGCATGTCCACGCGCAGGTCGCGCTCGGCCGCCAGCTCGCACAGGGCCCGCACCGATCCGGCACCCTCGGCCATGGTGCGCTCGAAGTGCGGGATGCCGCCCACCACGTCCACGCCGCGCTCGAGCGCCGCCTCGAGCTGGACCACCGCATCCGGTGAGCGGTAGTAGCCGTCCTGGGGAAAGGCCACCAGCTCCAGATGCAGGTACGGGGCCACCCGCTTCCTGGCTTCCAGCAGGGCATCGACGGCCAGCAGCCGAGGATCGCAGACGTCCACATGGGAGCGAATGGCCAGCAGCCCCCGCGCCACCGCCCAGTCGCAGTAGCGCAGGGCGCGCTCGAGCACCGCCTCCTGGGTGAGCTCGGGCTTGAGCTCGCCCCACAACGCGATCCCTTCGAGCAGGGTTCCGCTCTCGTTCAGCCGCGGCTGTCCGACGCTCAAGGTCGCGTCCATGTGGAAATGAGGATCGACGAAGGGAGGACTCACTAACATGCCCGCCGCGTCCAGCTCGCGCGTCGCCGAGGCCGAGAGGCCGGACTCCACGGCGACGATGCGGCCTTCATGCACGCCGATATCCACCCCGGTGCGACCGTCGGGGAGCACGGCATCGCGTACGATCAGATCCATCAACGTTCCTCCCTGCG
>CAZPFD010000410.1:0-2159 GCA_964585725.1 uncultured Ectothiorhodospiraceae bacterium | reverse complement strand
TTGGCCGCGAACAGCCTATTTTCTGACCAGGATCCCGTGCTCCCAGTCGGGGGGCGAGATGCCGTCGTTCCACCAGACCACCAGCGCCTGGTCTCCCGGCTGGAGCGCCGGTGGCTCGGGCGGCTTGTCTTCGCGCAGGAACTCCCGGCGAAACGCCGGGTCGCGCACGTCGCTGGCCAGGTGGTTGAGGATGTAGCCGCAGGTGAGCAGGTCGCGCGCGTGGTTTCTGACTCGGACCGAGTGCCGGGAGGCGCGCCGCAGCCAGGTGCGCGCGTGGTCCTCGGACACCCGCTGGTAGCGATGGGTGCCGGGAATGCTCCACACCACGAGGTGATCGAAGATGTAGTACAGATGACCGCTCATCGGGCAAAAGGGGACGGATCTATTTTTCCTCGAATCGTGATCACCATCCGCGTGCCACGGGGCGAGAAAACAGATCCGTCTCCTTTCGTCCCGCGCGCCGCCCGGCTCACGGGATGCGCTTGCGGATATCGTCCTCGTACTCGGGGAAGTAGCGTCCGATCACGGGCAGCTCGAAGCGGCTCAGGATGCTGGTGTTGGGCTCGCGCTCGAGCAGGAACTCGAAGGATTTCTCCACCAGCGCTTCGGGGCTGATCCGCCCGCCGGTCAGCTTGTGGTGGTAGTCGGGGTCCAGCGTCACCTCGTGCCGCGTGGTGCGGCCGTCCTCGACGGTGACCTCGTAGGTGCGCTCGTCGCGTTTGTCCACCGTGATCATCGGGCTGCTCCGGGAAGTGGGGAGCGCGGGCCGCCGCGAGGCGGCGGCTCGAGCGCCGCAGAATGGGCAGGGGAGCCAGGGACATGTTGCAGGGTTCGACCGCCGCAGATCAATGCCCGCCTGCGCGCGAGGAGACGGGGCGCGGCGGGGGTCGAGGAACGATGCGGACCGAGGCGCGGCGCGATGCCCTCGCACCATTGACACCTTCCGCTGCGGGGTCGATATTGCAATGAGCCGGGTGTCCCAATCCCCCGAGCGAAGGAGACCACGATGAAACGCAAGCACCTGTTGCCGATTCTCTTCTCGGCCGGGCTCGTGGCTGCGCCGCCGGCTCTCGCCTGCGGGGCTGCTGGCCCCAGTACGCACGTTGGCCCGGTGCTCGCGGTCGCGCCGCAGGAGGGCACCTTCACCATTCTCGACGCCGAGAGTCAGAGCCCGATCACGTTCCGCGCGAGCTCGGAGATCATCGGTGAGGCCAAGGCGGCGACCGGATCGGTGATGGTGGACTACGAAGCAAAGGACGGCGTGCTTCGCGCGACGGACGTGCGCTACTGAGCGCCGGTATCCGGTAGGAAGAGCACGCACGAACCGCCCCGAGGCCCTGCGCGTCACCGGCGGGCGAGTGTCACCATCCCACGCTGGGCGCGGCGCCCCGTGCGAGCGCTCGCGGCGCACGGGGTCATGCGTCGGCGGCGGGTCCGTTCAGGGCTTCGGGCTCTGGCCTTCCCCCCACTTCGAGGCCGGCGCCGTGTACGTGCGAAAGTCCGCGATGAGCTGCGAGGCAGTGTCCTCGAAGCGCAACATGGCCCGGTGCTCGGAGCGCACGAAGCCCTCGAGCGCCATGTGCTCGATGAGCGATCGCAGCGGGTCGTAGTACCCCTGCACGTTCAGGAATCCGCAGGGTTTGCGGTGGATCCCGAGCTGCGCCCAGGTCCACTGCTCGCAGATCTCCTCGAGCGTGCCGGCGCCGCCGGGCAGGGCCACGAAGGCATCGGCCAGCTCGGCCATCTTCGCCTTGCGCTCGTGCATGGTCTCCACGATGTGCATCTCGCTGAGGCCGTCGTGGGCGATCTCCCGGCCCTCCAAGGCGCGCGTCATCACACCCACCACGCGACCGCCCGCCTGCAACGCCGCGTCGGCGACCACGCCCATCAGCCCGACCTTTCCGCCCCCGTACACCAGGGTGACGCCCTCGGCCACGGCCTCGCGGGCGAACCCGCGCGCCGCTTCCAGATACTGCGGGCGAGCGCCGACGCTCGAGCCGCAGAAAACGCAAATGCTCATCGTCTCGCCGCTCATGTCGCGGTGCGTGCTCATTCGATGTCCGATGCGCCTGGGCGCGGGGGGGCGAGGTGTCGGCGCGCTCGTGACGCGCCCATTGTGCCACCGCAGCGGGTGCGCATCACCGGAGAGCCCCGACGGG
>CAZPFD010000409.1:0-2171 GCA_964585725.1 uncultured Ectothiorhodospiraceae bacterium | reverse complement strand
GCGTCGACGCCAACGCCCTGCAGCGGCCGAAGCGCTTCTTCGGCGCGGCGCGCAATATCGAGGAAGGCGGCAGTCTGACGATCATCGCAACCGCGCTCGTCGACACGGGCTCGAAGATGGACGACGTCATCTACGAGGAGTTCAAGGGCACGGGCAACATGGAGATCCACCTCGAGCGCAAGATCGCGGAACGCCGCATCTACCCCGCGATCAACATCAACCGCTCGGGCACGCGCCGCGAGGAGCTGCTGACGCAGCCCGACGTGCTCCAGAAGATGTGGGTGCTGCGGAAGCTCCTGCAGCCCATGGACGAGGTCCAGGCCATGGAGTTCCTGCTCGACCGTCTGAAGGCAACCAAGACCAACGACGAGTTCTTCGAGGCCATGAAGCGCTGAGCGCGGCTTCGCGCGTCCTGCAGCTGGGATCAGACGCGATACGTCTTCTCCGCTTTTCAGTTCTTCGCGGATTTCCGGGAGATGGCTGGTCTCGTGAGGCGGGGCCGGGTCCCGGAGTACGCGCCTCCCCGTCGGTGGGGCGCGGTGGAGCGCAGCGTAATCCCGCGATCGCCCGTACGTTCCAGGTTCGAGGTTGCATCACCCCCGTGTCCGGCGGGATTTCATCCCGCCCTACGCGGCTGAGAGCCGGACGAGGAGGAGAGAAACCATGGCCGATTTGACTACGCGCAGCCGCGCCGAGCTGGAGGAGACGCTGCGAAGCCTGCGCGCGCGCTATCAGGAGTATGCGTCGAAGGGCCTCGCGCTGGATATGACGCGCGGCAAGCCGTGCTCGGCTCAGCTCGATCTTTCGCTGCCCCTCCTCGAGCTGCCGGGGCGCTCCGATTACCGAACCGCCGACGGGGTCGATTGCCGCAACTACGGCGGGATGGAGGGCATCCCCGAGGCCAGAGCGCTCTTCGCGCAGTACCTCGAGCTCGCGCCCGAGCAGGTCATCGTGGTCGGGAACTCCAGCCTCACCCTGATGCACGACGCGATCGTGCGCGCATTGCTGCACGGCGTGCCGGACGGCGAGAGCCCGTGGATCGGGCAGCCCGCGATCCGGTTTCTGTGCCCGAGCCCAGGCTACGATCGGCACTTCGCCATCTGCGAGGAGTTCGGCATCGAGATGATCGTCGTGGACATGACCGAGCACGGGCCGGATATGGACCAGGTCGAGCGGTTGGCGGCGGACGACCCGGCCATCAAGGGCATCTGGTGCGTGCCTCGCTACAGCAATCCCACGGGAGTCACCTACTCGCGAGAGACCGTCGAGCGCCTGGCGGGCATGCGCACGGCGGCGCCCGATTTCCGCATCTTCTGGGACAACGCCTATGCGGTCCATCACCTGACCGACGAGCCCGAGCCGCTGGCGCACGTGCTGCGCGCTTGCGAAGCGGCGGGGCACCCCAATCGGGCGCTGCTCTTCGCATCCACCTCCAAAATCACCTTCGCCGGCGCGGGTCTCTCGGCCATGGGAGCGAGCGCCCGGAACATCGAGGATGCGAAACACCACCTCGCCAAGCAGGTCATCGGACCGGACAAGATCAACCAGCTGCGCCACGTGCGCATGTTCCCCACCCTCGACGACATCCATGCGCACATGAGGCGCCACGCGCGCCTGCTCAAGCCCAAGTTCGACGCGGTGCTCGAGATCCTCGAGCGCGAGCTGGGCGGCAAGAACGTCGCCGCCTGGAGCCGCCCCAAGGGCGGGTACTTCGTCAGCCTGGACACGCTCGACGGCTGCGCCCGTGAGGTCGTGGGGCTGGCGGCGGATGCCGGGGTGAGGCTCACGCAGGCCGGTGCGACCTTCCCCTACGGGCACGACCCGCGCGATCGCAACATCCGCATCGCACCCACGTTCCCCGACCTCGCCGACATCGAGACGGCGATGCAGGTGCTCGCCGTGTGCGTGCAGATCGCCAGCGTGCGTAAGCTGCTCGGCTGAGGGGCGCTCAGCCCGCGTCGCGCGCGGAGCGCGCCGCGCGCGCTGCCGAGTGCCCGGCGACCGTGACGCTGGCCCGTTGCTCGGGCGCGAGGCTTTTGTAGTACTCGGCCAGGACGGCGAGCACCTCCGGGCGGCTGAAGTTATCCGGCACGGGCTCGTCCTCCGCGAGCAGCTTGCGCAGCTTGCTTCCCGACAGCAGCACCCGGTCATCGTGAGTGTGCGGGCACGTC
>CAZPFD010000408.1:0-2225 GCA_964585725.1 uncultured Ectothiorhodospiraceae bacterium | reverse complement strand
TCCGCCGGACCCGTGGCGTCGGTGTAGCCCGCGACCCGGACGCGATCGATCCGCTGGGCGTTCCTGGCCCGGTGCGCGAGATCGCGAATGGCCTCGATGCCCTCCGGCTTGAGGGTGGCGCTGTCGAACTCGAACAGCGCCGCCGTGTCGAACTGGACCGACGTGACGGTAGGCTCGGGTGCCTCCACCGCAGCCACTTCGACCTCCTCCGCCTGCGCCACCGGCTCGGGGTCGCATCCCGGCGTGTAGCCTTCGGGCCCGTACTTGAACCGCCAGCACTCGCCGAAGCCGCTGCGCCAGATGGTTCCGCCGGGTCCGCCCCAGTATCTGCCTGCGCCCTCCTCGGCACCGGCCGCGGGCGCGCCCGCCAGCGCCACGACGCCGCCCAGGGCAGCCGCTGTAATGCTTGCTCTGATTCCGCGGTTCATCTCTGTAACCTCCTTCCAAAACGCAATTTTAAACGGGGTCAGTGCGGCACCGCTCCCAGCTCGTACGCCCTTCTCCGATTGCAGCGCACCGGCAACGAGAACGGTTGCCCAAAACTCGCGATTGCCTCCGGGACCTCCCGTACTTCTTGGCCGCATGGAGGCTCTTCCCTTTTTATGCCAGCTGCTTTCGTCCGTGTAGTACGTACTTCTGCGTATGCCCGGGAACGAAAACACCGCGGCCCCTCCGCCGGAGGGACCGCGGGGCTCTCGCCTTCAGACGCTTCTCCAGCTATCACTGTATCGCGAGTATTTCCACATCGACGCGCCGGTTCTGCCGGCGTCCTTCACGCGTCGCATTGCTTGCCGTGGGGGATCCCTCGCCGTAGCCGCGGGCGCGTGTCACGCCTGCGTTGAGATCCGCCTTGGCCAGCTCCGCCATCACCGTCTCGGCGCGGCGCTCCGAGAGCTTCTGGTTGTAGTGCGCGGCGCCTGTGCTGTCCGTATGGCCTGCGACCTCGATGCGGTCGATCCGCTGAGCGCTCCTGGCGCGGTTGGCGACCTCGCGGATCGCCTGCACGCCTTGGGGCGTAAGCCTGGCGCTGTCGAAATGGAACAGCGTCACGGCGCTGAGCTCGACGCTCGTGTAGACCGGCTCGGGCGTCTCCAGCGCGGCGACTTCGACCGGCGCTGCTTCCGCCTTCGGCGCGGGGTCGCACCCCGGCGTGTAACCTTGAGGCCCGTACTTGAACTGCCAGCACTCTCCGAAACCGCTGCGCCAGATGCTTCCGGCGTCGCTCGCCCAGTATTTACCCTGCTCGGCATTGGCCGCGGGTGCGCCCATCAGCGCCGCGACACCACCCACAACCGCCGCCGCAACCACCGCTTTGAGTCTTTGCTTCATCTTGCTCTTCCTTCTCACTCAGAAAATGAAATTCCGACGGTTGCAAAGCTAAACCGCGTGGTCGGGCGCAGTCTGTACGGTGGCGCACACGGGGGCGGGGTCGAGGCGCGCGGAATGCGTACGTACTGGTACGTTCAGGCGAGCATCGTCGGCACACCCGGCGGCGGCTGCGATCCGGCTCCACCGCAGACGTGGTGCGATTCAGAAGACGGTACCGTCGCTCTCGACGTGAATGGGCGGGCTGGCGTCCGCGCGGCGCTCGCGGGCCGCCTGCCGTCCCGCCCGCCAGGTGCCGCCCTCCAGCACGCACGCCAAGGGAAAGCGCTCGCGGGCGACGCCGAGCTCGGCGCGCACCAGGTCTGCCAGCTCGTCCAGGAGCGCGACGGTCAGTGCGCGCCACTCGACCACGAGTTCGTCGCCGACCCGATACGAGCGGATCGGGGTCGACGCATCCCGGGGCACGAGAACGCCCAAGTCCACGAACAGACCTCCGTTGCGATACTCCGCGAGACCGGTCAGGGCGTCCAGCTCGGTCACCTCGAGTCCCCCCGCTTGCAGCGGCTCGACAAGGGAGTAGGTGAGCCACTGCGACAGCTTGTGAAAGGGGATGAGCCCATCGCTCGGGTCGGATGCCTGGATCGCGGAGTGCCGCCAGACGTCCCCCAGATTGACGCCCCCCAGCTCGATGCGGCCGGGCCAGATGGATTCGAAGCCTTCCAGGACGGCGCGCAGGATGCGGGGCGCGGACAGCGTCCCGTGCGGCGCCTCGCGCGCCACCGCATCGAACAGATTCCCCACCCGCGGGTTGGTGTGGCCGAACAGATCGGGGCGGCCCTCGAGCGCCTCGCCCAGCCGGCGCAGCAGGGCGAGCCGTCCGTCGAGCCCGAGCAATGGGT
>CAZPFD010000407.1:0-2237 GCA_964585725.1 uncultured Ectothiorhodospiraceae bacterium | reverse complement strand
AACAGAGCGGCGCCGGTCACCGACTCCAGCAACGATCACCATCGCATCCAGTTCGGTGCACAGTACCGCTTCTGAGCTTTGGTGACAGCAAAGAGAGAAGCGAAGGCCGAGCCCGCTATTGGGGCGGGCACGGGCGTATCAGCTCAGAATCACGCCGAGACGAAGACCACGGGACCGAAGTAGTCGAAGCTGACTTCGCCCTTGCCCTCGTCCTGGTCGTCCTCGGGATGTTGCCGCTCAGCTCGGCCGCAGTCCGCCGGGTGATCAGCCCAGGCGGGCGCCGGGCTCGAGCTTGACCTCGCCGCTGAACTCTGCCGCCGAAATCTTCTTCCCGCGCTCGGGGCGCACGCGCTGCACCAGCAGCTCGCCGTCCGCGGCGGCCACGGCGAAGCCCTCGTCGGAGACGGAGGTCACCTCGCCGGGCGCACCTGTCGTGCCCCCGGGCTGCTTGCGCGCATCGTAGATCTTGATGACCTGACCTTGGTGGCGCGTCCAGGCGCCGGGCTGGGGGTTGGCCCCGCGCACCAGATTCCAGACCTCCTGGAGGGGCTTGCTCCAGTCGATCTCGACGTCCTCGTGACGGCACCAGCCCTCGTAGGTGGCCTGGGAGTCGTCCTGGGGGACCTTGGGCGCCTTACCCTCGCGCACCAGATCCACCGCCTCCAGCATCGCATCCACCCCCATGGGGAAGAGGCTGTCGAAGTAGACGCTCCCCAGGGTGTCCTCGTCTCGGATCTCGACCTCCTTCTGGAGCAGGATCGGCCCCGTGTCGAGCCCCTCGTCGGGCCAGAAGATGGTGAGCCCGGTCTTGGACTCGCCCCAGATGATGGGCCAGTTGATGGAGCTCGGACCGCGGTGGCGGGGGAGCAGGGAAGGGTGGTACTGAATCGTCCCGTGCGTCGGCGCGTTGAGCGCCGGCTCCGGGACAATCAGGGTCACGTAGGCCATCACTCCGAGCTCCGGGTCGAGGGACTTCATCTGCTCCCACACCTCGGGCTTGCGGAACGACTTGGGCTGGAACACGGGAATCCCCTGCTCCAGCGCCGCCTCCTTGAGCGGGTCGACCTTGCCGCCCTCCTTGTCGGGCGCGCAGTAGACGCCGACCACCTCGTCCTTGCCCTGCTCGAGGAGCCTCTCAAGAACCTTGCGGCCGAATGCCTGCTGTCCGTTGATGATGATGCGCACGATTGCACCTCTTTCAGATCGTTTTTGGTGAAGAGCCAGATCAGCACCGGAGCGCGCGCCGCGCGCGAGCGGCGGGCCCCGGCGTCACGGGAGGGATGCAGCCAGTGTTCCAGATGCGCCCACATCTTGCAAGAGCGCGGGCGGGGATACGGACCGGTGGCTGCGCTCGGCCGCCACCCCGTACAATGTGGCGCGAGTCCGCCACCGAGAGCCGACGCCGTGAGCCCGCGCAACCCCTTCTTCAGCCTGTTCGGGGCCTCCCCGGTCCGCCCCCTGCAACAGCACATGGGCAAGGTGCGCGAGTGCGTCTCCCAGCTCGTGCCCCTGTTCGAGGCGGTCATCGCCGGTGATCGCGCGCAGGTGAACGCGATGCAGGAGCGCATCTCCGAGCTCGAGAATCAGGCCGACGATCTCAAGCACGACCTGCGCCTGCACCTCCCGCGAGGATTGTTCCTGCCCGTGGATCGGCGCGACGTTCTCGAGGTGCTCACCATGCAGGACAACGTGGCCAACCGGGCCAAGGACATCGCCGGCCTCATCCGCGGGCGGAAGATGACCTTTCCGGAGAAGCTGGGACCGCAGCTGCTCGCGTTCGTGGCGCGCAGCGTGGACGCATGCAAGCAGGCGGAGAAGACGGTGAACGAGCTCGACGAGCTGGTGGAGACGGGCTTCGGGGGCGGGGAGGTGGAGCTCGTTCAGGACATGATCAAGGAGCTCGACAAGATCGAGAAGGACACCGATCGGATCCAGGTGCAGGTGCGGGCCGCGCTGTTCGAGATGGAGAAGGAGCTGCCGCCCATCGACGCCATGTTTCTGTATCGGATCATCGACTGGATAGGGGATCTGGGGGACCGGGCACAGCGTGTCGGCAGCCGCCTTCAGCTGATGCTCGCGAGATAACAAGCCAAGAACGACAACGGGGTGGGGTAGAGCATGGAGCACGCGACGGCCTACGTCGTGCTGGCGGTCGTGTTCGGCCTGTTCATGGCCTGGGGGGTCGGCGCCAACGACGTGGCCAACGCCATGGGCACGTCGGTCGGCTCGCGCGCCCT
>CAZPFD010000406.1:0-2257 GCA_964585725.1 uncultured Ectothiorhodospiraceae bacterium | reverse complement strand
TCGAGCGCCCGGTGATGGCGCTGGCCTGGGGCGTGTTCGCGGCCGGCGTCGTGCAGCTCGCGTTTCAGCTCCCGTTCCTGCGCCGCATCGGGCTGCTGGTGTGGCCCCGGTTCAAGCGCGGGCACGCCGGGGTGCGGCGCATCCTGCGCCTCATCGTGCCGGCGCTCTTCGGGGTGTCGGTGGCCCAGATCAATCTGCTCGTGGACACCCTCATCGCGTCGTTTCTGGTCACCGGCAGCATCTCCTGGCTCTACTTCTCGGATCGCATGGTGGAGTTCCCGCTGGGCGTCTTCGGGGTGGCGCTGGGCACGGTGATCCTGCCCACCCTGTCCCAGCGCTACGCCGAGGGCTCGCGCGAGGCCTTCTCCGAGACCCTGGACTGGAGCCTGCGCGCCACCCTGGCCATCATGCTGCCCGCGGCGGTGGGGCTCGCGCTGCTCGCGGGCCCGGTGCTCTCCACGCTGTTCCAGCACGGGGCGTTCGGCGCCCACGACGTGCGCATGGCGAGCCTGAGCCTGGTGGCCTACACGGTGGGGCTGCTCGGGTTCGTGGGGGTCAAGATCCTCGCTCCCGGGTTCTTCGCGCGCCAGGACATGCGCACGCCCGTGCGCATCGCCGCCATCGCCATGGGCGCCAACATCGTGCTGAACCTGATGCTGGTGTTCCCCCTGGCCCACGCGGGGCTGGCGCTGGCCACCTCCATCTCGGCCTACATCAACGCGGGGCTGCTGTACCGTGGGCTGCGCCGCGAGGGCATGCACGTCCCGCGCCCGGGCTGGCGCGGCTTCGCGCTGCGCATTTTCGTCGCCAACGCGGTCATGGCCGCGGTGCTCGTGCTGGGCCGGGGACCTATCGAGGTCTGGCTCGAGGCGAGCATCGCCGAGCGCGTGCTGCGCCTCGTGCTCCTCATCGGGGCCGGCGGGCTCGTCTACTTCCTCGCGCTCTCGGCCATGGGTCTGCGCCCCCGCGCGCTGCTCTCGCGGGCGGGCAAGGATCGGTGATCCGGCGGGGGGCGAGGGGAGCGCGGTGATGCGGGGTCTTTCAGGGCCGCGGGCGCCGGCGCCGGAGAGCCGCCAGCAGGCCCAGGCCGCCGGCCAGCAGGACGAGGGTGCCGGGCTCCGGGACAGGCATCTCGGGCGCTGCGGCCCCCGGCGGCGCGGCTCCCGGCGGCGCCCCGAACAGAACCTGGGTGATGCGCGTCGATCCCCCGCGCTCCAGGGTGATCGCCGTCTCGGCGGTGCGCCCGAACCAGCTCAGCCCTGCGCTGTCCCCCGCAGCGCTCAGGGCCGGATTGACCGCGTAGTCGAAGCTCGTCAGCGTGGCGTCGGGAAACTTCGCATACGCATACTCGTCGGGGACGCTCACCGGCAGCGAGGGAATGAACCCCGGATCGAAGCCGATGGCCAGCAGCACCTCGTAGGTAGCTGCGCCACCGGCGCGCACCCGCACGAACTCACCGCCCGAGGGCGTATGCGAGAACTCGAGCGTGGTCGCATCGACGACCGTAGCGCCCGCCGTCTCCACGGAGTTGCCGGGCCCGTCCTCCTGCGCCGGGTCGTCCACCTGCCAGTCGTAGAAGTTGCGCCAGCCGATGTCGCGCGCGACGTCGCCCGAGTTGGTGATCTCGACGGTGTGGTAGATGGCCGAGTCGGCGAAGGTGGTGCCGGCGATCACGACATCCTGGACGATGCTCAGCTCCTCCGGGGCGAGGTCCCAGGCCGTTCGAAAGCCGGTGTCCCCGAACGGGCTCGCGCCTTCGGCAGTCACGTGCGGATCCAGGTCGAGCCCGCCGCGAGGTCCGCTGAAGAAGGTGTAGTCGGTGACGGCATCGTCGCCGTAGATGCGCAAGGACGAGAAGTTGGTCCCGACCGTGATGCCGGTGCCGGGATTCTGGGCGAAGAGCAGATCCTTGTCGGCGCCCACCGGATGGCCCGAGTCCGTGGCCGCGCTCCAGCTGCCGAAGCTCCCGGGGTCGGTGTCCCCGCTCGACACGCGCGCCTGGTAGATGCCGTTGCTGAAAATGCTCGAAGCACCCGCCGGCGCGCAGACGGCGAGTGCGGCGACGCTCAGCAGCAGGGCCGGAAGACTCCGCCGGGCCGCTTGGCGCATTGGCTTGGGGCTCATCATCCGCCGCAGGGATTGAGCGGGTATCACCGCGCGCTCGGCAGCGGCCCCGACGACCCGCTCACCGGGAACCTTGGAGAGAGTGTCCGCCGGGGTCTCTTCCTTTGCAAGCGGCGGCGCCGGAATCAGCCTG
>CAZPFD010000405.1:0-2259 GCA_964585725.1 uncultured Ectothiorhodospiraceae bacterium | reverse complement strand
GGCTCGCCGTCCCGGCGGGACATCGCTGAGTTTCGCGGGTAATCAGGAATCTGTTTTTCGTTGATGCCTCTCGGGTGAAAAATAGATCTGTCCCCCCGCTTCTCTCTCTCAGCAGTCCAAGGTATGCTCCCGCTCCCACGGAGTGAGCGCGCGCGCGTACTTGCCCCATTCGTCGAGCTTCAGCTTGACGTAGCTCGTGACGAACTCGTCGCCGAACCCTTCGCGCACGACCTTGCTCTTGTCGAACAGACGCACGGCATCGAGGAGGTTGAGGGGCAGCCTCCGGATGCGTTTCACCATGTGCCCTTCGGTGTACATGTTGATGTCGAGGCGCTTGCCCGGATCGCGATCATTGTTGATGCCGTCGAGGCCCGCGACCAGCACTCCCGCCTGGAGCAGGTAAGGGTTGGTCGCGCCGTCCATCAGGCGCAGCTCGAAGCGCCCCGCTTCGGGGATACGGACCATGTGCGTGCGGTTGTTGCCCGTGTAGCTGATGGCGTTGGGCGACCACGTAGCTCCCGAGAGGGTCACCGTAGCGTCGATGCGCTTGTAGCTGTTCACGCTCGGATTGAAGACGGCGGCCATGGCGTCGGCGCTGTGGATGATGCCGCCGAGGAACTGGTAGGCGAGCTTGGACAGTCCGAGCTCCCCGCTATCGTCGAGAAACAGATTCTGGTTGCCGCCCTGCTCCCACAGGGAGACATGGGCATGGCATCCGTTGCCCGTGAGGTTCGAGAACGGTTTGGGCATGAAAGTCGCACGCAGGCCGTGCTTCTCCGCGATGCTCTTCACCATGTACTTGAAGAAAACGTGCCTGTCCGCCGTGCGCAGACAGTCGTCGTAGTGCCAGTTCATCTCGAACTGGCCGTTGGCGTCTTCGTGGTCGTTCTGATACGGGCCCCAGCCGAGCTGGCCCATATAGTCGCAGATCTCGCTGATGACGTCGTAGCGGCGCATCAAGGCGGATTGGTCGTAGCAGGGCTTCTCCTGGGTGTCGCGCTCGTCCGACACGGCGCTGCCGTCGGCGTTCACCATGAAGTACTCGCACTCGACGCCGCTCTTCAGAGCGTAGCCGAGCCGGGCTGCCTTCTCGATCTGGCGCTTCAGCACGACGCGCGGGGAAGCTTCCACCTCCTTGCCGTCCATCCACAGGTCGGCGGCGAGCCAGCCCACCTCCGGTTTCCACGGAAGCTGCATGAGACTGTCGGGGTCGGGGACGGCGAACATGTCCGGATGAGCGGGTGTCATGTCGAGCCACGTGGCGAAGCCCGCGAAACCGGCTCCCGTCTCCTGCATCTCCCCGATGGCGCTCGCCGGCACCAGCTTCGCGCGCAGCACCCCGAACAGGTCGACGAAGCTGATGAGGAAATACTTGATATCCTGCTCTTTCGCGGCTTTGGCGAGATCAACGGCCATGGGTCACCTCCCCGTTCGATGCGTAGTCGTTTGTCATGAGGGATCCTTTGGTGCGGCCGTTGCGCAATCGCGCACGACCGCTCCGCCTGTATACCATCCCGTGGAATGCAGCCTGTTCGGGATTATCTTTCTTTTGCGCCGTGCGCCCGGGCGACCCGGCCGCGCGACCACGGCGCTCTCTACTCAACCGGACTCCCGGCCCGGTATCCAGCTCGTGCCGGCCAGCGGGACCTGCGCCATGGCCGCTGCCTCCACGGTGAGCGCCACCATGTCCTCAGGCTCCAGGTTGAGCACGTGAGTCTTCCCGCAGGCACGGGCCAGGGTTTGCAGCTCGAGCACCATGGTCGTCAGGTAGTTCTTCAGCCAGCGCGCGCCCTGGGCGGGGTGCAGGCGCTGCTCGAGGTCCGCATCCTGCGTCGTGATGCCCACCGGGCAGCGCCCGGTGTGGCAGTGGTGGCAGAACCCCGGCTCGGTGCCGAGCTTGTGGTAGTCCTCGACGTAAACCGGCTTGTTGCAGCCGATGGCGACCATGGCCGCGCTGCCGATGGAGACGGCGTCGGCGCCCAGTGCGAGAGCCTTGGCTGCGTCGGCACCGGTGCGGATGCCGCCGGAGACGATGAGCTGGACTTTGCGGTGCATGTCGAGGTCCTGCAGCGCGCGGGTCGCCTCGCGCACCGCCGGCAGAGTCGGTATGCCCACATGCTCGATGAATACGTCCTGCGTCGCCATCGAAACGCTGCGCGAAAAGGCTACCATCGACCCATCAGGCGAGAACCGTGGAAATCTGTCGCCCCAGTGCTGTTCGGTCGGTTCGGTCAGCTCGCTGACTCGACCGCCGCCCGT
>CAZPFD010000404.1:0-2284 GCA_964585725.1 uncultured Ectothiorhodospiraceae bacterium | reverse complement strand
GTCAGAGGCTGGCCTTCGCCTGCTCCGCGAGCGCCGCAAAGGCCGTCTTGTCGGATACCGCGAGGTCGGCGAGCACCTTGCGATCGAGCGCCACCCCCGACTTCTTCAGGCCGTGCATGAATCGGCCGTAGGACAGGCCGTGCTCCCGCGCCGCCGCGTTGATGCGTACGATCCACAGGGCGCGAAACTGGCGCTTGCGCTGGCGCCTGTCGCGATAGGCGTACTCGCCCGCGCGGGTCACCGCCTGCTTGGCGACCCGATAGGCGCTACGCCGCTGCCCGTAATAGCCCTTGGCCTGAGCGAGCACCTTCTTGCGCCGCGCGCGCGACGCCACTCCGCGTTTGACCCTCGACATCTCCGATGCTCCTCAGTCGTTCGGCAGCAGACGGCTGATCTCGTGCTCGTCGCTGGGAGCGATGACCCCCAGCGGGCGCAGCTGCCGCTTTCGCTTGCGACGCTTCTTGGTCAGGATGTGATTCATGTGCGAGTGGGCGTAACGGAATTTCCCGCCCCCAGTCCGCTTGAAGCGCTTCGCCGCCCCTCGGTTGGTCTTCATCTTCGGCATAGCTGGTAACCCGTCCGCGATTCCTTTAAGTCATTTTCTCGGGCTCAGAACCATCACCATCTGACGCCCTTCGAGCTTCGGCTGCTGCTCGACCTTGGCGAGCTCTTCCAGATCCTGCTCGACGCGCTGGAGCAGCTTGAGCCCGAGCTCCTGGTGCCGCATCTCGCGCCCGCGGAACCACAAGGTCACCTTGGTCTTGTCTCCGTGCAACAGGAACCGCTTGAGGTTGCGCAGCTTCGTCTGGTAATCGCCCTCTTCGGTGCCCGGGCGGAACTTCACCTCTTTGAGATGCGTCTGCGCCTGCTTGCGCTTCGCCGCCTGGCGCCGCTTGCGCTGCTGGAACTGATACTTCCCGTAGTCCATGAGCCGGCATACGGGGGGATCGTCGTGGGGCGAGAGCTCCACCAGATCCAGCTCCGATTCCTCGGCAGCCTTGAGCGCCTCCTCCCGCGAGATGATGCCGACCTGTGTGCCTTCCGCGTCGATCAGGCGGATTTGCCTGGCGGTTATCTCCTCGTTGACGCGGTTCTTCCGCTCGGGTGTGAATTTCCGTCTATCGGCGGCGATTTTCGTTCAATCCTCCAAAAAACCTCGGCCGCGACGCGCCACGTCCTCGCTAAGACGTTGGGCGAAAGCTTCCCAGGACAGGCTCCCGAGATCCCTTCCGCCCCGCGTGCGCACGGCCAAGGTACGGTTGTCCACCTCCCTATCGCCCACCACGAGCAGATAGGGAACACGCTGGAGAGTGTGCTCGCGGATCTTAAGACCGATCTTCTCGTTTCTCAAGTCGGCGCGGGCCCGGAATCCCTGATTTTCCAAGAATTTTGCCGCCTCGGCCGCGTACTCGTTCTGGCGCTCGGTGATGGTGAGCACCGTCGCCTGCACCGGCGCGAGCCAGGCCGGAAACCGGCCCGCGTACTCCTCGATGAGGATGCCGATGAAGCGCTCCAGCGACCCCAGGACGGCCCGGTGGAGCATCACCGGGACGTGGCGGCTGCCGTCCTCGGCCACGTACTCGGCCCCCAGGCGCCCGGGCATGGAGAAATCCACCTGGATGGTGCCGCACTGCCACACGCGCTCGAGGGTGTCCTTGAGGGAGAAGTCGACCTTGGGCCCGTAGAAGGCGCCCTCGCCGGGATCGAGCTCCCAGTCGAGCCCCTTCGCGTTCAGGGCGCGCTCGAGCGCCTCCTCGGCCTGGTCCCAGATCTCGTCGCTCCCGACCCGCTGCTCGGGACGGGTGGAGAGGCGCACGATGACGTCGTCGAAGCCGAAATCCCCGTACACCTTGAACACCAGATCGATGAGCTTCGAGACCTCGTCCTGGATCTGGTCGGCGGTGCAGAAGATGTGGGCGTCGTCCTGCACGAAGTTGCGCACGCGCATGAGCCCGTGGCGCGTGCCGGAAGGCTCGTTGCGGTGGCAGGAGCCGAACTCGGCCAGGCGCAGCGGCAGATCGTGGTGGCTCTTGAGCCCCTGGTTGTAGATCTGGATGTGGCACGGGCAGCTCATGGGCTTGATGGCGTACTGGCGCTCCTCGGTGGTCACCGTGAAGATCATGTGCCCGAAGTGCTGCCAGTGGCCCGACTTCTCCCACAGGCTGCGATCCACGAGCTGGGGCGTGTTGACCTCCTGGTAGCCGCGCGCGCGCAGCAGCCCGCGCATGTAGCCCGCGATCTCCTGGTACACGAGCCAACCCTTCTCGTGCCAGAACACCATGCC
>CAZPFD010000403.1:0-2328 GCA_964585725.1 uncultured Ectothiorhodospiraceae bacterium | reverse complement strand
TAGATGTCGGAGCCGCCGCCGGGCGACGTCTGGATCACGAACTCGATGGGACGCTGGGGCTCCCATGCCACCGCGTCCTGGGGCGCGGTCGCTGCACCCGCACCCAGGACCAGCGCCAGAGCGGACGCATAGCCCGCTGATTTTATTGACATTCTCATCATTTCCTCCTTTCTCTCGGTGGGAGAGTTGTTGTATTTGTGCCGCTCGGTGCGGCGGAGCAGGCATTTCACAGAGCAGTTATACTGCACACAATATACCAGTAGTTTGCCAGCACAAGCCAACCGCGCCAAGAGGCAAGGCGGGCGCCCGAGTCCAGTATGCCACCGGGCCGCGCCGTGGCAAACGGCGGCAGCAGCCTGCGCCGGGCGTCCTTGTGCGCTGCCAGCAACTGGAATACTTTAAAAAGCTCGCCGCCTTGCGTTCCCGGGAAACTCGCCTCACCGTGCCGCCCGCGAGATGAACGTCCACGAGTTCCAAGCCAAAGAGCTGCTCACGGGCTACGGCGTGCCGGTTCCGCGCGGGCGCATCGCACGCACATCGAAGGAGGCGCAGCAGGCCGCCGAGCAGCTCGCCGCCTCGCGCTGGGTGGTCAAGGCGCAGATCCACGCGGGCGACCGCGCCAAGGCCGGCGGCATCAAGCTCGTGCGCTCCGTGGCGGAGGTCGGTAGCGCCGCCGCGCGCCTGCTCGGCAGGCGGCTGGTCACACCGCAGACCGGCCCGCGGGGCATCGAGGTCAAGGAGGTGCTGGTGGAGGAGGCGGTGGAGGTGGCCAGCGAGCACTACCTGGGCGTGCTGGTCGATCGGCGCAGCGGGCGCGTCACCCTCATCGCGTCGCGCGAGGGCGGCATGGACATCGAGGAGGTCGCCGCACGCTCGCCGGAGAAGATCGTCAAGGTTCCCGTCGATTTGGACGAGGGTCTGGGAAGTCGGCAGAGCCGCCAGCTGACCGGCGCTCTCGGTCTCGACGGCGCTCAGGCGGAAGCGGCGCAGAGCGTCATCAAAGGCTGCTACGAGGCTTTCGTCGGGCTGGATGCCTCTCTCATCGAGATCAACCCGCTCGCTGTCAGCGCCGGCGGCGAGCTCGCCGCCCTCGACGTCAAGATGAGCGTGGACGACAACGCGCTGTTCCGCCACAAGGAGCTGCTGGCACTGCGCGCGCAGGCCGGCGAGGACCCGTTCCGCCTCGAGCGCGAGCGCCACGGGTTCAACTACGTCAAGCTGGACGGGAACATCGGATGCATGGTGACCGGCGCGGGCCTCGCCCTGGCCACCATGGACATCATCAAGCTCCACGGCGGAGAGCCCGCCAACTTCCTGGATCTGCCCCCCACCGCGCGCCGGCTGCACGTCGCCTCCGCCTTCCGCCATCTGCTGGAGGACCCCGACGTGCGCGCCATCTGCGTGAACGCCGTGGGCGGCGGCATGACCCGATGCGACGTGCTGGCCGAGGGGATCATGACCGCGGCGCGGGAGGTGCCCGTGCCCGTGCCCGTGGTGGTGCGCTTCGCAGGTGCGAGCACCGAGATGGGGCTGATGCTGCTGCGCAATTCACGCATGGCCATCACCTTCGCGAGCGACCTCGCCGATCTCGCCGCCAAGGCGGTGCAGGCGGCCGCCGGGAGGGCGAAGTAATGGCGGTGCTCGTGGACGCGCGGACCAAGGTCATCTGCCAGGGATTCACCGGCGACAAGGCCACCTTCTACTGCGACCGGGCCATGGACTACGGCACCCGCGTGGTCGGCGGCGTGACTCCGGGCAAGGGCGGCACGCGACACCTCTACCTACCCGTGTTCGACACCATGGCCGAGGCCGTGGAGGCCACCGGGGCCGAGGCGAGCGTCATCTTCGTGCCCCCGGAGTCCGCGGCCGAAGCCATGCTGGAAGCCGTTGGCGCCGGCGTCGGTCTGGTGGTGTGCGTGACCGAGGGGGTGCCGGTGCTGGACATGGTGCGGGTCAAGCGAGCCCTGGAAGGCTCCAGCAGCCGGCTCATCGGTCCCAACTGCCCCGGCATCATCACCCCGGGCGAGTGCAACATCGGGATCATGCCGGGGCTCATCTACCGGCGCGGGCCCATCGGCGTCATCTCGCGCTCGGGTACGCTCACCTACGAGGCGGTCATGCAGCTCAGCACCGCCGGTCTCGGCCAGTCCACGTGCATCGGCATCGGCGCCGACCCCGTGCAGGGGATGAGCTTCGTGGGTTGCCTGGAGCTGCTTCTGGCCGATCCCGAAACCAAGGTTATTCTTCTGGTCGGCGTGTTCGGCGGCACGTCCGAGGAGGACGCGTCCGAGTTTCTGCGCTCCTAAAAAACGCGTAAGCCCGTGGTGT
>CAZPFD010000402.1:0-2332 GCA_964585725.1 uncultured Ectothiorhodospiraceae bacterium | reverse complement strand
GTTCAGAACAAGGTAAGGAGGGAGAGGCGATGGATCTGGGGTTGAAGGACAAGGTGGCGCTGGTGACCGGCGGGAGCGGCGGGATCGGCAAGGCCATCGCCCGCTCGCTGGCAGGCGAAGGCTGCAAGGTCGCGATCTGCGCGCGCAACGAGGATCGCCTGCGCGCGGCGAGCGAGGAGCTGCAGCGCGAGACCGGCAGCGAGGTGGCGCCGTTCGTCGCCGACCTCACCCATCCCGCGGACGTCGAGCCCATGGTGCAGGCGGTGATCGAGCGCTTCGGGCGCATCGACATCCTGGTGAACAATGCCGGCAGCGCGCCGGGGGGCGTGCTGGAGCGGCTTACGGAGGAAGACTGGGGGCTGGCGCTCCAGCTCAAATTCATGGGGTATGTCCGCTGCACCAAGGCGGTGGTCCCCCACATGCGAGGTCAGGGCAAGGGCCGTGTGGTGAACCTCATCGGCAACGACGGGGTCAAGCATTCCTACTGGGAGATTGCGC
The DNA here is from genome assembly GCA_964585725.1 of uncultured Ectothiorhodospiraceae bacterium. GTDB lineage: Bacteria > Pseudomonadota > Gammaproteobacteria > HK1 > HK1 > CAZPFD01. Next base: position 1,834 of record CAZPFD010000402.1, on the reverse strand, counting down.
CGGGCGCGGCCAATGCTGCGGGGCAGAATCTGACCCTGTCGCTCGCGGGCCAGTACGCCAAGGAGAACATCACCTTCGTCGCCGTCAATCCCGGTCCGGTGCGTACCGAGCGCTGGGACGGTCTCGTCCAGGCCATGGCTCGGGACATGAACATCACCGTCGAGGAGGCCAACCGCCTGGCCGCTTCGAGCATCCCCCTGGGCCGCATCTGCGAGCCCGAGGAGGTGGGCAACCTATGCGCCTACCTCGCCTCGGATCTCGCCCACTTCGTGAACGGGACCATGATCGAGATCGACGGAGGCCAGCAAAAGCCCCTCATGGACGCTCTGCGGGATCGGCGATGAGGCCGCCCCGCCTCGCGCGGTGCAAGGCGCGGCAAAGTATGGCATACTGGCGCTTGCCTGCGGCCTACGCGCGGGCGACTTTGCCGTTCACACTGACTGCGACTGAGTATGAAGCCCACACGATACCGGACCCTCTCATCCGAGGAAACGGAAATTTCGTTCCCTCTGCTCGAGTGCTGGAATCCGCTCACCAGGATTGCGACCATCGCGGCACAGGTGAACAAGAAACGGGTGCTGTGCAGAATCTCGATGGAGATCCTCCAGGAGCGGTTTGATGCTTCATCGGAGGCGCCCATGGAGGCGGTAGTCGAAAATCGAGCGGCGATAGAGAGGGCGGCCAGAAAGCTCATCGAGGACGAGCGGTACGAAGAAGACGGTTCGATCATCATTCGGGAAAGCGATCTCTGATCGGGTCACGTCCCCTGCGACCGGCTGAAAACCTCATCTGCCAAGTCCTGCGCGAGCCCATACTGCCGGTACCCACGGGCGGGTATCGGGAAATTCAAGACCTCGGGAGACCATGAGCATGGCGACGGGAACCGTAAAATGGTTCAACCCCAACAAGGGTTTCGGCTTCATCCAACCGGAAGACGGAGGCAAGGACGTGTTCGTGCACATCTCGGCCGTGGAACGCGCCGGGATGTCTACCCTTCGGGAGGGTCAGAAGGTCGAGTACGAGCTGGCGACCGGCCGCGACGGAAGAAAGTCGGCCGAGAATCTCAAGGCGGTTGATTGAGGCCGACGAGCGAGGCGGAGCGTCGCGTCTGCGGCGCCCGCATCGCCGCTGGCAAGCGACTTTTCTGACTCCGAAATGGAAGGGCTTTGATTTGAAGAAAATGTTCGTCGGCAATCTGCCGACCGATGCCTCGGAAGAGAGCGTGCGCGCGCTGTTCGCCGAGTTCGGAACGGTGCGCTCGATACGGGTGGTCTCCGACGTGTTTACCGGTCGTTGCCGGGGATTCGGCTTCGTGGAGATGGAAGGCCACGAAGCCCGGGCGGCCATGGCCGGGCTCGATGGCAAGAGCTTTGGAGGCAAGCCCCTGCGCGTGCGCTTCGAAGAGGCGCGCGGCGGGCGCGGCCGAAGGCGCCGCTAGCCCGCATCTCTGCGCGGCAGGGCAGGTGCGGCGGCTTCCCGGGTGGTGCGCCGGATGTGGTCGCGGCTCCAAGGCACGACCCGCCGCTCGGAGGCATCGTCGCCATCGGCGACGAGGATGATTCCTTCCTCCTTCACGCGGCGGGATCCGCAGGAACGCAAAAGCGGGAAATGGTGCCGCCGGCCGGCTACGAGCTCGGCGGTCCCCGCACGGGGACTGCTCGGGGTGTTGGCGCCCCGGGCGCGACTCGAACGCACGACCTGCCGCTTAGGAGGCGGCTGCTCTATCCACCTGAGCTACCGGGGCTGAGAAGCACACGAGCCGCGTTCGGGCGCGGCTCGTATTGCATCGGTCATGGTGGAGCCGAGGGGGATCGAACCCCTGACCTTCGCATTG
>CAZPFD010000401.1:0-2354 GCA_964585725.1 uncultured Ectothiorhodospiraceae bacterium | reverse complement strand
CGCTCATCGAGCGCGGGGCCACCATCCGCGCCCACGACCCCCAGGGCATGCCCGCTGCGAAGAGCCTGCTCCCGGGTGCGATCCAGTACTGCGACGACATCCACGAGACCTTCGAGGGGGCGGATGCGGTGGTGCTCCTCACCGAGTGGAACGCCTACCGGGGGCTCGATCCGGCGGAGGTGCTCGCGCGCATGCGGGGCAACGTTTTCGTGGACCTGAGAAACGTCTACGAGCCGGGCATCATGCGCCAGGCGGGCTTCAGCTACGTCTGCGTGGGCCGCGGGTAGGCGCCCTCCGGCGGGTCGTGTCCCGCTGTCCACGCCGGCGCTGGCGGGTGTGTGGCGGCGGGTGCCCGGTGAGACAGCGGCGGCGCAATGTTACGGGTATCCTCCAAGCGCCGGACTTCCCATTGACCGGCCTCTGAACGTGGCTTGCGTCACTTCCTTCGAATGAACAGCTTGATAAGCGCCGGCCCGCGTTCTAGTCTCGCGGGTAGGGAGTCGGCGAAAAGTAACAAGATTACTAAACAGGCCATCATGCGGTACTGGTATCTCCTCTACAGCAAGCCCAGGCAGGAGCGGTTGGCGCTGGAGAACCTCGAGCGGCAACGCTACGAGGCGTACCTGCCGCTGATCCGCAACCGCCGGCGCCGGCAGGGGCGGTTCACCGCCATCGTCGAGCCCATGTTCCCGCGCTACCTCTTCATCCACCTGAGTGACGAGAGCGACAACTGGGGCCCCATCCGCTCCACCATCGGCGTCGCCAACCTGGTGCGCTTCGGCCCGGAGGCGGCGCGCGTGCCCGACGACCTCGTGGCCGCCCTTCGGGGGCGGGAGGACGAGAGCGGCGTGCAGGTGCTGCCCCAGCCCGACTTCCGGCCCGGCGACCGGGTGCGCATCTGCGAGGGCGTCATGGCCGGCTACGAGGCGATCTTCCAGGCGCGCACCGGCAAGGAACGGGTGATGCTGCTGCTCGAGGTCGCGGGCAAGCTGGCCCGCATCCAGGTGGACGCCGGGTACATCGAGGCCGCCTCGCCCCGCTGGCATTTCTGATCTAACGGCCCGTATCTCCCGCCGGTCCCAGGCCACGGTGCCGGAGCACGGGGCCACCCGCCCTCGGAGCGCCTTTCCCCCGACCCGATAGGGCATCCGGGCCTCAGCTGGCCCCGGCAGCCCCGCGAGGGGCGTCTCCCCCTTGTTCGCGGCAGAGCCGAAGGAAATTACTAAACGATCCCGCAGACACGCCGATAGAAAGGATTGAGCGGGGGATTGACGCGACCCGCCCGGGGCTCGGCCCCGGGGTAGGGCGCACGGCTGGTCCCGCCAGGAGCCTCGGAAGTTGGGCAAACTCCGCGTCACATTGACTTGACGGGAATCTCGTGCCTATAGTGTTCATCCGCTGAACGGGGGGCAGCGCGCGGTAGTGGACGACCGGTCCAAAGAAGACTCGGTGACCCTCGAGATCCTCGAGGCCATCGACCAGAGCAGTGACGTCACGCAGCGAAGCCTGGCCCGCCGGACGGGCGTGGCGCTCGGCCTCACCAATCTCTATCTGAAGCGCTGCGTGCGCAAAGGGCTCATCAAGATCCAGCACGCCCCCGCGAACCGCTACCTCTACTACCTCACGCCCAAGGGCTTCGCCGAGAAGAGCCGCCTCACGGCCAAGTACCTCTCGTACTCCTTCGGGTTCTACCGCCGGGCGAGCGAGTCGTGCCTCGAGGCCCTCGCACACTGCAAGCGCCGGGGCTGGGGCCGCGTCGTGTTCTGCGGTGCCTCCGAGCTCGCGGAGATCGCATCCCTGCGCGCCCAGGAGCTGGGCCTCGACGTCGTGGCCGTGTACGACCCGGACCACGCCGGCCGCGTGTTCGTGGGCAAAGTGGTGGCGGGGTCCCTGGAGCGGTGCGGGCCGTTCGACGCGTGCCTGCTGACCGATCTCGCGGACCCGCGCAGCGCCTACGAAGAGATGAGGGGCGAAGTCGACGGCGAGCGCGTGCTCGTTCCGGATATCCTCGGATTGAAAGCCGGCAGCGGTAGCGGATTCACGCAATACAACTAGCAAGCGACTGCCTGTGGGAGGAGCGGCACAGCCGCGACGGACCACGGACGGTAAGCGAAACCTGTGGGAGCGGCTTTCAGTCGCGGTAGCAGGACGTAGGGCGGGATGGAGCGCAGCGCAATCCCGTCGCAAAGACCTGCCAACTCGACCCTGCGGCGCGTACTGCGCGTTCGCAGGCGGTAGCCTGCCCGAATACAGGACGTAGGAGGAACGGGACCCAGCGCAATCCCGCCGAAACGGCTTATGGCCCCGCCGTGGGAGCGGCGACGCGCACGGTGCGGACAGTGACGTGCGCCCGG
>CAZPFD010000400.1:0-2366 GCA_964585725.1 uncultured Ectothiorhodospiraceae bacterium | reverse complement strand
CCCCTGCCGGCTTGACTGGGTAGCGTTCGCTGATAACCTGTGGCGTCGTCGGCTGCCGTTGATCGCAGCCGCCCGGCACGGCGCCAGGGCGCCGCGCCGCTTAGACGGGAGGGAGGATAATGCTTACATTGGCACGAAAAACTCGACCGATGGGGCTCGCGCTGGCCCTCGCCGCCGGGCTCGCCATGCACGCGGCGCCCGCGCGCGCAGCCGAGTCCATGCACATCGCCTTCGGCGACGTGGCCTCGGTGGAGACGCTCAACTTCCTGATCGCCATCGAGCGCGCGCGCGAGCGCGGCGTCGACGTCAGAGTCACCTATTTCAAGTCCGAGGACGTGGCGGCGCAAGCCGTGGTCGGTGGCCAGGCCGATGTGGGTGTGGGCACCCCCTATGCGCTGCTTCAGAAAGTCAAGGCCCCCATCCGCATGTTCTTCCAGCTCTCCTCGCTGCGCTTTTTCCCGATAGTGAACACCGAGTACTACGCGAGCTGGAAGGATTTGGACGGGCAGGACATGACCGTGCACTCGCGCGGCTCCGGCACCGAGGCGATCATGAAGCTCATGGCGCAGCGCCACGGCATCCAGTACGCGAACATGAGCTACGTGCCCGGCTCCGAGGTGCGCGCCGGAGCCATGCTGAAGGGCACCATCAAGGCCACCATCGTGGACGCGGCCAACCGCCGCATCCTCATGCAGAGGGGGGGCGGTAAGTTCATGGTGCTGCCCATGGAAGGGGTCGACGCGAGCGACGAGGCGCTCTACGCGAACCGCTCCTACCTGGAGCGCAACGCCGCGGCGGTCGACATCCTCGTCGAAGAGCTGCTCACGGTGTGGCGCGCCGTCAACGAGGACCCGGGTTACGTCGTCGCGCAGCGCGAGAAGTACAACCTGCTGCCGGATCTGCCCTCCGACCTCGAGGACGAGATCCTGCCCTACTACGAGGAGCAGACCAAGAACGGTGCCTTCCCGAACAACGGGGGTATCGACGCGGCCAGCGACGACTTCGACTTCTATACCGTCGCCGGCCAGCTCGAGGGGGATCCGGCGTCGCTCAAGGTCCAGGATTTCTGGGACCTCGCGCCGCTCAACAGGGCTCTGCACAAGCTCGGCCGCGTGTAGCGACCGAGCGCACCCGCGCCGCGTCCGGCGCCGGCCGCAGGCAGCGGCTGCGGCCGCACGGGCGCGGCGCGAGATCCGTATGCCTTCATAGAACACATGCGGGCAAAGAACAGCCGCAGGCTCATCGGTGTGCTCGGCTGGCGCCTGCTCTCGGTGGCGCTGGTGTGCACCGCCTGGGAGGTGGCCGGGCGGGTGCCGGTGAGCATCGCTTTTCCGAGCTTCCTCGCCACGGTGGAGGCCTTCGGGCGCATGCTCGCCGACGGCAGCATCGCCCGGGCCTACCTGATCACCCTGGAGCCGCTCGCCGTCGGTCTGGTGATAGCGGTGGGCTTCGGCGTCGCCACCGGTGTGGTGCTCGGCCTCTCGCGCATCTGCGAGTGGTTCGTGACCCCCGTGTTCATCGTGATGCAGGCGGCCCCGGTGGCGGCGCTGATACCGCTCATCACCTTCGTGTACGGGATCGGGCTGACGGCGAAGGTGATCTCGGTGTGCATCCTGGCGGTGCCGGTCATCGTGCTCAACTCCTACAAGGCGGTGCGCAATGCCAACGTGTCTCTGATCGAGATGTGCCGCTCGTTCCAGGGCACGCGTTTGCAGGAGGTCGTCAAGGTCATCCTGCCGGACGCGAGCCCCGTGATCTTTGCGGGCCTGCGACTGGGCGTGGCGGCCGGCTTCATCGGCATCGTGCTGGCGGAGCTGCTCATCACCCCGACCGGCATCGGCGATCTCATCACCTATCACCGATCGGTGGCCGAGTACGCGGAGATGTACGCGACCATCGTCTCCATCGTGGTGTTCTCAGCGATCGTGGTGGGGGTGCTCGAGCGCCTCGAGATCACGCTGTTCCGGCCCGAGAAGAGGGAAGCCTGATGCCCCGCGCCTCCATCGTCGAGGTGCGCGGCATCTCCCACCGTTACCCGGGCGGGGTGCAGGCCCTCGAGGACGTCGATCTCGATTTCCCCGAAGGCCAGCTCACCGCGCTGCTCGGCCCGAGCGGCTGCGGCAAGACCACGCTGCTCAAGATCGTCGCCGGCCTGCTCGCGCCGAGCGCCGGCGAGGTGCGCGTGCGCGGGCGGCTGGTGAGCGGCCCCGGGCCCGAGCGCGCCTTCGTGTTCCAGGACTTCGCGCTGCTGCCCTGGGCCACGGTGCTGCGCAACGTGGCCTTCGGGCTGGAGCTGCGGGGGGTGGCGGCGAGCGAGCGCCGGGAGGTGGCGCGCCGCTATATCGCCATGGTCGGGCTTTCCGGTT
>CAZPFD010000399.1:0-2367 GCA_964585725.1 uncultured Ectothiorhodospiraceae bacterium | reverse complement strand
GAAGCTCGTCACCGCCGTCGCGTGCGCGAACGTCCCGAAGTTCACCGTGATCATCGGGGGTTCGTTCGGGGCGGGGAACTACGCCATGTGCGGGCGTGCCTACGGGCCGCGGCAGCTGTGGATGTGGCCCAACGCCCGGATCTCGGTCATGGGGGGGGAGCAGGCTGCGAACGTCCTCGCGCAGGTGAGGCGCGACGGCATGGAGGCGCGGGGCGAGACGTGGCCGGCCGAGGACGAGGAGCGCTTCAAGGCGGAGATCCGCGCGCAGTACGAGCACCAGGGACATCCCTATTACGCGAGCGCACGCCTGTGGGACGACGGCATCATCGATCCGGTGGACACGCGCATGGTGCTGGGCTTGGGCATCTCGGCGAGCCTTAACGCAGGTATCGGCGAAACACACTTCGGCATCTTTCGGATGTGAACCATGAGCGAAAACACGGTACTGACTGAAGTCGACTCCCGGGGCGTGGCGACCCTGACCCTGAATCGACCCGAGCTGCACAACGCATTCGACGACGACCTGGTCACGCGGCTCACCACACAGATACGAGAGCTCGAGAGCAATCGCGAAGTACGTGTAGTGCAGCTGGCTGCGGCGGGCCGCAGCTTCTCTGCCGGCGCCGATCTGAAGTGGATGCGGCGCATGGCGGGATACTCCATGCAGGAGAACCTGCGCGACGCGAAGGCGACCGCCGAGCTGATGCGAACATTGCACCGCACGCGCAAGCCCACCGTTGCGGTGGTGCAGGGCGCAACCTTCGGCGGCGGCGTGGGACTGGTGGCCTGCTGCGACATTGCAGTGGCCTCCACCAACGCGAGCTTCTGCCTCTCGGAAGTGAAGCTCGGGCTCATCCCGGGCGTGATCAGCCCGTACGTCGTCGGCGCCATCGGACGCCGCGCAGCGCAGCGCTACATCCTGAGCGCCGAGCGCTTCGACGCAACGGTCGCGCAGGAGCTCGGCCTCGTGCACGAGGTGGTCGCCCCCGAGGACCTTTGGGCGGCGGCGGACCGCATTAGCGAAGGACTGCTGCAGAACGGGCCGGCCGCGATGGCCGCCTCCAAAGAGCTCGTCAATGCGGTGGCGCTGCGCCCCATCGACGAGGCGGTCGTCGTGGACACGGCCAAACGCCTCGCCGACCAGCGCGCATCCTCGGAAGGGCGCGAAGGTATCGCGGCCTTTCTCGAAAAGCGCGAGCCGGCATGGGTCAAGGGAGAAGAATGATCGCGGCGGCCGCGCGCGGCGGACCCGGAGCCCCGGCGCGCGGATGTCGTCCGCCGGGGGGACGAGCCGCTCGTGGATGGTCGGCTGGAGATAGGCCGGCCCGGGCCGCCTGATGTTCGACAAGATCCTCGTCGCGAACCGCGGAGAGATCGCCTGCCGGGTGATACGCACCGCGCGCCGGCTGGGGATCCGAACGGTGGCCGTCTACTCCGACGCGGACCGGCGCGCGCTGCACGTGGAGCTCGCGGAAGAAGGCTACCGCATCGGGCCGGCGCCCGCCGCGCAGAGCTACCTGCGCGCGGACGCGATCCTGCAAGCCGCCGCGCGCGCCGGCGCTGAGGCCGTCCATCCCGGGTACGGCTTCCTCGCGGAGAGCGAAGCCTTCGCGGTGGCGTGCCGGGAGGCGGGGTGCGTCTTTATCGGACCGCCGCCGGAGGCGATTCGGGCGATGGGATCGAAGAGCGCCGCGCGCGCGCTGATGGAGAAGGCCGGTGTGCCGGTGCTGCCGGGCTACCACGGCGAAGACCAGTCCGATCGCACGCTCAAGCGCGCCGCCGAGCGCATCGGCTATCCCGTGCTGATCAAACCGAGCGCCGGCGGCGGCGGCAAGGGCATGCGCACGGTGCAGGCACCGGCGCTGTTCGCGGACGCTCTCGCCGCTGCACGGCGCGAGGCGCGAGGCGCCTTCGGCGACGATCGGGTGATTGTGGAGAAGTTCGCCACCCCGGCGCGTCACGTGGAAGTTCAGATCTTCGCGGACGAACACGGGCGCTTCGTGCACCTGTTCGAGCGCGACTGCTCCATCCAGCGCCGCCACCAGAAGATCATCGAGGAAGCCCCGGCCGCCAGGCTCGACGACGAGGTTCGCCAGCGCCTGCTGGCCGCCGCCGTGCGCGCGGCCGAGGCCGTCGACTACGTGGGTGCCGGCACGGTCGAGTTTCTGGTCGACAGCGACGAGTTCTTCACCCGTGAAGCCGCTGAACGTCTTCGGTTCGATCGTCACCCCCTGATCTTCCATCCGACTGAGGAACGTCGTGTACGTCGGAAGGTTGTACACTGGGCGTGCAGGCGACGGGTGGCCGCTCGTCGGCGGCAGGGGGGCGCCGGCGTCAGTATTCCGCTGACCCTGTTACGGGATACGG
>CAZPFD010000398.1:0-2378 GCA_964585725.1 uncultured Ectothiorhodospiraceae bacterium | reverse complement strand
CGGGCTCAAGCGCATCGCACCCTTCGAGCTGAGCGTGGCGGCGTACCCCGAGGTCCATCCGGACGCGCCCTCACCGCAAGCGGATCTCGACAACCTCAAGCGCAAGATCGACGCCGGCGCGGTGCGCGCCATCACCCAATTCTTCTTCGACAACGAGCTCTACTTCCGCTTTCTCGACCGGGTGCGGGCGGCCGGCATCGAGGTGCCCGTGGTGCCGGGGATCCTGCCGGTGACCAGCGTCAAGGGGCTGCTGCGCTTCGCGGCCTCCTGCGGGGCCGGCGTGCCGCAGTGGGTGACCGAGCTCTTCGAGGGGCTCGACGAGGATCCGCAGACCCGCCGCCTGGTGGCCGCGACCGTGGCCGCCGAGCAGTGCGCGCGCCTGCGCGAGCAGGGCGTGAACGAGTTCCACTTCTACACCCTGAACCGCGCCGAGCTGACCTACGCCGTGTGCCACATGCTGGGTCTGCGCCCGGCGGAGCCGCAGCCGCCCGCGGACTCCCCCGGATTGCAGGCGCGGGCGTGACGGAACGAGAACGAAATCCAGGAGGAGAGGAGTCGATGGTGCAAGAACGACTGCGCGCAGCGCTGGCCGGGCGCATACTCGTGCTCGACGGGGCGATGGGGACGACCATTCAGAACCATCACCTCGAGGAGAAGGACTATCGCGGCTCGCGCTTCGCGGATCATCCGAAGGAGCTCAGGGGCAACAACGACCTCTTGAGCCTCACCCAGCCCGATCTCATTCGCAGGATCCACGAGGAGTTTCTCGAGGCCGGCGCCGACATCGTCGAGACCAACACCTTCAACTCCACCTCCATCTCGCAGGCCGACTACGGGCTGGAGGCGCTGGTCCGCGAGCTCAACGAGGCCGGTGCGCGCCTCGCGCGCGAGGCGGCGGATGCGGCAAGCGCGGCGAGTCCCGAGCGGCCCCGTTTCGTGGCCGGCGTGCTCGGCCCGACCAGCCGCACTGCGTCGATCTCGCCGGATGTGAACGATCCCGCTTTCCGCAATGTCACCTTCGAGGATCTGAGGGCGGCGTACGCGCAAGCCGTGCGCGGGCTCGTCGACGGCGGCGCCGACCTGCTGCTGGTGGAGACGGTCTTCGACACCCTGAACGCCAAGGCGGCGCTCTACGCCATCGAGGATTATTTCGAAGCCGAGGGCGTGCGGCTCCCGGTGATGATCTCCGGGACCATCACCGACCTCTCCGGGCGCACGCTCTCGGGGCAGACCACGGAGGCTTTCTGGAACTCCATCCGCCACGTGTCGCCGTTCTGCGTGGGCCTCAACTGCGCCCTCGGCGCCAAGCAGCTGCGCCAGTACGTGGCGGAGCTCTCCCGCGTCGCGGACACCTACGTGAGCTGCCACCCCAACGCGGGTCTGCCCAACGAGTTCGGCGGCTACGACGACTCGCCCGAGGACATGGCGCAGCAGCTCGGCGAGTTCGCGCGCTCGGGTCTGCTCAACCTGGTGGGCGGTTGTTGCGGGACTACGCCCGAGCACGTGCGCGCCATCGCGGAAGCGGTGCGGGACGTCGCGCCGCGGGAGCTCCCCGAGCTGCCGGTGCGCTGCCGCCTCTCCGGGCTGGAGCCCCTGACTATCGGGCCTGAGAGCCTGTTCGTGAACATCGGCGAGCGCACCAACGTGACCGGATCAGCGCGCTTCGCGCGCCTCATCCGCGAAGGCGACTACGACACGGCGCTGGACGTCGCGCGCGACCAGGTCCAGAACGGCGCGCAGCTCATCGACGTGAACATGGACGAAGGGATGCTCGAGTCGGAGGAGGCGATGTCGCGGTTTCTGCGCCTCATCGCCGGAGAGCCCGACATCAGCCGCGTGCCGGTGATGGTCGATTCCTCCAAGTGGTCGGTCATCGAGGAGGGGCTGAGGAACCTCCAGGGCAAGGGCGTGGTGAACTCCATCAGCCTCAAGGAGGGCGAGGAGGCGTTCGTGGAGCAGGCGCGGCGGATCCTGCGCTACGGAGCGGCCGTGGTGGTCATGGCTTTCGACGAAGAGGGCCAGGCGGACACGGTCGAGCGCAAGGTCGCCATCTGCGAGCGCTCCTATCGCATCCTGACCGAGAAAGTCGGCTTTCCGCCCCAGGACATCGTCTTCGATCCCAACATCTTCGCGATCGCCACCGGGATGGAGGAGCACAACGGCTACGCCGTCGCGTTCATCGAGGCGACGCGAGCGATCAAGGAGCGGCTGCCCGACGTCAAGATCTCGGGCGGGCTGTCCAATATCTCGTTCTCCTTCCGCGGCAACAATCCCGTGCGCGAGGCGATGCATTCGGTGTTCCTCTACCACGCCATCCAGGCGGGCATGGACATGGGCATCGTCAACGCAGGTCAGCTCGCGGTGTACGAGGTCATTGT
>CAZPFD010000397.1:0-2395 GCA_964585725.1 uncultured Ectothiorhodospiraceae bacterium | reverse complement strand
TGCCGGCGGCGGAATCCCTGGAGGTGGACGCGCTGCCCATCGGCCTCGCCCACGGAGTGACCCTGACCCGGGCGGTGCGCGCGGGGGAGACGCTGCGCTGGGCGGACGTGGCCGCCGACGCCTCCAATGAAGCGGTGCGCCTGCGCCGGGAGATGGAAAAGATGCAAAAGGGGTCGGAGGTACCCGCGAACGCTTATCGTTAGCAGGTACCCCTTTCTCAATGGCAAGGTCGCGCGTATCCTTTACTGGGAGTAGCGGACCCCGCAGGCTGCCGGGCCGAGCGCTCCCAGCTCCCACCTGCGTCACCGCGTGACGTGGGTGCTCGTACGGAGGAACGCGCCATGAAATCCTCTTTGCTCCCGTTGATAGGGGCCGTATTCCTCTTCGCCCCGCTGCAGATCAAAGCCTTCGAGTGCCCGAAGCACTTTGAGGAAGCGCAGGCCGCCATCGACAAGGTCGCGCAGGACATGCAAGGCATGGAACGTCGGATGAAGCGCGAGAATATGGCGCTGGTGCATGCCCTGCTCGACGACGCCAAGATGTTGCTCGAGGGGGCGCGGCACAATCACGAGAAGCCTCAGGGCGTCTATGACCACGCGCGCGCCATCGCCAAGGCGGACGCCGCCCGCGGCCATGCTCTGGCGGCGGATATGCTGCACTTCCACTACATGAAAAACCAGTAGGCGCATCCGAGCGCGGCGCCGCCTTCGAGTGAAAGATGAGGGGTATGGGCGCAAGCACATGCCGGGGCGCGATCTTCGCGGGTGCGCTTCTGTGCTGGAACGAGGGCGCCTTTGCGGCTCTCGATCTGCCCGGCGTGGCGCCCGATGCGGTGCAGCTCGGCCGCGACCTCGATGGTGACGGCGACCCTGACGAGATCGACATCGCTCTGGAGATCATCGAAGTCCAGGAGGAAGTCTATCCGGGCGAGTTCGTGACATTCTGGGTGTTCGCGCCCGAAGGGCGCGGCATGGTTCCCGCGGCGCGCGCCCCCAGTCCGACCATCCGCGTCGAGCAGGGGGACCGGGTACGGATTCACCTGCGCAACACCCACTATTTCCCGCATACCATTCATCTGCACGGGACCATCCATCCCAATGCCATGGACGGGGTGCCCGACTTCACGCAGGCGGCGGTCAAGCCCGGAGAGTCCTTCACGTACGAGTTCGTCGCCAGGAACCCGGGTACCCACTTCTACCACTGTCACGTGCAGCCCGACGTGCACGTACTAATGGGCCTCGTCGGCATGCTCGTCATCGAGCCCGACCGCCCCGACAATCGTTTCACCCACCTGGTGCCGGGGGCGGGGCGTATCTCGGACCTCACGAAGGCCGCCATGGAGCATTACCAGCGCGAGTACTCGCTCGTGTACATGGACATCGATACGCGGCTCAACCGGATCCCGGCCGCCTACCACGACCCGCGCGAGATCGAGAAGCGCATGCACCGCGAGTATGATTCGACCCGGCGCCGACCCGACGTGTTCCTGCTGAACGGGCGCGCGTTCCCGTTCACCTTGCGCGACACGCTGATCGAGGTCGCCTCGGACGAGCGGGTGAAGCTCCGGGTGCTCAACGCCGGTGCGCGCACCATGCATCTGCACACCCACGGCCACCATCCGATTCTCACCCACCTCGACGGGTATCCCGTGCCGGCCGGCGCACCGATCACGCGCGACGTCTTCACCGTCGGCGCAGCGCAGCGCGTCGATCTCGAGCTGCGCACGGGGGACGACGACACCTACGCATCGGGGCCCGGCGTGTGGCTGATGCACGATCACGTCGAGCACACCGTGACCAACAAGGGGATCAACCCGGGCGGGGATATCACCACCATCGCCTATGAGGGGTTCATCGGTGAAGACGGGTTGCCGAAGGTCGCGACCAGCCTCGATCGCTTTTTCGACCCCGCCTTCTACCGGGGTGAGGTGCCCGTCTTCGATCCCGAGATCTTCCACACCGCGCGCGAAGCGTACGCCTACGGCTGGTCCGAGGAGGCACCGGTCGGCGGCGCGTTCGACTATCCAACCCGTGACGCCAGCCTCGCACCCATACCGCGGCGCACAACCCTCGAGGGGCATGAGATCGTGGCCGATTCGTGCGAGGAGCCCCGAGGCTTCCGGCGCCTCCACGTGCGCGGCGGGGTCGAGTTCGCGCGCGAGGGCGAGGTGTTCGGCTTCGAGCCGCGCGTGCTGCGCGCCGAGCCCTGCGAGGAGGTGGAGATCGTGCTCGAGAACACCGACGCGGTGCGCCACGCACTCATGCTGCCGGGGCTCAACCCCATGTTCACCCTGGAGTTCACGGGACCCGCGACGCAGACGGCGCGCTTCGTCACCCCCGCGCGCGATGTCACCCTGGAGTTCCACTGCCATGTGGAGACCCACGAAGAGATGGGG
>CAZPFD010000396.1:0-2400 GCA_964585725.1 uncultured Ectothiorhodospiraceae bacterium | reverse complement strand
GCCCGCGCGCGCAAGATCCAGCGCTTTCTGTCGCAGCCGTTCTTCGTGGCCGAGGTCTTCACCGGTACGTCGGGCAAGTACGTCTCGCTCAAGGACACCATCGCCGGGTTCAAGGCCATCGTGGAGGGCGAGATGGACGAGCTGCCCGAGCAGGCCTTCTACATGGTGGGAACCATAGACGAGGCGCAGGAGAAGGCGAAGACCCTGTAAGCACACGGGGAGCGGGTACCGGTCATGGCATCGAGCATACGCGTGGACATCGTGAGTGCGGAGTCGGAGATCTTCTCCGGGGAGGCGAGCATGGTGTTCGCGCCGGCGGTGATGGGCGAGGTGGGCATCGCCCCGCGGCATGCGCCGCTGATTACCCACCTGCGCCCGGGCGAGGTCATCGTCCGCTCGCCGGAGGGCGAGGAACAAGCCTTCTACGTCTCCGGGGGCATCCTGGAGGTGCAGCCGCACGTGGTGACCGTGCTCTCCGACACCGCGCTGCGCGCCCAGGACGTGGACGAGGCGCAAGCGCTCGCGGCCAAGGAGCGGGCCGAGGCGGCCATGCAGGAGCGCGCGGCCGACATCGACTATGCCAGGGTCAAGGCCGAGTGGCTGGAGGCGGTGGCGCAGCTGCGCGCCCTCGAGCGCCTGCGCAAGCAGCGCCGCTAGCCCGCCGGCCAACCTTCGCAAGGGCTCGCCGGCCCGGGAGGGCGGACGGGCGTATCCCCTCAAAGTGCAGCCAGGTCGGGACGAAAAACCATCCTGGGCGTAAGATGCACGCGGTTGCCGCTCGCAACCCGCTGCGTGCCTCAGGAGGCCTCTCATGTCGTCTTTGGTGGTGGTGATCCTCGCCGCGGGTCAGGGCAAGCGGATGAAGTCCTCGCTGCCCAAGGTGCTGCATCGGCTGGCCGGGCGCACTCTCCTCGAGTACGTGGTGCAGCGAGCGCAAGCGGTGCATCCCGCGCCTGCCGCGGTGTTCGTGGTGTACGGGCACGGCGGCTCCCTGCTCCGGGAGCATCTCGGCCGCCTGCCCGTGCACTGGGTGGAGCAGCCCGAGCAACGAGGGACGGGCCACGCCTTGAGGCAGGCCCTGCCCCAGGTGGCGGACGACGCCACGGTGCTCGTTCTCTACGGGGACGTTCCCCTGGTCCACCCGGACACGCTCTCGCAGGTAGCCGCCGGCGCGGCGGAGGGCGAAGTGGCGCTGATGACGGTGGCTGTGGATGATCCCAGCGGCTACGGGCGCATCCGACGCGACTCGACCGGCGCGGTGGTGGGCATCGTGGAGGAGAAGGACGCAGGCGCCGGCGAGCGGGCCATCACCGAGGTGAACACGGGAATCCTGGCGGCGCGCGCGGGGGCGCTGCGCCGCTGGCTGTCGGCCCTCGACGATGGCAATGCCCAGGGGGAGATGTATCTGACCGACGTGGTGGGCATGGCGGCGGCCGAGGGGTTCGCCATCCGCACCTTCGCGCCCCGCTGCGTCGAGGAGGTGCTCGGAGTCAACGATCGCGCGCAGCTTGCGCATCTCGAGCGCTACGTGCAGCGACTGGAAGCGGAGCGGCTCATGTCCGAGGGGGTCACCCTGCGCGACCCAGCACGCTTCGACGTGTGCGGCGAGGTGGTCGCGGCGCGGGACGTCGCCATCGACGTCGGGGTCATCCTCCGGGGCCGGGTCGTGCTCGGTGAGGGCGCGAGCATCGGGCCCTACGTCGTCGTCTCCGACAGCGAGATCGGTCCGGGTACCGAGATTCTGGCCCACTGCGTGATCGAAGGCGCGCGCATCGGGGCCGATTGCCGTATCGGCCCGTTCGCTCGAATACGCCCGGAGACGACCCTGGCGCAGGGGGTGCACGTCGGCAACTTCGTGGAGGTCAAGAAAAGCGCCCTCGGCCAGGGCTCCAAGGTGAACCACCTGAGCTACGTGGGGGACAGCGAGATCGGGCGCGACGTGAATGTGGGGGCGGGCACCATCACCTGCAATTACGACGGGGCCAGCAAGCACCGCACCGTCATCGGGGATGAAGCCTTCATCGGCTCGGGCACCGAGCTGGTGGCGCCGGTGAAGGTGGGGGCCGGCTCCACCATCGGCGCCGGCTCCACCATCACCAAGGACGTGCCGCCGGGGAAGCTGACCTTGTCGCGCGCCCGGCAGGTGACCGTGGAGGGGTGGAAGCGGCCGCCTAAGAAGTAGAGTCCGCTTAGCAAACGGCCCGCTCCGATCGATAATTGTTAACCGGTTAACTGGTGTCAGAGATGGCTTTTGCTGTGAAGCGTGAAAAGTCATCTCTGACACCACTTAACAGAGACGGGTAAAGCCCAGGGGGCCGTGAAATGTGCGGGATCGTTGGTGCGGAGGCGGAGCGGGACGTGGTGCCCATCCTCCTCGATGGGCTCAAGCGGCTGGAGTAC
>CAZPFD010000395.1:0-2404 GCA_964585725.1 uncultured Ectothiorhodospiraceae bacterium | reverse complement strand
CGCGGTTGAATTCGCACGCTGCGCGCGTGGATCGCGCCGGGGGCCCCCAAATCCCATGAACCACGTCGCTGAAGAAGAGCACAAGCTGGAGCACCTCGAGGCTCTGCACGATGCGCTGGAGCGAGGCGCCCTCGAAGAGGTGCGCGACCTCATGCGCGATCTGCACCCGGCCGAGGTGGCGCTGCTGCTCGAATCACTCCCGCACCGGGAACGCGACATCGTGTGGGAGCAGATCGACGAGGAGCAGCACACCGACGTCCTGGCGGAGGCCGGCGACGAGGTGCGGGCCTCGCGCATGCTCCAGATGGAGCCCGGGCAGCTCGCCGCAGCGGCCTTGGAGCTCGATACCGACGATGCCGTGGACATCCTCCAGGACCTCCCCGAGCGGGTCATCGAGGAGGTTCTGCTGGCGATGGACGAGCAGAACCGCAAACGCCTCGAGGCGGCGCTCGTCTACCCGGAGGACACGGCCGGCGGGCTGATGAACACCGACACCATCACCGTGCGCGGCGACGTCACGCTCGGTGTGGTGCTGCGTTTCCTGCGCCGCAAGGGGGACATCCCGCAGAAGATGGAGAGCCTGGTGGTGGTCGATCGGGACAACCACTATCAGGGCATGCTGCCCATCACGCGGTTGCTCACGCAGGATCCGCAGCTCAAGGTGGCCGACGTCATGGATCGGGACATCAAGGGCATCCCGGCCACGACGAAGGACAGCGAAGTCGCCAAGCTCTTCGAGCAGCGCGACCTGATCTCGGCGCCGGTGGTCGATGACGACGGGATCCTGCTCGGGCACATCTTCATCGACGACGTGGTGGACGTGATCCGCAACGAGGGCGAGCACTCGTTCATGAGCATGGCCGGGCTCGACGAGGAGGTGGACATGTTCGCCCCGATCGGCGTCACCGCGCGGCGACGCAGCTTGTGGCTGGGTGTGAACCTTGCCACCGCCTTCATCGCGGCCTGGGTGATCGGGCTCTTCGAGGCCACCATCGGCGAGGTAGTGGCGCTCGCCGTGCTGATGCCGGTCGTCGCCAGCATGGGCGGCATCGCGGGCACGCAGACCCTGACCGTCGTCATCCGCGGCATGGCCCTCGGGCAGCTCGGGCAGCGCAATGTGGGATGGCTGCTGGCGAAGGAGTGCCTGGTCGGACTCATCAACAGCCTGCTCTGGGCCCTGGTGGTGGCGATGGTGGCGGTGGCCTGGTTCCACAACACGACGCTCGGCATCATCGTAGGCATCGCCCTGGTGGTCAATCTGGTGGTGGCTGCCGCCTCCGGCGCGGTGATTCCCCTCATCCTGCGCCGCTTCTCCATCGACCCGGCCCTCGCCGGGGGAGTGATTCTGACCACCGTGACCGATGTCGTCGGCTTCATGACTTTCCTCGGTCTCGGCACCCTGTTCCTGCTTGCCTGAGGCGCCGCGCCTCCCTCATGGAGCGGCAGACACAGGCCTACCTCTACGCGGGCGCCACCATTCTTCTCTGGTCGACCTCGGCATCCGCTTTCAAGCTGAGCCTGCGCCACCTCACCAGCGAGGAGCTCCTGTTCTGGTCCGCGCTCTTCTCCGCCGGTGCGCTGTTGCTCATAGTCCTCGCGAGCGGTCGTCTCGGCGAGCTGCGCACGTGGTCGCGCCGCGACCTCGGGCGCTCCGCGGTGCTCGGGTTCCTGAACCCGTTCCTGTACTACCTCGTGCTGTTCAAGGCCTACTCCCTGCTACCTGCGCAGGAGGCGCAGCCCCTGAACTACACGTGGCCCATCGTGCTGGTTCTCTTCTCCATCGTGGTGTTGCGCCAGGCGATCACGCTCAAGACGGTGGCGGCCATGCTCATCAGCTTCTGCGGCGTGCTCGTCATCTCCACCCGCGGCGATCTGGCGGGGCTCAACCTCACCGATCCGCTGGGCGTCGGCCTCGCGCTCGGCAGCACCGTCGTGTGGGCCTCTTACTGGATCTACGGGGTGAAGGACGCGCGCGACCCGGTCACGCGCTTGTGTGCGAACTTCGCCTTCGGCTTTCTGTTCGTCGCCGCCTATATGCTCGCTCTGCGCGAGATCCGCATCCCGGCGGCGCCGGGGCTGCTCGGAGGCGCCTACGTGGGCCTGTTCGAGATGGGGATCACGTTCGTCATGTGGCTCAAGGCCCTGCAGCTCTCGCGCACGACGGCCCAGGTGAGCAGCCTCATCTTCCTCACCCCTTTCCTCTCGCTGGTCGTCATCCACTTCGCCGTGGGCGAGCCCATCTTTCCGAGCACGGTGGTGGGCCTCTGTCTCATCGTCGCCGGCATTCTCCTGCAGCACTACGGCGGGCGGATCGCGCAGGCCCTTCACTGAGGGGTCATCACTGAGGGGTCATCACTGAGGGGTCAGGTCTTGCAATGACACATCGCTGGACGATGTGTCATTG
>CAZPFD010000394.1:0-2420 GCA_964585725.1 uncultured Ectothiorhodospiraceae bacterium | reverse complement strand
CTACTACATGACCCGCGAGCGCGCGGAGGCGCCGGGCACGGGAATGGCCTTCGCGGACGTGGCGGAGGTGCGCCGTGCGTACGAGAGCGGGGCGGTCGGTCTGCACGCCCGCATCAAGGCGCGGATCCGCGAGGCGGTCCTGGACGAAGCCACCGGCGAGCGCCAGGAGCGCACGCGCATGGTGGAGACCACGGTCGGGCGCGCACTGCTCTCGGAGCTCGTGCCCGATGGCCTCTCCTACGACCTCGTCAACCGGAATCTGAACAAGAAGGGCATATCCGTTCTCATCAACGAGTGCTATCGCAAGGTGGGGCTCAAGGAGACGGTGGTCTTCGCCGACCGGTTGATGTACACCGGCTTCAGCTATGCCACCCGCGCCGGTATCTCCATCGGCGTCGACGACATGGAGGTTCCGCCCGAGAAGAAGTCCATCCTCGAGCGCGCGGAGACGGCGGTCAAGGAGATCGAGTCTCAGTACAGCTCCGGGCTCGTTACCTTCGGCGAACGCTACAACAAGGTGGTGGACATCTGGTCCTACACCAACGAGCAGGTCGCCAAGGCCATGATGGACCGCCTGGGCACGGACCTGGTCAAGGACGCCGAGGGCAAAGAGGTACGCCAGCAGTCGCTGAACTCGATCTACATCATGGCCGACTCGGGCGCGCGTGGCTCGGCGGCCCAGATCCGCCAGCTCGCGGGCATGCGCGGTCTGATGGCGAAGCCTGACGGGTCCATCATCGAGACGCCGATCACCGCGAATTTCCGGGAGGGTCTGGACGTTCTCCAGTACTTCATCTCCACCCACGGGGCGCGCAAGGGACTCGCGGACACGGCGCTCAAGACCGCCAACTCGGGCTATCTCACCCGCCGCCTGGTCGACGTCGCCCAGGACCTGGTCGTGGTCGAGGACGATTGCGGCACGGCGGGGGGGCTCTCCATGACGCCGCTCATCGAGGGCGGCGACGTGGTCGAGCCGCTGCGCGAGCGCGTGCTCGGGCGGGTCACGGCAGAGGCCATCCGCTCCTCCGACGGAGACGAGGTGGCGGTGCCCGCGGGGACGCTGCTCGACGAGCTCTGGGTGAGCCGGCTCGAGGGCCTCGGCATCGACGAGGTCAAGGTGCGCTCACCCATCACTTGCGAAACGCGCTACGGCGTGTGCGCCGCGTGCTACGGGCGCGATCTCGCTCGCGGGGACCGGGTCAACATTGGCGAGGCCGTAGGCGTCATCGCAGCCCAGTCCATCGGCGAGCCCGGCACTCAGCTCACGATGCGCACGTTTCACATCGGCGGTGCGGCGTCGCGCGCGGCGGCGGTGGACAGCATTGCCGTCAAGTCCAACGGCACCATCAAACTCCACAATATCAAGGTGGTTCCCCACGGCACGCGGGGCTACATCGCGGTGTCGCGTTCGGGCGAGCTCGCGGTGCTGGACGAGGCGGGCCGCGAGCGCGAGCGCTACAAGGTGCCCTATGGGGCGGTGCTGAGCGTCGCCGACGGGGATGCCGTGGAAGCCGGTGCCACGGTGGCGAGCTGGGATCCGCACACCCACCCGATCATCTGCGAGCTGGCCGGGCGGGTGCGCCTCCTCGACGCGGTGGAAAACGTCACCGTGCAGCATCAGATCGACGAGGTCACCGGACTCTCCAGCATCGTGGTCATGGATCCCAAGCAGCGCAGCGCTGCAGCGCGGGATCTGCGGCCCATGGTCAAGGTGGTCGACGAGAACGAAGAGGAGCTCTTCATCCCCGGCACGAAGACGCCGGCCCAGTACGCGCTCCCGCCGGGCGCCATCATCAACGTGGAGGACGGGGCCGCGGTGGGCGTAGGCGACGTGATCGCTCGCCTGCCCCAGGAGTCGACCAAGACTCGCGACATCACCGGCGGTCTGCCGCGGGTGGCGGACCTGTTCGAGGCCCGCAAGCCCAAGGAGCCGGCGATCCTCGCGGAGGAGTCCGGCGCGGTCAGCTTCGGCAAGGAGACCAAGGGCAAGCGCCGCCTGGTGATCACGCCGGTCGATGGCGATCCGGTGGAAACCCTGATTCCGAAGTGGCGCAACATCGGGGTGTTCGAAGGCGAGCAGGTGGAGAAGGGCGAAGTCGTCAGCGATGGCCCCTTCAGTCCTCACGACATCCTGCGCCTGAAGAGCGTCGCCGACCTGGCCGAGTACATCACCAACGAGATCCAGGAGGTGTACCGGCTGCAGGGCGTGACCATCAACGACAAGCACATCGAGGTCATCGTCCGGCAGATGCTGCGCAAGGCCGAGATCACCGATCCGGGTGAGTCCGAGTTCATCCGCGGCGAGCAGGTGGAGTACGTGGCGGTGCTGGAGGCCAACGAGGCCCTCGCGGCCGAGGGCAAGCAGCCGGCCGCCTACGAGCGGGTGCTGCTCGGCATCACCAAGGCCTCGCTGGCCACCG
>CAZPFD010000393.1:0-2433 GCA_964585725.1 uncultured Ectothiorhodospiraceae bacterium | reverse complement strand
TCTCGGGCGTGGTGCTCGGCACCGAGCAGATCAACCTGATCATGCACAACACGCTGTACGTGCCGGGGCACTTTCATGCCACCGTCGTGGCGGGAACGACGCTCGCCTTCATGGCGCTTACGTATCTGGTGATTCCTCTGATCTTTCAGCGCGAGCTCGTGCTACCCAGGCTCGCCCGCTGGCAGCCTTATCTGTTCGGCATCGGCGCCGCCGGCATCTCGCTGTTCATGATGGGCGCCGGCACCCTGGGCGTCTCGCGCCGGCACTGGGACATCACCTTCGCCGATTCGGTCATTCAGTTCGACTATCCGGGGGCCGCGTTCCTGATGATGGGGATGAACGGTCTGTTCGCGATCCTGGCGGCGATCGGCGGTATCATGTACATCGTGGTGGTGGTGGCCTCGATCCTCGCCGGCAAGCGGGTGGAGGGCCCCCTGGAGGGGATCGAGCCGGTGAAGGCGGCCGGTGTCGGCGCCGAATCGGCGGTCAGCACCTACGGCAGCGCGAAGGACGTCAAGATCCCCGGGACGGTGGTGTTGGTCGCGGTTTTCTTCACCGCTTTCGTCCTGTACTACTTCGTCAACTGGAAATACCTCTCCGAGGTGTGGCCGCTGCGCTGACGGGGCGCGCGGGGCGCATCCCGCCGTACCGCCAAGGAGACAGGCGGGGCCCGGCAACGGGCCCCGCAGCCGAACGATGAGCGAGACCGTCAAACTGCTCTATTCAGTATTCAAGCTGCGCATCGGGTTCGCCATCACCCTGTGCGCGCTCGCCGGCATTGCCGTCACCCCCGGCCCCGGCCTCGCCGCGTGGCAGGTCGTGGTGCTGGCGCTCGCCGTGCTGGCGTCCTCGGCCAGCGCGGGAGCCTTCAACCAATACATCGAGCGCGACCTCGACCGGCGGATGCGCCGCACGCTGGGGCGCCCCTTCGTCACCGGGCGCCTGCGCGCGCACTTCGGGTGGCCGCTGGGCCTCGGCCTGCTGCTCGCGGTCGCGGTCGGCGCCGCGGCGCTCGTAATCAATACCCCTTCCGCGCTGTACGTCTTCCTCGGCGCCTTCACCTACGGGGTGGTGTACACGGTCTGGCTCAAGCGCCGCACCTGGCTGAACATCGTGCTCGGCGGGCTCGCCGGCAGCTTCGCCGTGCTCGCGGGCGCGGCGGCCGTGGACCCGTCACTGACCCCGACGCCCGTGATCCTGGCGGTGGTGCTGTTTCTGTGGACGCCCCCGCATTTCTGGAGCCTGGCCTTCGTATTCAGGGACGACTACGCAGCCGCGGGCATCCCCATGCTGCCCGCGGTGGTGGACCCCCGGACCGCCGCCTACGTGATCCTGGCGCACACCGTTGCCCTGGTGGCGCTGTCGCTCGTTCCGATCGCTTACGGGCTGGGGTGGATTTATGCGCTCGGCGCCGTCGCGGGCGGCGGATGGTTTCTCGTCACCAGCTGGCGTCTCGCCCGACGCCCCGGCACCCAAACCGCGCTGGCCAACTTCCGCGCCTCGCTGGCGCAGCTCGGCCTGCTCCTCGGTGCGGCCGTGCTCGAAGCGAGCCTCGCGGGGGTCTGAGGCGAGCCTCGGACATGCCGGTGCGCTCTCTGCTCGTCCTTCTCGCCCTGATCGCCGGCAGCGCGGGGGCCTACCAGGGACCGTTCGACCGCGACACCGCCCTGAGCCGGAGCCAGGCGGCCGTCGGGCGCAGCGTCGGCGATCACGCGTTCCGCAACCAACGAGGCGAACCGGTGCGCATCGGCGAGCTCCTGGACCGACCCCTGGTCATCAGTCTGGTCTACACGAGCTGCCAGCACACGTGCTCGATGCTGACCCGGCATCTGGCGGACGTGGTGGGCGTCGCCCGCGAAGCGCTCGGCGATGACAGCTTTCGCGTCGCCACCATCGGCTTCGATGCGGCGGTGGATACGCCGGCGCGCATGCGGCTGTTCGCCCGCGAGCGCGGGGTCGACGCGCCGGGCTGGTCGTTTCTGAGCACCGACGCCGAGACCGTGGAGGCCCTCGCTCAGGCGCTGGGCTTCGTTTTCCAGCCGGCGCCGCACGGCTTCGATCATCTGGCCCAGACCACGGTCGTCGACGCCGAGGGCAAGGTATATCGTCAGGTCTACGGTGCCGACTTCGACCCGCCGGCCCTGGTGGAGCCCCTGAAAGAGCTCGTCTTCGGTCGCCGGGCCAGCGCCGCCACGGTGGACGGCTGGGTCAACGGCGTGCGGCTGCTCTGCACCATCTACGATCCCGCCAGCGGGCGCTACCGCTTCGACTATTCGTTGTTCGTGGGCCTGGCGGTAGGCGTGCTCAGCCTGGGATCGGTGGCGGCATTCATCATCCGCGCGTGGCGGCAATCCGGTGATTCGTGAAGCGTGCTCCGCCTCCGGCGGATGCCGCGAATCGGCGACACCGGGTTACCATTCAGGAACCTGATTA
>CAZPFD010000392.1:743-2525 GCA_964585725.1 uncultured Ectothiorhodospiraceae bacterium | reverse complement strand
GGGGCGGGGATGGCGTCGGTGGTGTAGCGCCACGCCTGGTACCAGCGGACCTCGGCGGGGATGCGCGCTTTCTTCTTCAGATGGGTGACGAAAACCTCCGGCTCGCACAGAGTCTCCCAGACCGCGGGCAGAAACGTGGCCCGCCGGTCGCCGAGCGCGATGACCAGCCCATCGACCCCCGGACGCAGCTGCGCGAGCAGCTCCGCCTCGTCCTCGAAGGGCAGGGGCGCATAGGGTGAGAGCACCGAGAGGTGCACGTCGAGCTGCGGGAGCTCCGGGGCCGTGAGCGGCGGGAAGCGCGGATCGGAGAATGCGGCGGCGTAGGCGTGGTGGTGTACGTCGAGGACCAGCGGATGCCTCGCCTCGATCCCGCCGACGCATCCGCGCAGCCGTCCGTCGATGCGCAGGGTCACGAAGCTCGAGCGGACCACGCGCAGGCTCTCGGCGTAGTCCTCCGGACGCGGCTCGCGTGCCCGGCCCCCCTCGAGCCCGGCCGTGATGGCGTCCTTCGCAATCTGGAGAAGCGTCGTCTGCTCGGTGGGCGTGAAGCTCATGCGACGGCGTAGGCTCCGTAACCGACCACGCGATCGCGGCTCCCCGCCGTGTCGCCCGAGTTGCAGAGCTTGAGGGTCTTGACCCGAAGGCCGCGCTCGCGGGCGAAATGCAGAAGCCCGTTGAGCGGCCGGCACCCGCAGGCCTGCTCCGGGCGGATATGCGCATCCAGCGCCTCGATGGCGCGCGAGGTGGCCCGATCCACCCCCACGGCCGTTTCGTAATCGAGGTAGTGGCTGAGGTCGGAGCTGACGACCACCAGCGTGGCCGGGTCGTCCCACAGGGCTTCGAGCACCTGGCTCACGTGCTCGCCCGGCGCCTCACCCACCACCAGCGGCACCAGGGTGAAGTCTTCCAGCACCGTCTGGAGAAAGGGCAGGTGAACCTCCAGGCTGTGCTCGGGGAGGTGGGCTGCATCGAGGATGCGCACCGTGGGCACGTGGGCGATGGCTTGGCTCGCCTCCGTGTCGATGCGCACCGGGCCGAGGGGCGTCAGATAGGCGTCCGCGCTGCACAGCGCGATGCCGGTGAAGGGCACGCGATGGCTCGGGCCGAGCAGGATCACGCGCCGGTAGCGCTCGGCCGCGGCCCGGACCTGGGCGTAGGCGACTGCGGCGGTCGATCCCGAGTAGATGTAGCCCGCATGCGGGGCGACGAGAGCCTTGGGAACGAAGGACCCGGCGTCCACCCCGGCCAGGAACTCGTTGACCATGCGTCCGAGGGTCTCGGCCTCCGCGGGGTAGAAGAGGCCGGCCACCGCCGGCCGGCGGGGGCGCTGCGGCGCGGCCCTCGCGTCTCGTGGGTCCATGTGCTGGAGTATAATTGGTTTGTCTGTCGGTTGAAGCGACGGCCCGGTAATCATTTGAGTTTAGAAGGGAATTTGATGCCTCTTGAGCATTTCGCTCGCGAGCGCTCGGTGGCCGAGGACGCTCATCCCACCCGCTACTGGCACGTCCTCGAGGACGGGCGCGTGCAGTGCGACGTGTGCCCGCGCGCGTGCAAGCTGCGCGAGGGCCAGCGCGGGCTGTGCTTCGTGCGCGCGCGCCAGGGCGACGCCGTCGTGCTCACCACCTACGGTCGCTCCAGCGGGTTCTGCGTGGACCCCATCGAGAAGAAGCCGCTCAACCACTTCCTTCCGGGCACGTCGGTGCTCTCCTTCGGCACCGCGGGATGCAATCTGGCCTGCAAGTTCTGCCAGAACTGGGACATGAGCAAGTCCCGTGAGATGGA
>CAZPFD010000392.1:0-733 GCA_964585725.1 uncultured Ectothiorhodospiraceae bacterium | reverse complement strand
CCTACAACGATCCGGTGATCTTCATGGAGTACGCCACCGACGTCGCCCAGGCCTGCCGCGAGCAGGGGATCAAGTCGGTGGCGGTGACCGCGGGCTACATTTGCGACGAGCCCCGGGTCGAGTTCTACCGCTACATGGACGCCGCCAACGTCGACCTGAAGGCGTTCACCGAGCGCTTCTACTGGAAGGTCACCGGCGGGCACCTGCAGCCGGTGCTGGAGACGCTGCGCTACCTCAAGCACGAGACCAACGTGTGGTTCGAGCTCACCAACCTCGTGATCCCGGGCGAGAACGACTCGGAGGCGGAGTTCGAGGAGATGACGCAGTGGGTGGTGGAGAACCTGGGCGCCGACGTGCCCATGCACTTCACCGCCTTTCATCCCGACTACAAGATGCTGGACCACCCGCACACGCCGCCGGCGACCCTGACGCGGGCGCGCGACATCGCCGTGAAGAACGGTGTGCGCTACGCCTACACCGGCAACGTGCACGATCGGCGGGGCGGCACCACCTACTGCCACGGCTGCGGCGGAGCGCTGATCGTGCGCGACTGGTACGAGCTGCACGACTGGAATCTCACCGCCGACGGGCGCTGCCTCGCCTGCGGCACGGCGTGCGCGGGGGTGTTCGATGGACCGCCCGGCGATTGGGGACGCAAGCGCGTGCCGGTGCGCCTCGCACGGGTGTGAGCACCCGGCCGGCCCTTGCCAAGCAGCGCAAGCGTCTTTAAAGT
>CAZPFD010000391.1:0-2537 GCA_964585725.1 uncultured Ectothiorhodospiraceae bacterium | reverse complement strand
GGCGACGATGTCGGCCTCGGACACCAGCACCAGGTCGGCGGCCGGCCCGAGCGGGATGTAGGTGTCCTGCCCGGCGACCCGCCGCATGCGCGGCGGCGGGTCCAGGGATTCCACCAGAGCGGTGACGATGGCCTCGCTGATGCCCCCGGTGCGGCGCCCTTCGTCCACCACCAGCACCCGCCCGCAGGCGCGGGCGTGCTGCGCGATGGACTCCACGTCCAGCGGGTTGAGCCAGCGCAGGTCCAGAATGCGCGCTCGGGCGCCGGTGGCCGCCTCCAGGGCGCGTGCCGCGCGCAGCGACAGGTACACACCGTTGCCGTAGGTGACGATGAGCAGGTCGGCGGCGTCCCCGTCGTAGACCCGGCCTTGCCCGAAGGGCACCGCCTCGCCCGGCGCCGGGTACGCGAACTGCCACGCCCCGTCTCGGGGGGCGTGCAGATCCTTGGTCATGTAGAGGGCGATGGGCTCGAGAAAGGCGACCACCCGCCCGTCCACCTGGGCCAGGGCGGCGCAGGTGCGCAGCATGCCCGCGGCATCGTCGCCGCGCGCAGGGCAGGCGATGACCAGTCCGGGAATGTCGCGCAGGGCGGCGATGCTGTTGTCGTTGTGGAAGTGACCCCCGAAGCCCTTCTGGTAGGCGAGCGCCGCGATGCGGATGATCATGGGGTTGCGGAACTGCCCGCAGGAGAAGAACTGCATGGAGCAGGCCTCGCCGCGGATCTGATCGCAGGCGTTGTGGAAGTAGGCGAGATACTGGATCTCGGGGATGGGCAGCAGGCCCATGTACGCGCAGCCCTGGGCCATGCCCAGGATGGACTGCTCGTCGAGCAGGGTGTCGAAGACGCGCGCCGGGCCGAAGCGCTTCCACAGGCCCGGCGTCACGTGGTACACGCCGCCCTTGCGCGCGACGTCCTCGCCGAACACGCACGCCTGCGGATACTTTGCCATCAGGTCGAAGAGGGCGCGGTTCAGGTTCACCGCCAGATGCCTGGGCGGGCTCCGCTCGGGGAGCTGGTCGGCGCCGCCGAAGGCCCGCTCGCGGGCGGGCGCGTAGTCCGCGCGCACCGCCTCTGCGTGCACCGCCTCGGGATGCAGCGGCGCCAGCGGCGCCGTCACCTCGGCCGCGGAGCCGAGCCGCGGGCGGCCCGCGGCGCGCTCGCAGGCCGCACGCACGCGCTCGCGCGCGCGCTCGTAATCGGCCTTGATCTCCTCGGGCGTGCGCAGGCCGGCCTCCAGCACCCGGTGCGCCGACCGGATCAGGGGATCCGCCGCCTCCGTAGCCTCGATCTCCTCGAGCGTGCGGTACTCGGTCTCCACGTCGCTCCCGGCATGGCCGAGCAGGCGCCGCACCGCCAGGTGCAGGAACACCGGCGCGCGGCGGGAGCGGCAGTGCGCCACCGCGCGGGCGCATACTCCGAAGCCGGCGGTTGCGTCGCACCCGTCGGCGGCGTAGTAGGCGAGGCCGGGCCTTGCGGAGAAGCTCTGCCGGATCCAGTCGGGCGGCGTGCGCACCGAGATGCCGATGCCGTTGTCCTCGCACACGAACAGGATGGGCACGGGCAGATTCTGCGCCGCGCACCACTGGGCGGTGTTGAAGGCGCCGGCGGCGGTGCTGTGGTTCACGCTGGCGTCACCGAAGCTGCACACGACGATGCTGTCGGCGGGCACCGGCAGGGAAAGACCCAGCCGCCGCGCCCGCTCCAGGGCGAGGGCGGTGCCCACCGCCTTGGGCAGGTGGCTGGCGATGGTGCTGGTCTGCGGCAGCACCCACAAGGGCGCGCTGCCCCAAACCTTGTGGCGCCCGCCCGCGATGGGATCCTCGCTGCTCGCCATGAACGAGAGAACGGTGTCGTAGACGAAATCCACGTCCGCAGCGCGGCGCGCGCGCTCCACCATGAAGGCGCCGCTGCGGTAGTGCAGAAAGGCCGGATCGGTGTGGCGCGCGGCGCGCGCGACCAGGGCGTTGCCCTCGTGACCGGCGCTGCTGATGGTGTAGAAGCCCTCGTTGCGCGCCCGCAGCCACCGCGCGGCGAGGTCCAGATGCCGCGACACCATCTGCGATTCGAACACCTCCAGCAGATCCGCCGGCGCGATCCCCGGGGGCAGCGGGGTCCGCGGCGACGTTGCGGCGTCCCACCCTTCGAGGGAATCGAGGAAGTTGCGATCCACGATGGACGCGCGGTCCAGCGTCGTCACGTGCTTGCGCCGCGTGCGTCCGGAGGCGTCGCGCGCGGCGGGTGATTCGGTCTCGGTAGCCATGGGTCGTCTCGATGGCGCGTTCAGGCCGTCCAATGGTAAACCCGATTATCGGCAAACCTCAGCCCGGGCGCGGTTCCCGTTGCGCTCGGGGGCGTGGTAGGCTTAGCCCGCCCTTGGCCCGGAAAAAGTGGTGTCAGACACTACTTTCCTTGTGCACCCTGCTTCCAAGACAGACGAGCGGAAGTGAAAGTAGTGTCTGACACCACTTTTTGCTCCGCGCGATGGCGCGTGCCGCGCATGCCGGCACGGCGGCTTTCGCCCCGGTGGTTGCAGCCAAC
>CAZPFD010000390.1:0-2543 GCA_964585725.1 uncultured Ectothiorhodospiraceae bacterium | reverse complement strand
ACGGCTTCGGCGAGGGGAGCGGCGACGACGACCCCGAGGACCGAGCGCAGAGCACGCGGAGCTAGATCTCGGCGGCTTCCGGGGCGCAAGGCTGGGTCCCGGGACACGCGCCGCTCCGTCGCCGACCCCGAAACCACCGCAACCTCGACCCCACGCGGGGCCGAGCTTTGCCCGTTTGACGCCCGCCCCTGTCCGGCGGGATTTCATCCCGCCCTTCTACGCGGGTGTGGTGGCGCTTGGCTGCAGTGAGGTAGTCGAAGTGGTCGTTGAACTCGAGCACGTCGCGGCCGGCATAGGTCTCGGCCATCTCGCGCAGGCCCGCCGCCAGCTCCTCGTCCGAGAACGACGACAGCAGAGACATGTAGCGGTTGCGCACCATCCGGAAATAGGTCTCTCTGGGCACGCTGTGCCGGTAGTCGAGCGCGTCGCGCTCGACGGCGAAGCCCGCCGCCTCGAGCTGCTCTGTGAGCGTATCGGGGTCCGCGTGCCAGGTCTTGGCGCGCTCCAGCGCCGCCTCGAACAGCGGGTAGTCGATGACCGGAGGCACGTGGACCAGCAGCAGGATACCGCCGGGGTTGAGCCGGTGGTGCAGGTTGCGGAACAGGGCGGGGCGGTCCTGGACGTGGTGCACGGACTCCTTCATGAGGATCTTGTCGTAGTGACCGGGCTGCTCGGAAAAGGCCAGGGCGTCCATGCACAGGCGCCGGACCGGCAGCTCCGAGGGCACCCTGGCCAGCATCTCCGCGAAGGGATCGACCAGGGTGGCGCCATGGCGCAGCGGCACCTGCTCGAGGATGTCCGCCGTGTACATGCCCGTGCCGCCGCCCAGGTCCGCGAAGACGTCGTCGGGATGCAGGCGCAGCTTGTCGACGATCTTGGCGCTGACGCGGCGGACGAAGTCGCCGGAGTAGGAGAGCAGATCGTCGTAGCTTTGCGCCAGCCTGCGGTAGTGATCCTGAATGACGTCCGTGGTCATGACGGCTCCCGGGGTGCTGCGAGGACGGCGTGCCGCCCGATGAGACGAGGGCCGTGCCCGCTCAGGGCGCTTCCTCGCGTAGCCAGACGGCCGCGCGCTTCGCGAAATAGGTGAGGATGGCGTCGGCACCCGCGCGCTTGATGGCGGTGAGGGTCTCCAGGATGACCGCGCGCTCTTCCAGCCACCCGTTCCCGGCGGCCGCCATGAGCATCGCGTACTCGCCGCTCACCTGGTAGACGAGGGTGGGCACGCCGAAGCGCTCCTTCACGCGCCGCACCACGTCGAGATACGGCAAGCCCGGCTTGACCATGACCATATCCGCGCCTTCCGCCAGATCCAGTGCCACCTCCTGGAGCGCTTCGTCGCTGTTCGCGGGGTCCATCTGGTAGCTGTACTTGTTGCCGCCGCCCAGGTTCCCGGCGGAGCCGACGGCATCCCGGAAAGGCCCGTAGAAGGCGGAGGCGTACTTGGCGGAGTAGGCGAGTATGCGGGTGTTCGGGTGACCCGCCTGCTCCAGCGCGTCGCGGATGCGGCCGATGCGGCCATCCATCATGTCCGAGGGTGCGACGATGTCGGCGCCCGCATCGGCGTGGGACACCGCCTGCTTGACCAGGGCCTCGACGGTGGTGTCGTTGACCACGTAGCCCTGCTGGTCGATCAGCCCGTCCTGACCGTGGGTGGTGAAGGGGTCCAGGGCGACGTCGGTCACCACGCCGATCTCCGGCACCTCCTTCTTCAGGCGGCGCACCGCGCGCTGCACCAGTCCCTCGCGGTTCCAGGCCTCGCGGGCGTCCTCCGATTTCTTGTCGTCGGGCGTCACCGGGAACAGAGCCACCGCAGGCACGCCCAGGCGTGCCAGCGCGCCCGCTTCCTCGATCAAGCCGTCGACGCTGACCCGCTCGATCCCGGGCATCGAGGGGACGGGCTCGCGCTGCCCCTCGCCCTCGAGGATGAACATGGGGTAGATGAGATCGGCCGGTGTGAGCGTCGTCTCGCGCATGAGCCGGCGGCTGAACCGATCCCGGCGCATGCGCCGCATGCGCGTGGCGGGGTAGCTGCGCCGTACGGTCTCGAACTCGGGCACTGTCATCCGCCCCCTGATTTCAGTGAGGTCCGGGATGAGGACCTCGGATGATTCTCGCAACGGCCGCCCCCGGAGACAAGGCGCTGCGCCCCGGGCGCACGCGGCGGGGTCTCGCGCCTCTCAGTCGATCTCCACCATCTCGAAATCCGCCTTGGGGGCGCCGCAGTCGGGGCAGGTCCAGTCCTCGGGGACGTCCTCCCAGCGCGTTCCGGGGGCAATGCCTTCCTCGGGCAGGCCAGCTTCCTCGTCGTAGATGAATCCGCAGATGATGCACTGCCACTTTCGCATCGCCTCCTCCTCTTCACCGTCCCCCTTTCGCTGCCGCCGGTCGCGGGTTTCCTGAACTACTCGCCGGCAAACCTTACGCCTGCCGCGTCGGCGAGCCCTTGCTCTGGGTTCCGGGGCTCCGCGTTTCTCGGCGCGCGGGACGGGCCTCGCGATTCGACTTGCGGCGCTCTCGCATCCTGCTCCGCTTGCAAGCCC
>CAZPFD010000389.1:0-2558 GCA_964585725.1 uncultured Ectothiorhodospiraceae bacterium | reverse complement strand
GCTGGCTCGTCGACAGCCGCGACGAGTTCACCGGCGAGCGCCTGGACGCGCTCGAGGACCCGTTCAGGCTCTATCGCTGCCATACGATCATGAACTGCACACGGACCTGCCCCAAGGATCTGAATCCGGCCAAGGCCATCGCCGAGATCAAGAAGCGCCTCGTGCAACGCTCCATGTAGGCCCGCCAGCGTCGTGGATCCGCCATGCCCGATGGACATGCGAAGCTGCTCTGGCGCTGCCGGCGGGGGATGCGCGAGCTCGATCTCCTGCTGATGCGGTTCATGAAGCGCGGATTCGACTCGCTCCCGGCATCGGACAAGGCGGCGTTCGAGCGCTTGCTCGATTGCCCCGACCAGGAGATCCTGGCCTGGATCACGCAGACCGCTTCGCCGCCCGATGCGGGGCTGGAACGAGTGGCGAGGGCCATTCGCCGCGCCTGCGCCGCGGACGAGCGGTGATCGGCGCCCGGTACAGCGAAGCAAGAAAAGTCATCTCTGCGCCACTTTCGGATTCGTGGTTTATATTGGGCTCATTCGGGCCCCAAGGCACACGCCTCGCGGCCTGCGCGTCATCCGGTTTGAATGCAGCGCATGAGTAATCCGCAGTGGCAACGGTTTCTGAGCAGCACCGGCGCCCGCTTTGATGAGGCGGGTGCGGCGTCCTTCGGCAGCGCGGAGGACGCGGGCCGCTCCGTGCTCGAGCGCGACGTCCTGGTGGACCTGTCCCACAGAGGGCTGATCGCCGTGCAGGGCCCGGACGCCGCCGGGTTCCTTCAGAATCTGCTCACCAGCGATGTCGCGGCGGTCTCCGAGCGCCGCAGCCAGCTCAGCGCGTGGTGCACGCCCAAGGGGCGCGTGCTCGCGGTGCTCCGCGTCATCTACCGCGACGACACCTTCTATCTGGAGCTGCCCCGCGACCTGCTCGAGAGCACGCTCTCGCGCCTGCGCCTGTACATCCTGCGCGCCAAGGTCCGGCTGGAGGACGCCAGCGACGATCTGGTTCGCATCGGGCTCTCGGGCCCGAACGCGCCGGACGCCCTGCACCGGGCGCTCGGCGCCTGCCCGGAGGGCGCCGACGACGCGACGCAATGCGGGTCGCTGACCCTCGTGCGCCTTCCCGGACCCTGCCCGCGCGTCCAGGCACTGGGTCCGGCCGACGCGGTGCAGCCCCTGTGGCAGACGCTGGCCAACAATGCGCGCCCGGCGGGCCTCGAGGTGTGGTCCCTGCTCGACATTCTCGCCGGCGTGCCGGCGGTCACCGCCAACACCACCGACGCCTTCCTGCCGCAGATGCTCAACCTGCAGGCGCTGGGCGGGGTGAGCTTCACCAAGGGCTGCTACCCCGGCCAGGAGGTCGTGGCCCGCACACACCACCTCGGGCGGCTCAAACGCCGTCTGTACCTGGCCCGGATCGAAACCGGCGCCCCCCCCGAGCCCGGCGCCCCCGTGCACGCGCCGGGTGGGGAAGGCGCGATCGGTGCGGTCGTGAACGCGCAGCGCGACGGGAACGGCACGGTCGTGCTTCTCGCGGTGGCCCAGATAAGCGCCGCCGAGGCGGCTGAGCTGCACGTCGGCGACGCATCGGGGCCGTTACTGCGGCTCCAGCCCCTGCCCTACGAAGTCTGAGCTCACCCATGGACCGTGCCGCGACCGGACAGTGCGCACCGAGCGGCTTTCGCCCCGCATGGTGGCTGTCCTCGGCCCACCTCCAGACCGTGTGGCAGACGCTGTTCCGGCGCCGCCCCGCCATCCCCTTGCGCCGCGAGCGGCTGGAGCTGCCCGACGGTGATTTCGTCGATCTCGCCTGGACCGCGCGGGACACGGGACCCGTGGCGGTGGTTCTGCACGGGCTCGAAGGCTCCGTCGAGTCCCCCTACGCCAGCGGGACCCTGAACGCGCTCGCCCGCCACGGGTGGCGAGGCGTTCTCATGCACTTCCGCGGCTGCAGCGGCGAGCCCAATCGCCTGGATCGCGGATACCACTCCGGAGACACGGCGGATCTCGAGCACCTGGTCACCCTTCTTCGGGCCCGCGAGCCGCGCACGCCCCTCGCGGCGGTGGGCTACTCGCTCGGCGGCAACGTCCTACTCAAGTGGCTCGGCGAGCGCGGAGCGCGCGCGCCGCTGTGCGCGGCGGTCGCGGTGTCGGTGCCGTTCGTGCTGGGACGCGTGGCCGATCGCCTCGATCACGGGCTCTCCCGGCTATACCAGTGGTGGCTGCTGAACAGCATGCGCGCCGGGCTCCGCCGCAAGTTCGCGCGGCGGCCGGCTCCCATCGATCTCGGCGCGATGCGGCGCTGGCGTACGTTTCGAAGCTTCGACGACCACGTCACCGCGCCCTTACACGGCTTCACCGATGCGGAAGACTATTACCGCCGCTCCAGCAGCCGGCCCTTCCTGCGAAGCATCCGCGTCCCCACCCTCATCGTGCACGCGCGCGATGATCCGTTCATGGATCCGGACGTGATCCCCGATCCCGAGGAGCTGTCCCCGACCACGACGCTGGAGCTGACCGAGGGAGGCGGCCACGTCGGCTTCGTGACCGGCGCAAACCCCTGGA
>CAZPFD010000388.1:0-2559 GCA_964585725.1 uncultured Ectothiorhodospiraceae bacterium | reverse complement strand
GCCCGACTGGTGCATCTCGCGCCAGCGCACCTGGGGCGTGCCCATCGCGCTGTTCGTGAACAAGGACACCGGTGCGCTGCACCCGGAGACGCCGCGCCTGGTGGAGGAGGTCGCCAAGCGCGTCGAGCAGGGGGGCATCGACGCCTGGTTCGCGCTCACGGCCCAGGATCTGCTCGGTGCGGACGCGGCGCGCTACGAGAAGGTCGACGACACGCTGGACGTGTGGTTCGACTCGGGCACCACGCACTTCTCGGTACTCAAGCGGCGCTCCGAGCTGCACTTCCCCGCGGAGCTCTACCTCGAGGGCTCGGACCAGCACCGCGGCTGGTTTCAGTCCTCGCTCCTCGCCTCGGTCGCGATCAACGACTGCGCGCCCTACCGCGGCGTGCTCACCCACGGTTTCATCGTGGACGCCGAGGGCCACAAGATGTCGAAGTCGCGGGGCAACGTGGTCGTGCCCCAGGAGGTGGTGAGCACGCTCGGTGCGGACGTGCTGCGGCTGTGGGTGGCGGCTGCCGACTACCGCGCGGAGATGAACGTCTCCGGCGAGATCCTGAAGCGCATGGCGGACACCTACCGGCGCATGCGCAACACCGCGCGCTTTCTGCTCGGGAATCTCGACGGCTTCGATCCGCACAGCCATCGGGTGGCGGCGGGGGAGATGCTGGCGCTCGACCGGTGGGCCGTGGCGCGGGCGCACCAGCTCCAGGACGAGCTTCGCCGCGCCTACGACGCCAACCAGTTCCACCTCGTGTACCAGAAGGTGCACAACTTCTGCGCCCTCGACATGTCGGCGTTCTACCTCGACATCCTCAAGGACCGGCTCTACACCACGCGCGCCGACAGCCTGGCGCGGCGCTCGGCGCAGAGCGCCATGTATCACGTGGTGGAGGCGCTCGCGCGCTGGCTCGCGCCCATCCTGAGCTTCACCGCGGAGGAGATCTGGCGCCTGGTCCCGGGGGAGCGCTCGGAGACGGTGTTTCTGGAGACGTGGTACGAGGAGCTCTTTCCGCTCGAGGGCGGCGAGCTCGACATGGGCTTCTGGGAGAGCGTGCGCGAGGTGCGCGACGCGGTCAACAAGCGCCTGGAGGAGCTGCGCGCGGCGGGGCACATCGGCGCCGCCCTCGACGCCGAGGTCGGGCTCTACTGCGACGAGACGCTGCTCGCGCGCCTGCGCCGCCTGGGCGACGAGCTGCGCTTCGTGCTCATCACCTCCGAGGCGCGCGTGCATCCCCTGGCCGAGCGCCCGCAGGACGCGACCCGGGCCGCGCTCGCCGGCGAGCGCGAGCTGTGGCTGTGGGTCGAGCCCTCGCGCCAGCGCAAGTGCGTGCGCTGCTGGCACCGGCGCGCCGACGTCGGCGCGAACGCGGCGCACCCCGAGCTCTGCAGCCGCTGCGTGGAGAACGTCGAGGGTCCGGGCGAGCAGCGGCGCTTTGCGTAAGTCGTCATCGGTTGCGCGTCATTAATGAAGAGCCGGATCCCGCGAACCTCAGCAGCCCTCGCAGGGCGGCGAGCCCTTGCTTCGGGGCGATCACTATGACCGATGACCGATGACAAATCGCAGGAGACACCTCTGGGCCTGGCTCGCCCTGGCGGGCGGGGTCATCGTGCTGGACCAGGCCACCAAGGTGCTGGCGACGAGCATGCTGTCCACGCACCAGCCGGTGGCAGTAACGCCGTTCCTGAATCTCACCCTCACGCACAACACCGGCGCCGCGTTCAGCCTGCTGAGCGACGCCGGGGGCTGGCAGCGTTGGTTCTTCAGCATCCTCTCGCTGGCGGTGAGCGTGTTCATCGTGGTGTGGCTGGCGCGCCTGCCGGGCCGGCAGCGGTGGCTCTCGTGCGCCCTGGCGCTGGTTCTCGGCGGCGCGCTCGGCAACCTCTGGGACCGTCTCGTGCGCGGCGCGGTGGTGGATTTCATCGACGTCTACTATCGCACCTGGCACTGGCCGGCGTTCAACGTGGCCGACTCGGCCATCACCGTGGGCGTGGTCATGCTGCTCATCAGCATCCTGCGCGAGGAGACGCCGTCGGCGGCCGGCAAAGACCGGCGCTGAGGGGGCGATCATCGCATGCCACGCTCGTGCTCGAGCTGTGGACACCTGCTCTGGCAGTTTCTAACATGGGGTTGAGATTCGGGCCGCGCCTTCCGATATAAGGATCGACATGCGAATTCTGCTCGCCAATCCCCGGGGTTTCTGTGCCGGCGTCGATCGGGCCATCGCCATCGTGGAGCGGGCCCTCGAGCTGTTCGGCCCGCCCGTCTATGTCCGCCACGAGGTCGTGCACAACCGCCACGTGGTGGAGGATCTGGAGCGCAAAGGTGCGATGTTCGTGGACGAGATCCACGAGGTGCCCGACGAGGCCATCGTCATCTTCAGTGCGCACGGGGTGTCCAAGGCGGTGCGCCGGGAGTCGCAGGAGCGCGGGCTCCAGGTGTTCGACGCCACCTGCCCGCTGGTGACCAAGGTGCACATGGAGGTGGCGCGCTACCAGCGCGAAGGGCGCGAGTGCATCCTCATCGGACACGCCGGCCACCCCGAGGTCGAGGGCACCCTG
>CAZPFD010000387.1:0-2572 GCA_964585725.1 uncultured Ectothiorhodospiraceae bacterium | reverse complement strand
GTCGAGCTCGAGGAAGGCGTCGAGGGGCTCGTCCACGTCTCCGAGATGGACTGGACCAACAAGAACGTGCATCCCACCAAGGTGGTGCAGCTCGGCGACGAGGTCGAGGTGATGGTGCTCGACGTGGACGAGGAGCGCCGGCGCATCTCGCTCGGTATCAAGCAATGCAAGCCCAATCCGTGGGAGGAGTTCGCCGCGAAGCACAACAAGGGCGACCGCGTGTCGGGCAAGATCAAGTCCATCACCGACTTCGGCATCTTCATCGGCCTCGAAGGAGGCATCGACGGACTGGTGCATCTCTCCGACATCTCGTGGAACGAGGCCGGGGAGGAGGCCATCCGCAAGTACAAGAAGGGCGACGAGATCGAGACCGTGGTGCTGGCGGTGGACGCGGAGCGGGAGCGCATCTCGCTCGGCATCAAGCAGCTCGACCAGGATCCGTTCTCCGCCTTCCTGTCGGGGCACCCGAAAGGGAGCGTCGTCGAGGGCGTGATCAAGGACGTTGATGCGCGCGGCGCCGTGGTGGAGCTCGCCGACGGCGTGGAAGGCCACGTGCGCGCTTCGGAGCTCAAGCGCGAGCGCGTCGATGACGCCCGCAGCGTGGTGAACGTGGGCGACAAGCTCGAGGCCAAGTTCGTAGGCGTGGATCGCAAGAAGCGGACCATCTCGCTCTCGGTCAAGGCCAAGGAGAACGAAGAGGAGGCGGCGGCCGTGCAGGAGTACAGCCCGACTTCCTCCGCCGGGACGACGACGCTCGGCGACATCATGAAGGAGCAGATGGATAACAAGAAGTGATCGCACCGCGGCGCCGCAGGCGTTCGCCGGATGACAGCGGCCGTTCGGCGGCGCACCGGGGCATGATTCACTCACGGGATTCGATGCGATGACGAAGTCGGAGTTGATCGAGCGGATTGCCGCCAAGCAACCCCAGCTCGCGTATCGGGACGTGGAGCTCGCGGTCAAGACCATCCTGGAACACATGGCCCAGCAGCTGGCGAGCGGGGAGCGCATTGAGATTCGGGGGTTCGGCAGCTTCTCGCTGCACTACCGTCCGGGCCGCGTGGGTCGCAATCCGAAGACCGGAGCGCCGGTATCGCTGCCGCCCAAGCACGTGCCGCATTTCAAGCCGGGCAAGGAGCTGCGCGAGCGGGTGGACAATAATACGGACAAGAGCTCCGCGGACAAGGACTCCGGGCGCCGTGAGGCAGAGGAGGCGGTGGAGAACGAGCTGGGCAGCTCCACGAGCCTCGGGGAGTCGCGCGCGAAGAACGTGGTCCGCTAGGAGCGTGTAGGGCATTGAACGACCTACTGCGGAAGCGGGAGAGCGTCCCAGATTTCCGGGAGACTTCCGGTCACATAGCTACGGCTATGCTCCCTCCGTCCCCGAAAATCTGGAACGCTCTCCCACTCCCTCGCTACGGCCGCCAATGCCCTACACGCTCCTAGCGGCCGCGCGTCACGGAAGCCGCAACGGCATGTTCCACGGCGGTGGGGCATGCCGTTGTTGCGTGTACGGACCGAAGGCCGGGCAGCGGCTCGTGAGAACCGATGATGCGCTTTCTCTACCTCCTGTTGCTGCTGGTCATCATCGTCTTCGGGGTGAGCTTCGCGGTCGAGAACAAGGATCCCGTGACGTTTCACTACTTCGTGGGCAGCGTGGAGGTGGCCCTGGCCTGGCTCCTGGCGCTGACCCTCGTGCTCGGCGCACTCCTCGGGATGCTGGCCAGCGTGGGCGTGATCCTGCGCCTGCGCCGCGAGCTGCGGGCGCAGAAGCGCCGCCTCACCGAGCAGGCCGCCTCGCCGCCCCGGGAGCCGCATGCGCAGGCGACGCGGGTGCAGGAGTCCCCCGTGCAGGATCCGCACGCGCCGGAGCCGGACGCCGCGCGCCGGGAGGAGGGCTCTTGAGTCCCGGGCGGGGGGAACCGCGCATCATCGTGGCCCTCGACCTGGCGGATGTGCGCGAGGCGCTCGCGCTGGCCGGGCGGCTCGATGCACGGCGCTGCGCGGTGAAGGTGGGGCAGGAGTTGTTCGTGCGCTCGGGGCCGGAATCCGTGCGCGCGCTGCGCGATCTGGGTCTCCCCGTCTTCCTCGATCTCAAGTTCCACGACATACCGAACACGGTCGCTGCCGGTTGCCGCGCCGCGGGTGAGCTGGGCGCGTGGCTGCTCACGGTGCACGCGGCCGGCGGCCGCGCGATGCTGGCCGCGGCCATGGAGGGCGTCTCGCATCTGCGCCCGAGGCCGCTGGTGGTCGCGGTCACGGTGCTCACCAGCCTCGGCGAGCCCGATCTGGCCGAGGTCGGACAGGCCGGCCCGCCCGCGGACGCCGCGCTGCGGCTCGCGCGCCTCGCACACGAGTGCGGCGTGGACGGGGTGGTGTGCTCTCCCGAGGAGCTGGAGGCGCTGCGCCGCGAGCTGCCGCCTCCCTTTCGACTGGTCACGCCGGGCATCCGGGCGCAGGGCGCCGCGCCGGAAGATCAGAAGCGCGTGATGAGCGCCGGCGACGCGGTGCGCAGGGGAGCCGATCACCTGGTCATCGGACGGCCCATCACGCGCGCGCCGGATCCCCTCGC
>CAZPFD010000386.1:0-2575 GCA_964585725.1 uncultured Ectothiorhodospiraceae bacterium | reverse complement strand
TCAACCCGGGCAACTCCGGCGGTCCGCTGTTCAACCTCGACGGCGAGGTCGTGGGCGTGAACTCGCAGATCTTCAGCCGCACCGGCGGCTTCATGGGACTCTCCTTCGCCATCCCCATCGATGTGGCCATGGACGTGGTGCAGCAGCTCAAGAGCAAGGGCTACGTGACGCGGGGCTGGCTGGGCGTGCTGATCCAGGACGTGACCCGCGAGCTCGCCGAGTCCTTCGGCATGGAACGCCCGGAAGGGGCCTTGATCGCCAAGGTGCTGCCCGAGAGCCCCGCCGAGGACGCCGGCTTCCGGGTCGGCGACATCGTGCTGCGCTTCGACGGGCGCGAGGTCGAAGAGTCCTCCGACCTGCCGCCCATCGTGGGCAGCACCGGGGTCGGGCGCGAGGTGCCCGTGGAGATCCTGCGCGAGGGCCGTTCGCACACGCTCGAGGTGACCATCGGGGAGCTGCCCGACGAGGAGGACATCAAGCTTGCGGCGGAGAGCAGCGACCCGGCCACGGACAACAAGCTCAACGTGGCGGTCAGCGACCTCACCGCGCAGCAGCGGGAGGAGTACGGCATCCAGGATGAGCGCCACGGCGTGCTCGTCACCCAGGTGAGCCCCGGCCCCGCCCAGCGCGCGGGCATCCGCGAGGGCGACGTGGTCCTGATGCTGAACGGCGTCAACGTGCAGAACAGCGAGCACTTCGCCACGCTCGCGGCCGAGCTCCCCGACGGCAAGGCCGTGTCCGTGCTGGTGCAGCGCGAAGGCAATCCGATCTTTCTGGCGCTCAAGACGGAACCCCAGTGAGTCCGTCCCGGAGCGAATCCCCGACGCCGCGCCGGGCCTCGCCCGCGCGCGGGCGCGCATCGTAGCGCATCCCAATCCATGAGATTGCGGAGTACGCAGTATCAGCGCACGGCGCGTCCCTGCTGATCCCAACCTGTTCATGGAGCACATCCGGAACTTCTCCATCGTCGCTCACATCGACCACGGAAAGTCCACCCTCGCCGACCGATTCATCCAGCTCTGCGGGGCGC
Organism: uncultured Ectothiorhodospiraceae bacterium; assembly: GCA_964585725.1. Taxonomy (GTDB): domain Bacteria; phylum Pseudomonadota; class Gammaproteobacteria; order HK1; family HK1; genus CAZPFD01. The sequence goes on along the minus strand of CAZPFD010000386.1, from coordinate 1,545 downwards.
TGAGCGAACGGGAGATGGCCGAGCAGGTGCTGGACTCCATGGACCTGGAGCGCGAGCGCGGCATCACCATCAAGGCGCACAGCGTGACGCTGCGCTACACCGCGCGGGACGGCCGAGCCTATCAGCTCAACTTCATCGACACGCCGGGACACGTGGATTTCTCCTACGAGGTGTCGCGATCGCTCGCTGCTTGCGACGGTGCGCTCCTGGTAGTGGACGCGGCGCAGGGGGTGGAGGCGCAGACCCTGGCCAACTGCTACACCGCCCTGGACCAGGGCCTGGAGATCGTGCCCGTTCTCAACAAGATCGATCTCCCGGCGGCGGAGCCCGAGAGGGTCAAGCGCGAGATCGAGGACATCATCGGCCTGGACGCGAGCGACGCGCTCCTGGTGAGCGCCAAGACCGGCGCCGGGGTGAAGGAGCTGCTCGAGGCGCTGGTGGAGCGGATCCCGCCGCCGCGCGGCGATCCGGGCGCGCCCCTGCAAGCCCTCATCGTGGACTCGCGCTTCGACAACTACCTCGGCGTCATCTCGCTCATTCGGGTGTTCAACGGGACCCTGCGCGTGGGGGACAAGATCCGCGTCATGTCCACGGGGCGCGACTACGAGGTCGACGGACTGGGCATCTTCACGCCCAAGCGCCAGCAGCTCGAGCGTCTGGGGGCGGGGGAGGTGGGCTACGTGGTGGCCGGCATCAAGGACGTCGAGGGGGCGCCGGTCGGAGACACCCTGACCCGGGCCGAGCGGCCCGCTCCGGCGCCGCTGCCCGGGTTCAAGGAGATCCATCCGCAGGTCTATGCAGGCATGTTTCCGCTGGCGACCAGCGACTTCGAGCGCTTCCGCGAAGCGCTGGCCAAGCTGCGCCTGAACGACGCCGCGCTGCACTACGAGCCCGAGACCTCCGAGGCGCTGGGATTCGGGTTTCGCTGCGGCTTCCTGGGCATGCTACATATGGAGATCGTGCAGGAGCGCCTGGAGCGGGAGTACGGGCTCGACCTGCTGACCACGGCGCCGACCGTGGTCTACGAGGTCGCCACGACGGCGGGCGAGATCCGCTATGTGGACAACCCCACCAAGCTTCCGCCGAGCAATCGCGTGGCGGAGATCCGGGAGCCCATCGTGCACGCGGAGATACTCGTGCCGGACACCTACGTGGGCAACGTGATGAGCCTCTGCGCGGAGAAGCGCGGCGTGCAGAAGAAGGTCATTTTCACCGGCAAGCACGTCTCGCTCAGCTACGAGCTGCCGATGAGCGAGGTCATCGTGGATTTCTTCGACCGGCTGAAGTCCGTGAGCCGCGGATTCGCCTCGCTCGACTATCATTTTCTGTGCTACCGCGCGTCCGACCTGGTAAAGCTCGACATACTCATCAACGGGCAGCGGGTGGACGCCCTCTCGCTCATCGTGCACCGCGACAAGAGCTACACCTACGGGCGGGCGCTGGCCGAGAAGATGAAGGAGGTCATTCCGCGGCAGATGTACGAGGTGGCCATCCAGGCGGCGGTCGGCTCCCACGTGCTGGCGCGCGAGACGGTCAAGGCGCTGC
>CAZPFD010000385.1:0-2579 GCA_964585725.1 uncultured Ectothiorhodospiraceae bacterium | reverse complement strand
CCGCGCTCCGCCAGTCACCCTCGCAAGGGCCCGCCGTCCCGCCAGGCGGAAGCTCGTGGGCAATCAGGAACCGGAATGTTGCCTCACTCATCGCCCGCCGCGCGCATGCCGGGCCACGGCTCGTGGGGATCGGGCGGATCGAGATAGCCCTCGCGCAGCAGGTACAGATAGATCTCCTGCGCCGCCTGCATGGGCGTGAGATCGCTCGTATCGATGCGCAGCTCCGGATCCTCGGGCGCCTCGTAGGGGTCGCTGATGCCGGTGAACTCCTTGATCAGGCCCTTGCGCGCCTTGGCGTAGAGCCCCTTGCGATCCCGCGCCTCGCATACCTCGAGCGGGGTGGAGACGTGGATCTCGATGAGCGCACCGTGGGCTTCGATCATCTCGCGCACGGCGCGGCGCGTGGCTGCGTAGGGGGCGATGGGGGCGCAGATGGCGACGCCGCCGTTCTTGGTGATCTCGCTCGCTACGAAGCCGATGCGGCGTACGTTGAGATCGCGGTGCTCCTTGGAGAAGCCGAGCTCGCTCGAGAGGTGCTGGCGCACGATGTCGCCGTCGAGGAGGGTGACGGGGCGATCACCCGCCTCGGTGAACTTGCCGTACATGATCTTGGCGAGCGTCGATTTGCCCGACCCCGACAGGCCGGTGAAGAACAGCGTGAGGCCCTGGCGGTTGCGCGGCGGATGCACCTTGCGCAGCGCCCGCAGCACTTCGGGGTAGGTGAACCACGCGGGCACCTCGTCGCCCTGGGCGAGACGGCGAGCGAGCTCGGCGTCGGAGAGATGCGAGAACGCCTCCTCCCCCGCCTCGAGCTGCTCCTCGGGTACGAAGCGGCGGCGCTTGGGGGCGTAGACCAGGCGCTTGAAGGGCACCGCGCGGATGGCCATCTCGTCCTGGAATCGTTCGATGAGCTCCTGCGCCGCGTAGGGCGGGTAGACGCGCTCCTCGTCGTCGGCGCCGACCCGCGGGCTCGCGTGGTCGCTGCCCACGACGAAGTGCGTGCAGCCGTAGTTCTGGCGGATGAGTGCGTGCCACAGCGCTTCGCGCGGGCCGGCCATGCGCATCGCGAGCGGCAGCAGGGACAAGGTGGTGAGCCCGTGCGGGTAGTGCTGGTCCAGGGCCTGATAGCATTTGACGCGCGCGAAGTAGGCCAGGTCGCGGGGGCGGGTGACGCCCACCACGGGGTGAATGAGGATGTGGCCCTGCGCGCGTTTCGCCGCCTCGAGGGTCAGCTCGCGCTGCAGGCGGTGCATGGGACGGCTGGTGTGAAAGGCCACCACGCGGCGCCAGCCGAGCTTGGTGAACAGGTGCCGCAGCTCCTCCGGCGTATGGCGCAGCTCCTCGTAGTCGTAATGGGTCGGGAGCTGGATGCCCGCCACCGCGCCCCCGACGTAGGTATCGTGCACGGATTCCAGCAGATAGCGCACGCCGGGGTGGCGCTCGGACGTCGTCCCGAACACATGCTCCGCCTCGCGCCGCTTGTCGGGACGGAACACCTCGGACACCGTGAGCACGGCCAGCATGAATCCTTCGTTGTCGCGCAGCGCGAGGCGGGCGCCGGGCGCGAGCGTGGGCGCCAGCTCCGCCGCCACATCGAGGGTGACCGGAACGGGCCAGAGGTGTCCCTCGGGCAGGCGCATCTCGTGGACCACGGACTCGTATGCCGAGCGGTCCATGAAGCCGGTGAGCGGCGAGAAGCCGCCGTTCATGAGCAGCTCCAGGTCGCAGAGCTGGCGCTGGTTGAGGGTGAGGGAGGGCAGCTCCAGCGACTCCGCTTTGAGCCGCTCGGCGTGGGCCTCATCCACGATGAGGCGCCGCAGCTCTCCCCCGTGCGCTGAGATGGCGTCGTCCAACGGTTCGGTGCTCCTGTGAAGTGGCGTGCTGGTCAAGCGATGGCCGCGGTGACATCCGCGCGGCGGTGACTAAGCGGCGCGAGATTATAGGCGCAGCCGCGATCCGACCTCCAGTCGGCGCCGGCGCGGGCTCTGCGATAGGATCGGCACGAGCCGCCTCGAATGAAGCCGGCACGTGCTCTCGGTGATCCGATGGCCAGGGAAAAGCTCATCTACCAGTGTCAGTCGTGCGGTGCCCAGACGCCGAAATGGGCGGGCCAGTGTCCGAGCTGCGGGGCCTGGAACATGCTCGCGGAATCGGTCACGGCGCGGCGTGTCCCAGCGCGCGGACCGGCGCGCGAGGCGGCGGGCGGGGGCATCCACTCGGCGGCCGAGGTGGCCGCGGAGCCCGAGGCGCACATCCCGACGGGCATGCGCGAGCTCGACCGGGTGCTCGGCGGCGGGCTGGTCGCCGGCTCGGTGGTGCTCCTCGGAGGCGACCCCGGCATCGGCAAGTCCACGCTCCTGCTGCAGGCGCTGGCGCGCCTGGCGCGCGAGTCCGCTCTGCCCTCGCTCTACGTCACCGGCGAGGAGTCGCTGCGCCAGGTGGTGCTGCGTGCGCGGCGGCTCGGGCTCGAGGTGGGCGGGCTGCGCCTGCTGGCCGAGACCCAGGTCGAGCGCATCCTGGATCTCGCGGGCGAGGAGCGCCCGGGCGTCATGGTCATCGACTCCATCCAGACCATGTAC
>CAZPFD010000384.1:0-2585 GCA_964585725.1 uncultured Ectothiorhodospiraceae bacterium | reverse complement strand
CTCCAGCTCGCGCTTGCGCTGCGCTTCGGCCTCGCGCTGGGCCATCAGCTCGGCGAGGCGCTCGGCCTCCGCCTGTCTGCGCGCCTCGATCTGCTCGCGCTCCTCGCGCAATCGCTGCACGCGCTCGGTCTCGGCCTGCTTCTGCGCCTCCAGCTCAGCGAGCCGCGCCGCCTCCTGCTCCTTGAGCTGCGCGGTCTGCTCCTGGAGCCGCTTCTCCTCCGCGAGCTTCTCCTGGAGCGTGCGCAGCCGGTCCTCCGCGTCCTGGCTCTCATCGCGCAGCTCCTCGGCCTGCGCCTGCAGGCGGCGGAGCTGCTCGCGCTCCACGCGCGTCTCCAGGCGCTCGCGCTTCCTGATGCGCTCGAGCTCCTGCTGCACGGCCGCCTCATCGAGCACGACCGCGCGCACCGGCTCCGCGGGATTGGCCGGCTGGCGCAGGCCCGGGGTCCACTCGAAGCTCAGGACCAGCAGCCCCGCCAGGACGGCGTGCACCAGAACGGCGAGCGTGACCGCGGAGAACTTGTCGAGAAGGTGGCGCAGCATCTATCTGGCAGGATCCTCCGGCGGCTCGGTGATCAGACCGACGCCGGAGGCGCCGGCGCGTTGCAGCAGCGCCATGGCCACCACCACGTCGCCGTAGGCCGCCGCCTTGTCGCCGCGCACCAGCACCGGCAATCCGGGGCGATGTCGCAGCAGCGCGCTCACCCGCGTGAGCAGCTTCTCGGCGTCGATGGGGGACTCGGGATCGTCCCCGTAGTTGAGATACAGCCGCCCCGCATTGTCGACGGTCACCACCAGCGGCTCCTCCTGGCTGTCCTTGAGGGGCCGCGCGGGCGTGCTCGGAAGCTCGACGTCGACGCCCTGCGTGAGCAGAGGCGCCGTAATCATGAAGATGACCAGCAGCACGAGCATGACGTCGATGTAGGGCACGACGTTGATCTCGGACAAAGGCCGTCGGCGAGTGCGCTGTCTCGGCATCGGTGCTTACCTTCAGGACATCATCATCGGTGCGCGGGGGCCCGCGGGCTCGCAGCACGCGCTCATACAAACGGCGGCGAGGCGCGCGGGGGTTAGGCTTGCGCTGAAGCCTGCAAATACGTGCGCGGAAAAGCAGAACATCTTTGCTCCCGGGGCTGGCGCTGCAACGGTCTTGCACACGCCCGTTCAGGCGTGCGTCTGGCGCTGGAGAATGGTGGAGAACTCCTCGACGAAGGTGTCATAGCGATTCGTCAGTCGCTCGGTATCGTTGGCATAGCGGTTGTAGGCGACGACCGCCGGAATGGCCGCGAACAGACCCATGGCGGTGGCGATGAGGGCTTCGGCGATCCCCGGTGCGACCATCGCCAGAGTGGCGTGCTGGACGTTGCCCAGCGCCCGAAAGGAATTCATGATGCCCCACACGGTGCCCAGCAGTCCGACGTAGGGGCTGGTGGAACCTACCGTGGCGAGGAACGAGAGATGCCCTTCGAGGTCCTCGACCTCGCGCCGGAGCGCCACCCGCATGACGCGCTCTGCGCCGTCGAGAATGGCCCGCGACTCGATACCACCCTGATTGCGCAGGCGCGCGAACTCCTTGAAGCCGGCCTGGAAGATTCGCTCCAGACCGGTCGCCTCGTGGCGCGGCGCGTTGATTCGATTGTACATCGAGACGAGATCCTTGCCCGACCAGAACTGATCCTCGAAATCGTCCGCTGCACGCCGCGCCCGCTGCATGACGATGCGCTTGTGGAAGATCAGCGTCCAGGAGATGAGGGAGGCGGCGAGCAGGATCACGATCACGAGCTGCACCAGCGGGCTCGCGTTCAGCAAAAGCTCGATCAGGGACAGATCAGTGGTCACGTTTGAGCTCCGAGACGACAAATGCCGGCATGGCACACGGCCGTAACGTATCCGCGGCGACGCAGGCTATCCGAACCTCGCTGCGGCACAGCAGCGCGTCCGGATCCCGGCGCACCGTCTGCGCGAGCGTCAGGCTCACCGGGCCGCGCCGCTGCATTCTAACACCGACGGTCAACATATCGTTGAACCGGGCGGGCTGGAGGTACTCGATGGTCAATCGCGACACAGCGAAGAGCACGTTGTGCCGCTCCCTGAGCACATCCTGCTCAAACCCGAGACTGCGCAGCCACTCCGTGCGCGCCCGCTCCAGGAACCTGAGGTAGCTCGCGTAGTAGACGACGCCCGCGCTGTCGGTGTCCTCGTAGTAGACGCGCACCGGCCAGACGAAGTCATCGTTCGGCTGCGTCGTCACGGCCCGCGGCAGCTACAGCTCGTCGTCGAAGAGACCGGGCACCTGCGGTGCGACGTGGCTGGGCGGGGGCGTGAGCCCGAAATGCGCCCAGGCGCTGCGCGTCGCCATGCGCCCGCGCGGCGTACGCTTGAGATATCCCTGCTGGATGAGGAAGGGCTCCAGCACGTCCTCGATGGTGCCGCGCTCGTCGCCGATGGCGGCCGCGAGGTTGTCGATGCCCACCGGGCCGCCGTCGAACTTCTGGAGCACCGCCAGCAGGAGCTTGCGATCCATCATGTCGAAGCCTGCGCCGTCCACATCCAGCAGATCCAGCGCACGCTCGGCCACCTCACCCGTG
>CAZPFD010000383.1:0-2608 GCA_964585725.1 uncultured Ectothiorhodospiraceae bacterium | reverse complement strand
CTCCCCGCGATATCGCGGACCAGTAAGACCTCGAACTGCGTTGGCACCAACGTTCGGTTCTCGGCTTCGAGAAGCGATGGGTCCTCCCGAAGGGCGAGGAGCGTTGCTTGTGTCGCCGGCGCGCGGCCTGGCCAGATGGCACGAACGTGCAGTCCATCCGGGTTTGCCTTGGACAGCTGACGAACGAGCCAGTTAATCCGGCTCGTGGCGCGGCGTTTGTCCCGCGGAGCGATGAGCGCCATCGAAATGGACAAGCTGCGACGTTCGAGATCTGCCACGACCGAAATTGACGCGGCGGCGTCAGGGACGTCGAGCGAACAGGTCAACTCGTGCTTGTCGGTGAGGTGGGCGCTATCGTCCCGCAGCCGCTGGACGGGATTGCTGGAATGCGCGCGGCTGAGGCGTATGCGGACGGGACGGCCGACCTTTCGCGTCAACAGCAAACAAAGGTCGCGCACTTCCTGGTGCCACGCGGCGACCGAGTTCTCCACGTGCGGCGCAGCCCGGTTCAACTTCGCGCCGGTCTGGACCTGAGTGTTGAGTTCCTTCCATTCGGCGTTCATCCGATCGAACGTTGATACGCCGACCGAGGGGTGAGAGAAGTACCGCACCATCTCGGCGAGGATATAACGCTGATCGGGTTGCTCGAACTCGGGATCATCCAGTAGCAGCATCGCCTGAGTCAGCAGATACATCCACGACCAATGGAAAAGATCGACACCGCGCATTGCGCTCTTCGACACAGCCACGGGTGTGTGGGTTGGTAACGCAACGAACTGGTTCGAGATGGTCAGCACTGCGTCGATCTTGTGACCTTTGGCCAGAGAGAGATACCGCTCGATCTGATCGGTCTCCAATTCGGCGCGACCGATCTTTGCCTCCACGAGGCAGTGCCATTCCCGTCCGCCGCCGGTCTTGAGCACCATCAGGCCGTCGGGGCGCGCCTTAGCGGCGTCCAACCCATCCTTGAAGACGACCTCCGTGTAACAGTCGAGGTTCGCTCGTGCGCCCAGGCGCTGGCCGAGCGATCCCAGCATCACGCGAGCGAAGGGCGGCGCGCTCATCAGCGTCGCGAGAAGGATTGACGCCGCCCGGGCTTCCTTGTTGCTCTCGGCCGCGACCGGGATCAGGCGCGCCGGTTCCCCGGAAGAGAAGTAGTCTGGGATACCCATGATCACGCCGCCCCCTTTCGGCTCCATTGAAACGCGCAGGCGCTCGGCGTCAGCGCCCGTGGCGTTCTAAACCCACGTGCGAAGCTTGCGCCCGCCCGGGCGCCGGGGTCAAGGAACGTGCGGCAGCGCAGTCGCCGTGTCCGGCCGCACCGAAAGGATCGCAGACCCGTTGGTCACACACTCGGGACAGGGGGGAATGGTTTTGAGAAACCGCCCCCGGCGAGGGGGGCGCCGGGCCTACAAACGGCGAGCCATTTCCCATAGCACTGGCCGCCCCCTTTTCGCTAGGCTCGGAGGCGTTGTTGCATTAGTCGAGTCTCGGCGCGAACGCCAGTTCTGTGTGACAGGCGCATTAGTACGCAGGGACTCGTTCGGAGACGGGGAGCCCCAGGCTCGCCATCCGGTTGAGCACCTGGCACTTGACCGCGGCCTCGACTCGCTGGCTCTCGAGCGTCCGAGCACAGAGCTTGATTCCCACCATCGCCTTGAACCGCGATACGGCGTTCTCCGCTAAGCTCTGCCGGGTCGCACCGCTGGATACCCGCCACCCGTAACGCCCCTCTTCCTTGATGCGGCGCAGCACCTCGTCTCGGGCCGCTCGCGGCGGTGGCGGGTCGGCGCACCCGCTCAGCCGCGCCTTGCGCCGCGGCGGGATGGTCGGCGTTGCTCGCCTCCCGAGGATCGCCTCGTAGCACTGCCGGCTGTCGTAGCCCTTGTCGGCCGAAACCTGACAGATATCACCCGGGGTTCGATCCAGGACTTCAGGCAGCTGGCGGCCATCGTGAACCCTGCTCGGGGTGAGATCGACCACCACGATCTCCTTCGTGGTCTCATCGACGCCCAGATGGAGCTTGCGCCAGATGCGCCGTCGTCCTCGAGCCATCCAGTACTTGCGCACATACCACTCGCCGGCGCCGAATACCTTCAACCCGGTGGTGTCGAACACCACGTGGCGTGGCTGACTGCCCGGTGAAAGAGTCAACCCCACAGTCAGCCCGCTCTGGCGTCGGCTCACCGTGCTGTAATCGGGCACCGGGAGCTCGACGCCCATCAGCCTCACCACCGAGTCCAGGAATCCTTGCGTCGCACGCAGGCTCAGGTGGAACACCGCTTTGACCACCAGCGCGCACTCGATCGCGGCGTCGGCGTAGATTCGGGGTCGCCCACGGGCCCCGCCGCACGTCTCATGACGCCAACGCCAGAGCACCTGCTCGTCAATCCAAAAAGTCAGACCGCCACGGCGCACCAGCGCTCGGTTGTATGCTGGCCAGTTGCGGACTCTGTACTTGAAGATGAAATCATTCTTGTTCATCTGGCCATTGTAGGCGGGCCGGCGCCCGATTAATGCAACAACGCCATCGCAAACAGGCCGGCAAACACTTTTCGAAGAAAGTGTCCCAAGCCCCCGGACGCCAGCTTCGTCGACATTGGGCTAG
>CAZPFD010000382.1:0-2615 GCA_964585725.1 uncultured Ectothiorhodospiraceae bacterium | reverse complement strand
AACGCCGCCGAGCGGGTCGGCGAGTCCCTTGCGAAGGGTGACTGGCGGAGCGCGGCGCGCGGGGCGGATAAGCCCGAAGGGAGCGGGCCAGGGATGGCCCGCTCCGAGCGTTGAGACAGGATGTCGAATCGCGAGGCCCGTCCCGCGCGCCGAAAAACGCGAAGCCTTGGAACCCAAAGCAAGGGCTCGCCGACCCGCAAGATGATAGTTGCGTTTCGTGGTTAATCAGGCTCCGGAGATCGGTGAGGCTTTGACGCGGGGATCACGCTGCGCTCCATCGCGCCCTACCGACTGAACCTGCGGGCGGCAGGCGGAGGTGCGCGCGCTCATTTCCCGGCGTTTCGCGAAGAACCTTCTCTGCGCCCCGGCCCGGAGCGGCGGCCGCGCCCCTGCGGGCGCTTCCTCCGTCCCGCATCCGCGGATTGGCGCCCGCCGGAGCCGTCCCGCCCCCGGCGCCCCGCGCGGCGCCGGCTGCGGGGGGCCGGCGGCCGGGGCGTGACCAGAAGGTCCTCCGTGAAGCTCTCGGTGGGAATCGCGTGTCCCAGATATTCCTGGATGTCGGGCAGGGAGTAGACGTACGCCTCGCAGCAGAGCGTCACGGCGTCGCCGCCCGCCCCCGCGCGCGCCGTCCGCCCCACCCGGTGCACGTAGTCTTCGGCATTCTGCGGCAGGTCGTAGTTGATGACGTGGCTCACGTCCGGAATGTGCAGGCCGCGCGCAGCCACGTCGGTGGCGACCAGCACCGGCAGCTCGCCGCGCCGGAAGTGCTCGAGCAGGCTCAGCCGCTTGCGCTGCGGCACGTCCCCGCTGAGCAGGCCCGCCCGCAGCCCGTTTCCCTCCAGCGAGGCGGAGAGCTTCTCGCCGGTGCGCTTGGTATTCACGAAGATGAGCACGCGCGCCGACTCCGTGCGTCCGAGCAGCCCCAGGAGCAGGGGCAGCTTCTCCTCGGAGGACACGTGGTAGAGCGTTTGCTTGACCTGCTCGACGGTCATCCGATTGAAGGAGGTGTCGATGAGGACGGGCGCATTCATGTGCTCGTAGGCCAGCTCCTGGACACGGAGCGAGAGGGTGGCCGAGAAGAGCATGTTGAGGCGCTCCTCGGGACGGGGCATGCGGCGCAGGAGATAGCGGATGTCGCGGATGAAGCCCAGGTCGAACATGCGGTCCGCCTCGTCGATGACCGCCACCTCCACGTGCTTGAGCGAGAAGATGCGCTGCTTGAAGTAGTCGATCAGCCTGCCCGGCGTCCCGATGAGCACGTCGGTGCCCTCGCGCAGGGCGTCGCGCTGGGATTCATAGCCGGTGCCCCCGTACACGACCCGAATGCTGAGACCGGTGTGCCGTCCGAGGACACGGGCGTCCTCGTAAATCTGCACGGCGAGCTCGCGGGTGGGTGCGAGCACCACGGCGCGGGGGTCCTGCGCGGTGCGCTCCTCGGGCGGCTCTCGCCGCAGCAGGTGGTACATGATCGCGAGCAGAAAGGCCGCGGTCTTGCCGGTGCCGGTCTGGGCCTGTCCCGCCACATCCACGCCGGCGAGCGCCTGCGGCAGCGCCTCGGCCTGTATGGCCGTACAGTATTCAAAACCCGCCTCCTCGACCCCCTTGAGGAGCGCCGGCTCGAGCCCCAAGTTGGTGAATGGCAGGTCGGTCAGAAGACCCCGCTCGACCGCTTTCGCGGGGGCTGCGGTGTCCGTCGGTTCAGGGTTGCATTGGGACATCAGTTTCGCTCAAATGGTGGCCAAATCGGCCCGGAGACGTTTACCCATGAGTGACAACATCGTTCACGTCACGGACGAGAGCTTCGAGCAGGACGTACTGAAGTCGGGCCAGCCCGTGCTGGTCGACTACTGGGCCGAATGGTGCGGCCCCTGCAAGATGATTGCGCCTATTTTAGAGGAGATTGCGCAGGAATATTCGGACAAGCTCAAGATCGCCAAGCTGAATATCGACGAGAACCCGGCGACCCCGCCGAAATACGGCATTCGGGGCATCCCGACGCTGATGCTGTTCAAGGACGGAAACGTCGAGGCCACCAAGGTCGGCGCCGTCTCCAAGAGCCAGCTCTCCGCCTTCCTCGACAGCAACCTGTGAGCCGCGCGCCCCATCCGGGACTGGACGCCGGCTGGATCCCGTGCTAACTTAAAATCATCTGACGTGCCCGTCTCCAGTCTGGCACATCCCAATACCCCTTAAACCGGTTCTTTTCAGCCGAACCCTTTCGATGAGCGTGTGTGGCCGGGCGCTGCCCCGGTTGATCCGGTTGTGAACAACATCCGCTGTCTCGCACATAACCCTATGATTCTATGAACCTGACCGAACTGAAGCAGGCGAAAGCCCCTGAGCTCCTCCAGATCTCGCAGGAGATGGGCATCGAGGGCATGGCGCGCTCGCGCAAGCAGGACATCATCTTCGCCATCCTGAAAGCGCATGCGAAGAAAGGCGAAGACATCTACGGCGACGGAGTGCTGGAGATACTCCAGGACGGCTTCGGGTTCCTGCGCTCCGCCGACAGCTCCTACCTCGCCGGTCCGGACGACATCTACGTCTCCCCCAGCCAGATTCGGCGTTTCAACCTGCGCACCGGCGACCATGTAGCGGGCAAGATCCGGCCGCCC
>CAZPFD010000381.1:0-2629 GCA_964585725.1 uncultured Ectothiorhodospiraceae bacterium | reverse complement strand
CGGCCAGCATCTCGGCGCGCGGCACCACCGGGATGTGGCGCTCGCGCGCGCGCAGCACCTCCGGGTTGTCCCGGCCCACCGCGCTCGACACCACCACCACGTCGGCGTTCTCCACGTGCGCGGCGTCGTGGCCGATGGCCACGCTCACGCCGAGCTCGCGCAGGCGCTGCGTCATGGCCCCTTCGCGCACGTCCGAGCCCGAGACGACGAAGCCCAGGGTGTGCAGCACCTCGGCGATACCGCCCATGCCGGCGCCACCGATGCCGACGAAGTGAATGCGGCGGATGCGCCGCATCCAGCGGTTGCCGTTGATATGCGGATGCACCCCGCCGCGGCGGCTCGCCGGCGGCGCGGAGGTGGCCGACATCAGCGCCGACTCAGGCATGGACCACCTCGGTGCACAGCGCGGTCACCCGTCCGGTGGCATCCGGGACGGCCAGGGCCCGCGCCGCTCGGGCCATCGCCAGCAGGCGCTCGCGCGCGCCGTGCAGATCCGCGAGCAGCCCGCACAGCCGCTGCGCCGTGAACTCGGCCTGGCGAATCAGCACCGCCGCGCCGCGCTCGGAGAGAAAGCGCGCGTTGTGCGTCTGATGGTCGTCCACCGCATGCGGGAACGGGATCAGAACCGACGCCGCGCCCGCTGCGGACAGCTCCGCGATGGTCATCGCGCCCGCCCGGCACACCACCACATCCGCCCACCCGTAGGCCTCGGCCATGTCCTCGATGAAGGCGACCAGCTCCGCCTGCATCCCGGCGGCGGCATAGTGTGTACGCGCCGCCTCCAGGTGATGGGCGCCGGCCTGATGGCACACGCGCACCATGTCCGGTGCGGGCAGGGCCCGCAGCGCCAGCGGCACCACCTCGTTCAGCACCCGCGCACCCTGGCTGCCGCCCAGCACGAGCACGCGCAGCGGACCGCTGCGCTGCGCCAGGCGCACCTCGGGCGCGGGCAGCGCCTCGATGGCGGAGCGCACCGGGTTGCCGGTGTGCCGCGCCCGGTAGCGCGCGGGGAAGCTGCCCGGAAACGCCTCCATCACCACGCGCGCCAGGTGCCCCAGGATCCGGTTGGTGAATCCCGGGATGGCGTTCTGCTCGTGGATGAGCAGGGGGCGGCGCAGCAGCCATGCCGCCACCCCACCCGGACCGGTGACGAACCCGCCCATGCCGAGCACGATGTCCGGGCGCACGCGCCGCATCACCCCGAGCGACTGTGCGAGGGCCACGAGCAGGCGCGCCGGCGCCTGCACCCAGCTCAGCGCGCCCTTGCCGCGCAGCCCGCGCACGCGCACGAAATGCAGCGGGATGCGAGCCTGCGGCACCACCCGGGCCTCCAGGCCCTGGCGGGTGCCCAGCCAGTGCACGGCCAGACCCTGGGCCTGGAAGCGCTCCGCCACGGCCAGCGCCGGATACACATGGCCGCCCGTGCCGCCGGCCATGACCAGCACCGTCAACGGACGCTGTGCTCGCGCGGCGCGGTTCATCGCCGTGCCCTCGCCTCGTGGTCCACCCGCAGCAGCAAGCCCACCGCCAGGCAGTTGGTCACGACGCTCGAGCCCCCGTAGCTCACCAGCGGGAGGGTCAGACCCTTGGTGGGGAGCACGCCCATGTTCACGCCCACATTGATGAACGCCTGCAGGCACACGAGCAGCCCGAGCCCGTAGGCGAGATGCGCGCCGAAGGGCTGCCCGCTCAGCTCCGCGCGGCGTGCGATGGCGAGAGCCCGCCAGGCGATGAACGCGTACAGACCGATGACCACGGCCATGCCCGCGAACCCGAGCTCCTCGGCGAGCACCGCGAAGATGAAGTCGGTGTGCGCCTCGGGCAGGTAGAAGAGCTTCTGCACGCTCTCTCCGAGCCCCACACCGAGCCACTCGCCGCGGCCGATGGCGATGAGGGCCTGGGTGAGCTGAAAGCCCGTGTCGAAGGGATCCGCCCACGGATCGAGGAACGCCGTGAGGCGCTCCAGCCGGTAGGGCGATGCCATCACCACCCCGCCCAGGAACAGCGATGCGAGCGCCACCCAGCCCGCGAAGCTCGATACGGGCACGCCCCCGAGAAAGAGCATCCCCAGCGCGGTGGCGAAGATCACCACCGTGGCGCCGTAGTCCGGCTCGAGCAGAAGCAGCCCGGCGAGCAGCACCAGCAGCAGCAGCGGCTTGAGGAATCCGCCCAGCCCGCGGCGCACGTCCTCGCCGCGGCGTACCAGATAGGCCGCGAGGTACACCACGAGAAACAGCTTCATGGGCTCGGAGGCCTGGAGGTTCACCGCGCCCAGCCGCAGCCAGCGGGTGCTGCCGTTGACCTCGCGTCCGACACCGGGCACCAGCACCAGCGCGAGCAGCGCGAGCCCCACCACGAGCAGCGGGACGCTGGCGCGCTGCCACGCCGCCAGCGGAATGCGCATCGCGGCCCAGGCCCCGGCCAGCCCGACGCCGACGAACACCACCTGCTTGGCGAAGTAGTAGAAAGGCTCGCCCAGGGCACGCTCCGCCATGGAGACCGAGGCCGACGCCACCATCACCAGGCCGAGACCGAGCAGCGCCAGCGCCGCACCGGCCAGCGGCGCGTCGTACGCCCACGCCGGCGCGCTCGCTCGGGTACCGGCCACCGCCTGGCGCTCCGCGCGGCT
>CAZPFD010000380.1:0-2630 GCA_964585725.1 uncultured Ectothiorhodospiraceae bacterium | reverse complement strand
GGCTGGTGGCGGTCGCGGTAGGACGGACGGCTACTACGCCGTCGGCACAGGGGCGCGCGGATCGATGAGCTCGATATCTCCCCCTGCCCTGCTTCTCATCGACGTGCAGCAAGGGTTGGATGACGCGAGCTGGGGCGCGCGCAACAATCCGGATGCTGAAAAGCAGATCGGTGCGCTCCTTGCCGCCTGGCGGCAGGCCAGGTGGCCGGTCGTGCACGTGCAGCATATGTCTCAGGAGCCGGGGTCGCCGTTACGCGAGGACGCGCCCGGCAACGCCTTCAAGCCGGAGGCTGTGCCGCAGGACGGTGAGCCCGTGTTCCGGAAGACCGTGAACAGCGCCTTCATCGGCACCACCCTCGAGGGCCACCTGCGCCGTGAGGGTATCCGCGCGCTGGTGATCGTGGGCATCACCACCGATCACTGCGTGTCGACGACCGTCCGCATGGCCGGGAATCTGGGCTTCGAAGTCGTGGTCGTCGAGGATGCGACCGCCACCTTCGAGCGGACCGGTCCGGACGGGATTCGGTACTCCGCGGAGCAGATGCACCGGGCGGCACTGGCCAGCCTGCACGGTGAGTTCGGCCAAGTGCAATCCGCCCGCCAGGTCCTTGCGCGACTCCCGGCCGGCGTTGCCACGTAACAGGCGGTTGCGTCAGTTGGGACGGCCACCCTACCGTTGCAGATGAACATCATGGGCTGGGATGCAATGAGACCGGATGCCGGAACGTACGCTCTGGTCCTGAGAAGCTCCGGGAAAGCCACGGTGCAAGTGGGCCGTTGGCGCCGGGTCGACCTCGAACGGGGATACTATGTCTACGTGGGGAGCGCATTCGGGCCTGGGGGCGTGCGCGGTCGTGTGCTGCGGCACCTCCGCAGGAGGAAGTCGTTGCACTGGCATATAGACTACGTGATCGACTTATTGAGCGCGGTCGCGGTCTGGTACAGCCACGCGAGCGAGCGTCTGGAGCACCGGTGGGCTGCGGCCTTGTGTGATGCGGCGGGTGTATCGCCGATTCGGGGTTTCGGTTGCAGCGATTGCCGGTGTCATGCGCACCTGTTCCACGCTTCGAGCGAGCCGGGTGCCGCGCTGCTTTCGAACATCACGCAGGGCGAGGCCGAATCACGGGTGCCCGCTCGTGCCGATCGACGGTACGGGATGGCTGATTGACGATCCAAGAGGCTGGAATTCGATCGATGGCTGTCAATGGCGATTTCCCATTGGAAGGTGGCTGTACGTGCGGGGCGGTCCGCTATCGCATGGCGAGCAAGCCGATGTTCGTGCACTGCTGTCATTGCAGGTGGTGCCAGCGCGAGACCGGGGCCTCCTTCGCGCTGAACGCGATGATCGAGGCCGATCGCGTGGTCCTGCTGCAAGGCGAGCCCGGGGTCGTGAGCACCCCTTCGCACAGCGGGAAGGGTCAGAGGATCGCGCGCTGTCCGAGGTGTCGGATTGCGCTCTGGAGCAACTACGCGGGAGCAGGGGATGCCGTGCGGTTCGTTCGCGTCGGGACGCTGGACGACCCCGATCGCCTGGCGCCCGACATCCATATCTTCACCGCGTCGAAGCAGCCCTGGGTGGTGCTTCCGCCGCACGCGCCGGCGGTGGAGGAGTACTACGATCCCAGGCGGCACTGGCCCGAGGAGAGCCTCGAGCGCTGGCGGGCGCTGCGCGCGGGGGTCGGTAGCAGGTTGCTTCTCGTTAGAAGGCTCGTTTTGCCCCTGAAAACGACCTTCTAAGCCTCGAAAGAGGTGTTCGCACGACAGTTTTTGCTTCCGTTTTAAAGAGTTACGTAGGTCCGACCCCCTCGCGGTGGACGGGGATGGTGAAGTCGGCGCCCTCGCGGATGCCCGAGGGCCAGCGCGAGGTCACCGTCTTCAGCCGCGTGTAGAAGCGCACCCCTTCGGGGCCGTGGACGTAGTGGTCGCCGAACAGCGAGCGCTTCCAGCCGCCGAAGCTGTGGTAGGCGGTGGGCACCGGGATGGGGACGTTGACGCCGATCATGCCGATCCTGGCGCGCTCGCTGAAGTTGCGCGCGCAGTCGCCGTCGCGGGTGAAGATGGCGGCGCCGTTGCCGTACTCGTGCTCGTTGACCAGCCGCAGCGCCTCCTCATAGTCGCCGGCGCGCACGATGCTCAGCACCGGGCCGAAGATCTCCTCCCGGTAGATGCGCATGTGGGGCTGCACGCGGTCGAAGAGACACCCTCCGAAGTAGAAGCCGTTCGCGTGCCCTTCGGGCGCAGCGCGGCTGCGCCCGTCGACGACGAGCTCGGCCCCTTCCTCGACGCCCACGCCCACGTAGCCCTTGACCTTCTCGCGGTGCGCGCCGGTCACCAGCGGGCCCATCTCGGCCTGCGGATCGTCGTACGGGCCGATCTTGAGGTTCTCGACGCGCGGCTTGAGGCGCTCGATCAGGGCGTCGGCGGTGTCGTCGCCGACGACCACCGCCACCGAGATGGCCATGCAGCGCTCGCCCGCGGATCCGTAGGCGGAGCCGACGAGGGCGTCGGTCGCCTGATCGAGATCCGCATCCGGCATCACCACCATGTGGTTCTTGGCGCCGCCCAGCGCCTGCACGCGCTTGCCGTGATGGGTGCCCGTGCGCCAGACGTACTCGGCCACCGGTGTGGAG
>CAZPFD010000379.1:0-2661 GCA_964585725.1 uncultured Ectothiorhodospiraceae bacterium | reverse complement strand
CTACCTCCCGCCCGATATGACCTCCGTGCCGCGGGTCAGATAGTACGCGAGCAGGATCGGTCCGAAGGTCACGACGATCACGAAGACGGCGACCACGTTGGTGACCGGACGCTGGCGCGGGCGCACCAGCTCGGTCAGCATCCAGATGGGGAGCGTGGACTGCTGCCCGGCGGTGAACGTGGTCACGATCACCTCGTCGAAGCTCAGCGCGAAGGCCAGCATGCCGCCCGCGAGCAGCGCCGTGGCGATATTGGGCAGCACCACGTAGCGAAACGTCTGGAAGCCGTCGGCGCCGAGATCCATGGAAGCCTCGATGAGCGAGGCCGAGGCTCTGCGAAAGCGCGCCAGGGCGTTGTTGTAAACGACCACGACGCAGAAGGTCGCATGCCCCAGCACGATGGTCCAGAAGCTGAACGGGATGTCCATCAGGTTGAAGGCCGAGCGCAGGGAGATGCCGGTGATGATGCCGGGCAGCGCGATGGGCAGGATGATGAGGAGCGAGACGGTCTCGCGCCCGAAGAAGCGCGTGCGCGCGACCGCGCTCGCGGCCAGGGTGCCGAGAGTGAGAGCGATCAGCGTGGACACGGCGGCGACCTGCACCGAGAGCGAGAGCGCATCCCAGATGTCCTGGCGGCTCCAGGCCACGGCGAACCACTTCAGGGTCAGCCCCGGGGGCGGGAACTGATACGACTTGTCCTCGGTGGTGAAGGCGTAGAGCAGGATCAGGGCGAGCGGCACGTGCAGGAACAGAAGCCCGCCCGCGGCGGCGGCGGTGAGCCCGGCCGGCGCGCGCCGTCTGTCCGCCCTAGAGCGCACGGAAGGCCCCCATGCGTTTCGCCGCGGTGAGGTAGACGGCCATGATCAGGATGGGCACGACCGAGAACGCGGCGGCCAGCGGGATGTTGCCCGCCGTGCCCTGGTGGATGAACACCGCCTGCCCGATGAACAGCCGCGACGAGCCGATGATGCCCGGGATGATGTAGTCGCCGAGGGTGAGCGAGAAGGTGAAGATCGATCCGGCCACCACGCCGGGCAGGGCGAGCGGCAGGATCACGTGCCGGAAGGTCTGGCGCGGCCGCCCGCCCAGATCCGACGACGCTTCGATGAGCGACGCGGGCACCCGCTCGAGGGCGGCCTGCGTCGGCAGGATCATGTACGGGAGCCAGATGTAGAGGAACACCAGAAAGGTCCCGACGTAGCTCACCGAGAGCGACGATCCCCCGAGCACCGGCAGGCCCAGGATCGCGTTCAGCAGCCAGGTGAGGTGCAGCTGGTCGAAGACCCAGGTCAGGATCCCCTCCTTGGCGAGGATCAGCTTCCAGCCGTACACGCGCACCAGGTAGCTCGACCACAGCGGCAGCATCACGCCGAGGTAGAACAGCGCCTTCGTGCGCGGGCCGGCGTAGCGCGCCATGTAGTAGGCGATGGGGAAGGCGACGAGCGCCGCGGCGACGGTCACCGAGGCCGCCATGGCGGTGGTGCGCAGGATGATGTCGACGTTGGCGGGCGTGAGCAGCTCGGCGTAGGTGCGCAGGGTGAACTCGTGCACCACCATTCCCGAGTAGGGATCGATGGAGAAGAAGCTCTGGAGCAGGAGCGAGAACAGCGCCCCCAGATAGATGATGCCGAGCCACAGCAGCGGAGGCGCCAGCAGCAGCGCGATGAGCAGCGCGGGCCGCGCGTAGAGAAGCGTCGAGAGCCGCCGGCGCAGCGGCGCGCCGGGCGCCGGAAGCGCGGAGGCCGTGGCGGCGGGCGTCACTCCGTCTCCTCGCGCAGCGGGTGCATGTCCTGCGGATCCCAGGCGAGGTGCGCGCGATCTCCGATGCGATAGCCCGGGCTGCGGGTCACGCTGCGCGTATTCTGGTACAGCACGCTGAGCTCACCCCCGGCATCGAGCGCCACGCGATAGCGCGTGGTCGCTCCCTGGTAGTGCACCTCGGTGATGACCCCCGAGGCGCCGATGCAGCCGCCGCGGCGCGCGGCGTCCTCGCCGTCGGCGATGGTGATCTTCTCCGGGCGGACGGAGAACGGCCGCGGCGACCCCGCGATGCGGGCGGCGGCCTCCGCCTTCAGAATGTTGGATGCGCCCACGAACCCGGCGACGAACGGGGTCTGCGGATGCTCGTAGACGGCCTGCGGCGTTCCGATCTGCTCGATGCGCCCGTGATTGAAGACCGCCAGGCGGTCGCTCATGGACAGCGCCTCGCCCTGGTCGTGGGTCACGTAGATGAAAGTGATGCCGAGCTTGCGCTGCAGCGCCTTGAGCTCCACCTGCATCTGCTCGCGCAGCTTGAGATCGAGGGCGCCGAGCGGCTCGTCGAGCAGAAGCACCCGCGGGTGATTGACCAGCGCGCGCGCGAGCGCGACGCGCTGGCGCTGGCCCCCGGAGAGCTGCGCGGGGCGCCGATCGTCGAGGCCCGAGAGCTCCACCAGGGCGAGCATCTCGCGGCCGCGGCGGCGGCGCTCCGCCCTGGCAACACCGCGCACCATCAGGCTGTAGGTGACGTTGTCGAGCACGTTCATGTGCG
This sequence comes from uncultured Ectothiorhodospiraceae bacterium, assembly GCA_964585725.1. Taxonomy (GTDB): domain Bacteria; phylum Pseudomonadota; class Gammaproteobacteria; order HK1; family HK1; genus CAZPFD01. The sequence goes on along the minus strand of CAZPFD010000379.1, from coordinate 133 downwards.
GGAACACCGCGTAGTCCTGAAACACGGTGTTCACGTCGCGCTCGTAGGGAGGGCGATCCTCCGCGGGCTCGCCGTGGTTCATCACGTGCCCTGCGTCCGGGCGCTCGAAGCGGGCGATGAGGCGCAGGCACGT
>CAZPFD010000378.1:0-2749 GCA_964585725.1 uncultured Ectothiorhodospiraceae bacterium | reverse complement strand
AGGCGAGGGCGCGCTCGCGCTCAGCGGCGGAAGCGGCCGCGCCGGGGCTTGGGCTTGGGGATGAAGATCTCGAGCCGCCTGAGGTCGCGGAAGATCTCGCCGAAGCCCATGCGCAGGGGCTGCGCCTCGTTGGTGAGCCACGGCCCGAGCAGATCCACCGAGCCCGGATCGCCCGGGATCCCGCTCTGCCCGCCGGCCAGGCTCGTGTCGCCGCGGATGCGGTGGCGGCGCGCTTCGCCCACGTAGCGGCGCATGGGGCCGGCGTCGAAGCGAAAGTCCTCGACACCGGCCGCGCGCGCATCGTGCTGAGAGGCGTCGACCACCTCCCAGCCGCCGTCCACGGCGAGCCCGGGCAGATCCGGAAACGACGGCGGGAACCGGCCCGCGGCCGGCGGGATGTCGAAGGCTTCGTTCAGCGGGTGCTCGAGCACGATGCGGTGCAGCCTGCCCCAGCGGTAGTCGTCCTGGTTCGTGGAGTGGCCGAAGGCGGGGGCGAAGTCGTCGCCGGCCAGCAAATCCAGTGCGTCCCGCAGGCTCTGTAGAAGAATGATGTCGCGCCGGGCCTCGGGGTCGTCGACGCCGGGCACGGCGAAGAAGTCGAGGCCGGAGGCGCCCACACCGAAATTCATGTCGAAGGTGTCGAAGAGGTGGCGCAGCGCCTTCATCGCCTCGCGGTCCGGCGGGCGCGGCACGTCGATCTCGCCGATGATGGGCTCGAAGGGCTCGAGCTGCGCTTCGATGCGATCCAGCGTGGCGTCGACCGTATTGCGGATGAGCTGCCCGCGCCACACCGAGTAGATGGTGGCCGCGATGCTGTTTTCGATCTCCTCGGGGGTGGGCGTCAGGCGCACGCCGTCGACGTCGATGGCATCGTATCCCTCGACGACCCCGGTGGGCGCGGAGTGATCCCAGTCGCGCAGCCGATCCACCGCCTCGACCACGCGCGGGTCCGCGGCGAGATCGTGAAGAGCCGGGTGATCGTAGGCGCTCGCGCGGTCGAACGCATCGACGATGAAGGGCACGAAGAACGCGGCGTCGGGCATGACCACGTCCGCCTGGATCTCCATCATGTCCCCGGCGCCGAGGGGGCCGCGCGCGAGGCGCTCCTCGAGCAGCCGCTTGATGCGCCCGGCGCGGATGCCCGGGTCGTAGCCGGGGTTGAGATAGAGGATGCCGCCTCCGGGGCGCTGGGTGTCGAGCGGATCGTTGTCCAGGCTGAGGCCCAAGGGATCGTTGTTGGCGTTCACGATGATGCCGGTCTCGGGGTTGACGACCTGCGGCATCTCGTCGGGGGGCAGGATCTCGAAGGGCACGGCCTGGCCCGGGTGCGACGTGCTCTGGGGCAGCCATTCGTTGCCCGCGAAACCGTTGCGCACGAAGAAGGGCGGCAGGCCGTTGACGGTGTTGTTCTGGAGATCCTCGCGCAGCGGCATCTCGGCGCTGGCGAAGTAGGCGATGTTGCCCGCCACGTCCGTGTAGATCCAGCTCTGGGAGCCGAAGTCGAAGGTCTCGAGCGCCTGCGTGAAGTCGGCCAGGTTGCGGGCGCGGTTCCAGTCGCGGAAGGTGTCGACCTCGCGCGTGGGGCTGAAGCCCGTGTACTGCACGCTGAGCGCCGTGCCCGCGGCCACGTCCAGATCCAGAATGGGCCCGTTGTTGCGCCGGGGCACGATGAGGGTGGCGGGCGGGACGCTGCCGGGCGGCGCGTCCTGCAGGGTGTCGGGCACGCCGTCGCCGACGGCGTTGAAGCGATACACCTCGGGCACGGGGATGATGGACTCGACGACCTCCTGGCCGTTGAGCAGGTGCACCGTGCTCGCGGGCAGGCCGGTGCCTGGATCGAACACGATCTCCTCCTGAAAGAAGTCGACCACGTCCATGAAGTGGGTGGTCGAGCCCCAGGCGATGCGATCGGTCTGGCCCTGAATGACGAAGGGCACGCCGGGGAAGGTGCTGCCGGCGGTGTCGTAGCCCGCACGGTGCGCGTGCAGGTGCAGCTTGTAGAAGAGCGGCGGCGTGTCCAGCGAGAGATGCGGGTCGTTGGCCATGAGCGGGTTGCCGCGCCTGGTGTGCTCGCCGCTCACCGCGAACTCGTTGCTGCCCTGGGCGCCGCGGCGCACCCCGGGCAGGGCGTTCTCGAAGGCTGGCAGGCCCTTGGTCCGCTCGAGGTAGCGGCGTGCGAGCTCGAGCGTCTCCGGCCGGATGGCCTGCGCGCCCTCGCCCAGCGCCTGGAGCAGGGGGCGCGGCTCGGGCGCGCGGCGCAGGGCGCTGATCGCGGGCGCGGCCGGCGCGGGCGGCGGCATTCCGGTGGCGTCGGGAATGGTGGCGGCGGGATCGAACGGCGCCACCCGGAACAGGTCCTCGAAGAACAGGGCGAAACCGTTGAAGCCGAGGACCGCGCCGACGTCCAGGTAGGTGAGCAGCGCGACCGTGAGATCGAGATCGAGCGTGTCGAAGGAGCGCCCGAATGCGAAGAGCTTGCCGATGGCGACACTGTCGAGCGCGCTCCACGGCTCGAACTGCGTGATCTCAAGGAGCGCGTACTCCGGCGGCAGCGCGTGGCGCTCGACGAACAGGTTGACCCCCTTGGCGTAGGCCTCGAGCGCCTCGCGGGCGTCGGCCGAGATCACGTCCAGGGAGCGCTCGGCGGCGCGGCGCAGCCCCAGGGTGCGCAGCTGCACGTCGTCGGGGAGCGCATCGAGGCCAAGCACCTCCGCCAAGGTGCCGCTCGCCTGGCGGCGCAGGAGATCCA
>CAZPFD010000377.1:0-2752 GCA_964585725.1 uncultured Ectothiorhodospiraceae bacterium | reverse complement strand
CTCGACCGACGTGTAGGCGGGCTCGGGCATCTCCACCGCGGCGACTTCGACCTCTTCCGCCGCCATCTCGGCCTTTGGCTCGGGATCGCACCCCGGTGTGTAGCCTTCGGGTCCGTACTTGAACTTGTAGCACTCGCCGAAGCCGCTGCGCCAGACGGTTCCGCCGGGACCACCCCAGTATCTTCCCGCGCCCTCCTCGGCACTGGCCACGGGCGCGCCCGCCAGCGCGACGACACCGCCCAGGGCGGCCGCCGTCATGGTTGCTCTGATTCCGCGATTCATCTGTGTAACCTCCTTCCGAAAACGCATTCTTCACCAGGGTCAGTGGGGCACCGCTCTGGGGCCGTACGCGCTTCTCCTGTCGGCGCGCGCCGCCCTGCAGAACGATTGCTCAAAAAAACTCGATCGCTCTCGCGATTGTCTCCAGGAACGTGGACCGTCGATGCGGCATCACCCTCCTGCCCGATATCATTAACCGAGGCGATCACCGGCTTCTTGTCATTTGGCGCCAACTCGTCGGTTGGCGGAGGGGGCTCAGGCCGCAGCGGCCGGTCGTCGCACGGGTGTGCGTCGCCCGTGCCCGGGCGCGCGCGGCTCGGCGCCGGCGCCCGCCGGCATGCGCGCCAAGCGCCGGAAGGCGCTGGGAGGGGACCCCGTCCAGCGCCGGAAAGCCCGGGTGAAGCTGGCCGCCTCGGAGAATCCCAGCTCGAGAGCCACATCGATGAGCTTGATGCGGGGGTCCATGAGGTACCCCCGTGCTCTCTCCAGCCGTGCCTGGTCGACGAGCCCGTAATACGTGGTCCCCGACTCCATCAGTCGGCGCTGGAAGGTCCGTTCGCTGATCCCGGCGATGCTCGCGATGTGATGCAGGTCGGGATAGCCCTCACGCAGGTAGCTGGCGATGAGCTGGCGGACGGAGCCCGGGAAGTCCACAGCCGGCGCCGACGCGGCGAGTGCTTCATCGTCATGTATGGGTGCCCCCGCGCCATCCATCCTGTGTTTCAAAGGCATTCGGAGCAGTGCGCGCGGGAAGGTGATCGCCGTGTACCGGTGGCCGGACGAGAGGGAGGCCTTGGAGAAGATCGCCATGTCAGAGATCGCCGCCGGCGCGAGGCTGGCGAGCTCGACCTTTTCCGGCCGCCAGCCAGATCCCGCCACTGAGCTCAGCAGATTGACGAGGACCATGAGCGTGAACTGCTCAGCCTGCGTTTGGCCGCGCTCGATCCGGTGTATGAATGCGTGGCAGACGCGCACCTGCTCGCCGTGCCAGGTGAGCCAGAGGCGTTCCCCGGATGAGTGGGCTGCGATGAGCCAGGTGGCTGTCTCGAGGGCCTGGTACAGTGTGGATAGCCGGCAGACCGCGCGCCCGTACGCGCCCAGCGCGCCGAGGGGCGTTTGCGCGCCGACCCGAAGCCCCAGATTCTCGATTTCGGCTGCGCGCGCAGCGCGTTCCGTGAATTCCCAGGTCAGACGCAGCGGGATCAGGGTTTCGGGATCCGCCAGCGCCACCTCCGGCAGTCTCGATTGCTCCACGAGGGGGCGCACCCGCACGCCGATACCCCCGAGGAACGCCGTGAACGAGCGCAGCACGCTCGCCCGGACCAGAGGTACGTAGTATGGCATGTCCCTTGCTCGGCTCGCTCTCTTCTCTTTGCAGCTGGGCAGGCCTTCCGCACACGGAAGGCACCCGGCTCCTCCTCCCGTATCTCGGCGAGATACGGAAGTTTCTTTTTACGCCACCTGCGTTCGTCCCTGAAATACGTACTTCTGCGTACGCGCGGGTTCTATACTTCACTGCCTTCCCCGCCGCCAGTGGCAGATCCGAGCTCGATGGTGCTCCACCAACCGGTGACCGCGGCGAAGAGTACCGCGTAGCCCGCCACCGCTCGACTTCGCCACCGGCATTCAGGCCGCCTCCTTGGCGCAGTCCGACAAGAAAGGACGCCTGAGAAGGTATAAGCAAAGGCTACGCAAGAGGAGCTGTGCGTGAACGGCCATGGCCTTGTGAGAAGAACAGCGTCGTGGTACGACTCAGGACCATCCTTACGAGGGTAGCCGCAGATGAGCGTTCGGCAGGTGCGGCCCAAGCCTCCCAGCACTGCGACGCTGGTACGCGCCGAGGTCGTCGAGCAGCTGCCCGCCGCCGACGCACGCCGCGTCTCCAGGGCGCTCAACATGAGCGTGCGTTCGCTGCAGCGAAAGCTCGCGCGGGAGGGGACGAGCTTCAAGGCGATCCTCGATGAGGCCCGCCATCAACTCGCGATACGGTATGTCAGGGACTCCGAGCTCCCTTTGAGGGAGATCACGGGCCGCCTTGGCTTCTCGGACCCGGGCAACTTCGCGCGGGCCTTTCGACGCTGGGAGGGCGTACCCCCGAATCGCTACCGCCGTTTCGCGTAAAGGAGGATCTTCATGCCGAAGTTGCTGAACACGGCGTAACCGGCCGCATCTTGAATGGCCGCCTCGGCAGTGGGTTGTACGGCATAGAGCCGCGAAAGGGTCTTGTTCGCCATCTCGCGTGCCTGCGTCTGGCGCTGCGCCTTCGTCTCCGCGTGTCCGGCGCTCGAGAAGGATGCCGCGACACCCAGAACCAGTGCGACGAGCAAAGGGGCGAGCTTCATCTCGGTTCCTTCAGAACACCGTGCCGTCGCTCTCCACGTGAATGGGTGGACTGGCGTCCGCCCGGCGCTCGCGCGCCGCCTCGCGTCCGGCGCGCCAGGTGCCGCCCTCGAGCACGCATGCCAGAGGAAAC
>CAZPFD010000376.1:0-2762 GCA_964585725.1 uncultured Ectothiorhodospiraceae bacterium | reverse complement strand
GCAGCGCCCTCATGCTGGACCCGGCGGTGCTGCTCCTCGACGAACCCTCGGCAGGGCTCTCACCGAAGCTGGTCGACATGATCTTCGAGCGCATCGTCAAGGTCAACGAAACGGGCGTGGCCATCGTCATGGTGGAGCAGAACGCCAAACAGTCCCTCCGAATGGCCCACCGCGGCTACGTGCTGGCGAACGGCGAGAACCGCTTCCAGGGCACGGGCCAGGAGCTGCTGAACGACCCCGAGGTCGGACGGCTCTACCTCGGAGGCTGACCGATGGCCCCGCCCGCCGACCGCCGGCCGCAAAGCGCGCGTCCCGTGCCGCCTCCCCCGGAGCCCACGGAGGAGGCGGAGCCGGCGCCGGGCGCACCGCCGCCCGGCGCACCGCCGAAGGCCGCCCCGCAGGCGCGGCTCAGACCGGGCGAGCGCCTGCGCGCGGTCCTGCGCAGCCGGGCGACCCTGGTGCTCGTGGTGGTCGCGATCCTCGCCCTGCTCTGGGTCGTGGGCCACGCGCGCGAGGTCAGCACCGAGCAGCTCCTGTCGCTCACCGTCTGGGGCATCATGCTCGGGGGCATCATCGCGCTCGGCAGCATCGGGCTGACCCTGGTGTACGGGGTGCTCAAGTTCCCCAACTTCTCGCACGGGGCCCTGGTAACCCTCGGCGCGTACTTCGTGTTCGCCATCATGCCGCTGCTCCCGCAGGGCGCGCCGCTGGGACCGTTCTCCTTCGGCTGGGAGTTCCTGGCCTCCATGGTGATCGCGATGCCGCTGGTGGGGCTCGCGGCGGTGGCCGTCGATCGCGCGCTCTACCGCAGGCTGCGCATCGGCAAGTCGCACCTGGTGCTCTTCGCCATGGCCTCGCTCGGGATGGAGTTCTTCCTGCGCAGCGTCGTGTACCTCGTCTGGGGCTCCGATTTCTATTTCTACTATTACGGACGGGCCAACCCGGCGCTGCAATTGCCCTTCGGCATGCGCGTGCAGGCGGATCAGTTCTTCATCCTCGGCCTCGCCCTGTTTCTGGTCGTTCTCATCTACCTGCTGCTCGAGAAGACGAAGATGGGCAAGGCCATGCGCGCGACGGCGGACAACCCGGAGCTCGCCCAGGTCCGCGGCATCAATACCGAACGCGTGATCGCGTGGACCTGGATGATCGGCGGCGCGCTCGCCGCCGCCGGCGGCGCCATGTACGGGCTCTCGTCGCAGCTGCGCCCCGAGATGGGCTTCTGGCTGCTGCTGCCGATGTTCGCCGCCGTCATCATGGGCGGCATCGGCAATCCGTACGGGGCTCTCGCCGGAGCCCTCATCATCGGCGTCGCGCAGCAGGTCTCCACCGCCTTCCTCAACCCGGCGTACGGGCCCGGCGTGGCGTTCGCGCTGATGGTGCTCACGCTGATCATTCGGCCACAGGGCCTGTTCGGGCGTGCGGGAGGATGACCGGGCCATGACTCAGGCGGCGCTGCTCAAGGCGGGCTTCATCGCGATTCCCCTGTTCCTGCTCGCGCTCTGGGTCATCCCGCTGCGCTGGTACTGGCGAGTGCCGCTGGCGGTGGCGGCGGCGGCCGCGGCGGCGCTCGCCGCCGCGGCCTGGCTGCCCCCGGGGATGCTGAGCTACTTCGTGTCCTTTCTCATCATGGCGGGCATCTTCGCCACCCTGACCCTGGGGCTCAACTGCCAGTGGGGGCTCAACGGCCACCTGAACTTCGGGATCGCGGGCTTTTTCGCGGTGGGCGCGTTCCTGTTCGCCCTCTTCACCACCTCCATGCCCACCGGGCTCCTCGCGCAGTACGCTCATCAGGCGTTCGGCCTCGAGATGCCGTTTCTGGTCGGGGTCCTGGCGGCGGCGGTGAGCGCCGGGGTGGTCGCGACCCTGATCGCCGTGGCGGTGCTCAGGCTGCGATTGGATTTTCTCGCCATCGCCACCATCGGCATCGCGGAGATCATCCGCTTGATCTTCCAGAACGAGCGCTGGCTGGCGAACGGGCCCCAGCCCCTGCGCGGCATCCCCAGACCCCTGGCGTGCCTGTTCACGGAGCCGAGCTGCGCCTGGCTGCCGGAATGGGCGGCCGCCCTGCTCGCGCCCCTCGAGCAGCGCGACTACATCTTCTTCTATCTGGTGATCGTCTCCTTGTTCGTCGCCCTCATCTACGTCGCCCTGGAGCGGGCGGCCCGCTCGCCGTGGGGACGCGTGCTGCGCGCCATCCGCGAGGAGGAGGCATCCACCGCCATGAGCGGCAAGAACGTGACCGCTTTCCGTATCCAAGCGTTCGTGCTCGGAGGCGTCATCATGGGCATCGCCGGCGCGCTCTATGCACCCTACGCGGTGTCCATCGACTACAGCCACTTCAACCCGCTGTTCGCGACATTCATCGTCTGGGTCATGCTCATGCTCGGGGGGAGCGGCAACAACAAGGGGGCCATCCTCGGCGCCTTCGTCATCTGGGCGGTATGGAGCGGGGCCGCCTTCCTCACCGAGGCGCTCGCGCCTCTCCTCGAGGCCGTTCACCCCGATCTTCCGGACCGCGGCGCCTACGTGCGCTGGCTCCTGGTGGCGATTCTTCTCGAGATCATCGTGCTCTATCGTCCCCAGGGGCTGCTGAGAGAGGAGAAGGTCATCTCCAGGTACCTCCTGGCGAAGCGCTGACGGGCCGCGCCGTGCTTGCTGTGCGTTGCGCGGGCCTGGGTCGTGAGGCGCGGGCTCCCATGGGGCTCGAGTCGACTCTCGGCCCCGCCCTGCGGGGCTTGCGACTCCGCTGCACATACCGCCGG
>CAZPFD010000375.1:0-2768 GCA_964585725.1 uncultured Ectothiorhodospiraceae bacterium | reverse complement strand
CAGCAGCAGTTCACCACCACCGTGGTCGCGAGCAACGACTGGTACAACGGCCTCTCCTCCGAGCGCCGCCAGATGCTCGATCAGACCGTCGCCGAGCTGGCCGACTACATCTTCCGGGTGCAGGACCAGTACAACAAGGAGCGGTTGGAGAAGATCAAGAAAGAGAAGCCCAAGATGGAGATGATCCATCTCACCGAAGCGCAGCGGGCCGCCTTCAAGCAGCGCGCTCAGCAAGTCCGCGACAAGTACGTGGACATGGTGGGCGGCAAGGGCCAAGAGGTGCTCGACTGCCTGAGCAAGGAGTTCGGAACTTCGATGTAAGTCGGTCCACGACTTTCATCGGTCCGCGATAAAGACCGGGAGGAGTCTCTTCTCCCGGTCTTTTTTTGTAGGGCGCGATGAAATCCCGCCGAATTACCCGACCTCCGTGCCCAGCCCGCGTTGCGCGCACTTGCGGTAGGCCACGAGGGCGATGGCGGTGTCCTGAACCCCCGTGCCGGTGAGATCGCAGACCGTTACGTCGTCGGCGCTGCGGCGCCCGGGAACGCGCCCGGAGGTCACCTCGCCCAGCTCGGGGATCGGCGAGTCCTCCGAGAGCAATCCGGCCGCGAGCGCGTGCTGGAGCTCCCCCATGGCGGCGCACTGCGACTTGCGGTCGCAGACAAGCAAGTCCGCCTGCGCCAGCACCTGCGGGTCGAGCTCCTGCTTGCCGGCCAGATCGGCGCCCATTGCGGTGATGTGCAGGCCGGGATGCAGCCACTCGGCGCGCACCAGCGCCTCGCGCGACGAGGTCGTGGACACCACGACCTGGCTCTCGCGCACCAGCTGCTCGATGCTCTCGGCCTCGACCACCTCGACGTCGAGGCGCTCGCTCATCTCCGATACATAGGCCCGGACGCGCTCCGGCGATCGCCCGGCGACCAGCACCCGGCGGAAGGAGCGCACCAGCCTCAGGCTCTCTATCTGATAGCGTGCCTGGGCGCCGGCGCCGATGACCCCCACCGTCTCCACCCGCTCGGGCGCGAGAAACCGGGCTGCGACCGCGCCTGCGAGACCGGTGCGCACGTCGGTGAGGTAGCCGTTGTCCAGCAGGACGGCCTCGCAGAAGCCGGTCTTCGCGCTCATGAGCACCATCATCGCGCTCGAGCTCGGCAGCCCGCGCTTGGGATTATCGAAGAAGCCCGACCCCAGCTTCACGGCGAAGCTGTCCAGACCCTGCACGTAAGCGCTCTTGATATCCACGTCGCCGTTGTTGTCGGCGATCTCGATGTGCATGATGGGAGGCATCACCGCCTTGCCTTCCGCAAGCCAGGTGAAGGCGTCCTGAACCGCGGACAAGGCCTCCTCGTCGATCCCCACGCACTGGCGCAGCTCGCTCTCGGTGAGCACCAGCACAGAAGCCATTATTCACCTCCGGGTATTTTTACCACAGAGAACACAGAGAGCAGCACAGAGGAATACAGAGTAACAGACTGTAATGAAGATTACCGAGTGCTCGTATGTTTCGAGCACTTTACGAACATTCTTGGTCTCTGTGTCCTCTGTGAGATCCTCTGTGTCCTCTGTGGTGGATCTTTAGTATTTGTACTTGCCGGTGACGACGTCGGTGAACACATCCATGTCGACGTTGTTGCCGCTGATGATGCACACGACGTTACCCTGGATGCGTCCCGCGAGCCCCTCGAGCAGCGCCGCCACGCCGACGGCCGCCGCGCCCTCCGCAACCACGCGCTCCTCGCGGTACAGGTGGCGCATGCCGGCGCCGATCTGCGCCTCGTCCAGCAGGATGTAGTCGTCGACGTACTCGCGCACGAGATCGAAGGTGCAGCGGTTGTCGAGGCCGATGCCCCCGCCCAGACTGTCGGCGAGGGTCGCCTCCTCGGTCACGGCCACGGGCTTTCCGGCCCGGATGCTCTCGTACATGGCCGCGCCGCGCTTCATCGAGATGCCGACGACGCGCGTGCGGGGGTTCGCCGCCTTGAGCGCGACGGCGATGCCCCCTATGAGCCCGCCCCCGGAGAGGCCCACGAGCGCCGTATCCACCGATCCCAGATCCTCGAGCAGCTCGAGACCGATGACCCCCTGGCCGGCCACGATGCGGGGATCGTCGAACGGGTGGACGAAGGTGAGGCCCTCCTCCCGCATCAGGCGCTCGGCCTCGACCTGCGCGTCGTCCTGGGAGCGGCCGACGATGCGCACCTCGGCGCCGAGGGCGCGGATCGCCTCCACCTTGTTTCGGGGCACGAGCTCGGACATGCACACCGTGGCGCGCGCACCCACGCGGCGCGCCGCATACGCCACGGCGCGGCCGTGATTGCCCGTGGACACCGCCACGACGCCGCGCTCGCGCTGCTCGGGCTCGAGCCGCGCCAGGCGGTTGGTCGCGCCGCGGATCTTGAACGCCCCGGTGTCGTGGGTCGTCTCGAGCTTGAGGTAGACGTCGGCTCCGGTGCGCTGCGAGAGCGACGTGGACGGAACCAGGGGCGTGCGCCGCACGAAGGGCGCAATCGTGCGCCGCGCATCGTAGAGATCGCTGAGCGTGACGCTGTGCTCGGTCATCGGCCACCCGTCATCGGTCGTCGGTGCCTGCCTATTGTGGCCGATCCCGCACGGCTGACCAATCACCGCTTTCATGACCCGCGAGACACGACCGCCGGATGCCGGGACGGTGAGCCTTTGCTCCGGGCTCCGAGGCTGCGCGTTTTCCGGCGTACGGGACGGGCCTCGCGATTCGACATCCTGTCTCAACGCTCGGAGCGGGCCATCCC
>CAZPFD010000374.1:0-2778 GCA_964585725.1 uncultured Ectothiorhodospiraceae bacterium | reverse complement strand
TTGGACATATCCGATCCGCGGATATCAGTGCTCGCTCCGATACCGGCTCGAGCGGTGCTGAGGGGTGACGAGCATTAGCGCCCCTGAGCAAACAAGAACGCTCTGATGAGCCGTCTATCTGGTAGCTGTCTCAGCTGGTGCGCAGCAGCCCTGGACATGCGGCCCTCGGGGGTTTCCGCTAACAGAGTCAAACGTATCAGCATCTCCCGTGCGTCATCAGTCAAACCGCTCTCCGCCTCTACCTTATCCGCGACACCCTCAGCCCTCGCGCCGAGCGCCAGATACCGCGCCCCGACGGCGCGCCTGATTTGCATGAACCGCTCTGAGGTGACCGGCATAGATCATACCGAGGTATAGTCGCTCATTTTTGATATTCTACCGAGCTGAGGCGAGAAGAATCGTTGATACACCGTTGGAGCGGTATGGGCACGAACGAACTACAGTGCCGGCCCAAATTCCTGCGCACGGGCTCTCTGAAAATAAGCCTAATGGGCGTTCGGCAAGCGACCTGCCGGAAGGATACATGACACGTTTCGTCAAGAACAGCACGTGAGTTTGTGCTCGGCGCCGCGTTCGTCGTCCTGGTAACGATCGACATCGGTGTCAGCTGAATCCTATCGTCACTGCTGCTGCTCGCTGGGTTTTCTTGCGCGGATCTCACGCAAGCGCTCCTCGGCGAGCCGTGCGACCGCGGTCCCGCGGTGCTCGGCCGCCACCTTGCGCAGCACCTGCCGGGCCTCGCTCTCGTCCCCAAGAGCGTCGTGGATGAAGCCGATCTTGAGCAACGCCTGGATCCGCTTCTCACTCTCGGGGTGCGCTTCGAGGAGCTCGTGGAACGACGCCAGCGCGCGCTCGTATTCGCCGGTGATGTAATACGCCTCCGCGAGCCAGTAGCGGGCGTTGTCGGCGCGCGTCCCTTCCGGATACGCGCCCAGGTAGCGCGCCAGCCGGTCGATGGCTTCCGCGTAACGCTCCGCCTGCAGGAGTTCCAAGGCGTGGCGGTAAGCGGCGAGCTCGGCGGCGTCGGATGATGCCGTGGCTGCGCCGGCGCGGGCCGAGTCGGTGGCCGGATGCCGCGCGGCCAGCCGGCTCAGACGGCGATCGAGGTCAAGGTACAGCTCGCGCTGCCGGTCCTCGAGCTGCTCGAGGGTATGTCCCTGGCGCTCCACCGCGCCGCGCAGGCTGCGGATCGCGCGGCGCAGCTCGGAGACCCCTTCCACGAGCGCCAGCAGCCGCTCCGGGCTCAGGCGCTCCTCGAGACGCGCCACCCGCTCGGCCAGGGGGGGCTGCGTCGCACCCGAGAGCGTCGCCGCCGGTATCAGGGCGAGCGCGCCGAGCCCGGCGATGGCGGCGCTCAGGGCTCTCGATCGGCCCATGGAAGTCGTTGATCCTCGACGATGCACAATCCAGAAGATATTCCGCAGGGCATGAAGGAAGCGTAAAGGCCGGCCGGGGCGCCCGGGTGCGTCTTGACGTCTTCTTCATGGGTCGGCGGGTATCTTGAGAAGGTGTGCCTGACCCCAGAGCTTGTCGTCCGTCCTGGGCGGGGCCGCCGGCGGTCCCCCAGCCGCCGGCGGCCGACTTTTTCTCCGCGACGCTGAAGGGTCTGAGAGATCAGGGATGCGAACACCCAACGTATGGATAGTGGCTGTCGTCGCGCTCGTGCTGGTCACGGTCGGGTTGACCGTGTTCACGGTCGGCGAGCGGGAGAAGGCCATCAAATTTCAGCTCGGGCGCATCGTGCGCGCGGACTACACGCCGGGGCTGCATTTCAAGGTCCCCTTCGTCCAGACGGTGCGCAAGTTCGACGCGCGCATCCAGAACATCGACGCCGAGCCCCAGCTCTACCTGACCAGCCAGAAAAAGAACGTCAGCGTGGATTCCTTCGTCAAATGGCGCATCGACGAGGTGGAGCGCTACTACACGGCGACCGGCGGGAACCCGCTGGCGGCTGCGGACCGCCTGACCGCGGTCATACAGAAACGGCTCAAGGACGAGTTCGCCAAGCGCACCATCTTCGAGGTCGTCTCGGGCGAGCGCAGCCAGATCATGAGCATCGTGACCCGCGAGGCGCAGGAGCATGCAATCGGGCTCGGCGTGCGGCTCGTGGACGTACGCCTGAAGCGCATCGACCTGCCGGAGGCCGTGCGTACGTCAGTCTTCGAGCGCATGCAGGCTGAGCGCAAGGAAGTGGCACAGGGTTTCCGGGCCCGGGGCCACGAGGCGGCCGTGCTGATCCGGGCCAAGGCCCAGCGTGAGCGGGAGGTGCTGCTCGCCGAGGCTGATCGCGACGCGGAGCGCATCCGGGGTGAGGGGGATGCACAAGCGGCCGCGATCTACGCCCAGGCGTATCGGCAGGATGACGAGTTCTACCGGTTCTACCGCAGCCTCAATGCCTACCGCGACGTCTTCCACGACCGCTCGGATATCCTTCTGCTCGAGCCCGACAGCGAGTTCTTCCGCTACTTCGGCAGTGCCGATGGCGTCAGGCGGTCCACGCGACGTGCCGAGGCGCGCCGGTAACCGAGCGATCCTATTCGCCGTGCAGGCGTCCGGGAGTCGATCAGTGCTACTCGAAAGCGAGGCGGGTCACGGTGCCGTGCCCGGCGTGAGTGCGCATATCCACGTGCCAGCCGTAGACCTCGCAGATGCGCTTGACGAGCGACAGACCGATGCCAGCGCCGTCGCTGCCCTTCCCCCGGTAGTAACGGTCGAACAGGCGGTGCACGCCTCCCTCGTCGATGCCGGGCCCCGTGTCCGCCACAGTGAGAGTGGTCC
>CAZPFD010000373.1:0-2780 GCA_964585725.1 uncultured Ectothiorhodospiraceae bacterium | reverse complement strand
ACCGAGGGCGGGATCCCCGTCCAAGGCCGCGGCCCGGTGCGGCGAGGCCCCCGGCGCGCGGGCACCCGGCGGGCCGCCGAGAAGGTGCCCGCGCTGTCTGTGCGGCGGCATTGGGGGCATAATGCCGTCAGCGGCGGTCCGGTCGGGTACCGCCGCATCTCCGGAACGCGTCCCGAGTAGGTTCGACCATGTCGACAGTCCTCTCACAGATCACCGAAGCCGCCTCGGATCCGGCGGCTGCGCGCCACTTGCTGCTCGATTTCGCCGTCTCCAACTCGCCGGCGGTTTTCTTCCTCGCCGACCTGAGAGGAGAGCGCACGGTGCGCTTCGTGAGCTCCAACGTGGAAGGCGTCACCGGGCACAAGCCGGCGTCGTTCCTGGAGGACGCCGGCTACGGTCGCCGGCACGTTCATCCCGAAGACCTGAACGAATGGGAGCGAGCGATCGCCGAGCTCGAGGCGCAGGGGCGCAGCACCCGCGAGTACCGCTTTCGCTCGGCGGGCGGCGAATGGATGTGGTTCCGCGACGAGCTCAAGCTGGTACCGAGCGCCGACGGGAAGCACCAGTTCGTCGGGTGCATGCTCGATGTCACCGGGCAAAAGCGGGCGGAGGCGCAGCTCGACGACGCCCAGACGCTGAACGCAGCCATCATCGACACCGTGCGCAACGGCATCGTGGCGAGCGATGACGCAGGGCGCATCGTCGAGTTCAACCCGGCGGCGGAGCGCATGTTCGGCTATACGCGCGAGGAGGCCATCGGCCAGCCACTGGCCGAGCTGATCGTCCCCGAGCGCCATCGCCAGGCGCATCTCGCGGGAATGCGCCGGTTTCGGGAGACGGGCGAGACGCGAATGATCGATCGGCGCGTGGAGATCGAAGCCATGCGCGCGGACGGGACCACGTTCGCCGTGGAGCTGAGCATCACGCGCACGTCCCTGCGCGGGCGCACGGTGTTCGTGGCCGAGATATCCGACATCACGGAGCGACTCGCCGCGGAGGCCGAGCGCAAGCGTCTGCACCAGTTGATGCGCGACGCGGTAGAGAGCCTGCCGAGCGGGTTCGCGGTGACCGACGCCTGGGAGAGGGTGATTCTGTGCAACAGCGCCTTCGCGCAGCCGTACGGTCAGCATGCGAGCACGATGATCGGCACCCGGCGGGCCGAGAACATCCGCCGGTTCATACCGCACTTGCGCCGGTTCGACGGCTCCCTGGTGAGGGGCTCGGAAGAGGACGTCGAGCGCATCGCACGGCGGATGGCGCAGACGGAGCGCGGTCCCATCGAGCTGGAGCTCAAGGACGGGCGCTGGATGCTCCTCACGCACAGCCCCACCACGGACGGCGGCCACGTGATGATCCGCACCGATATCACGCGCCAGAAGCAAGCGGAGATCGCGCTGCGGGAGAGCGAGGAGCATTTCCGCTGGATCGTGGAGAACCATCCGCTGCCCGTGTTCCTGTTCAACATGGAAACGGGCGCCGTGCTCTACGAAAGCCCGTCGGTCGCGGCGCTGCTGCGGCGCGAGGCCTCGCCGCGAGAGCCGTATTCCGCGGTCGACTACTTTCCCGATCAGGATGCCCGAAGAGAGTTCGTGCGCAAGGTTCGCGAGTCGGGCGAGGTGCACGATTTCGAGGTGCGCACCCGGCGCCACGACGGCACGCTCACCTGGGTCTCCGCCACGGCGCGGCTCATCTCCTACAAGGGTCGAGAGGTCGTGATCGCGAGCCTGGTCGATCTCACGGAGCGCAAGGAAGCCGAGGAGGCGCTGCGCGCGAGCGAGCGGCGCTATCGCACACTCGTTGAGAACGCGCCGATCTGCATCCATGAGATCGACGGCGAGGGCTGCATCCGGTCCATGAACCCGAAGGGCCTTCAGATGGCGGGGGCGCCCAAAGTGTCGCCCATCGTGGGGCGGCGCTATCTCGAATTCGTGCACGAGGATGACCGCGAGCGCGTGGCCGAGCGAATGCGCACCGCCATGAGCGGAGAGCGGGTCGACTTCGAATTCACGGGATTCAAGGGCCACCGCCACTTCTACTCGACGAAGATCCCGGTCCGCGGCGAGGACGGAACGGTGGAGAAGCTGATGGGGATCGCCGTGGACATCACGGAGCGCAAGCAGCAGGAAGCCGAGCTCAGGCGCGCGCGCGAGATCCTCGACGACGCGATTGAATCGATGCCGGACGGATTCGCGCTTTGGGATGCTGATGATCGTCTCATCATGTGCAACTCCCGCTTCCGCGAGTACAACCGGATGAGCGAGGACGTGTTGTCGCCGGGCGTGAGCTGGCGCGAGTTCATGCGCGCCGGCGCCGAGCGGGGCCAGTATCCCGAAGCACGGCGACATGTGGAGTCATGGCTGACCGAGATGCGCCGGGAGCTCGAAGAGCACGGGGTGACGCGCGAGTTTCAGGATGCCGAAGGACGATGGTTCCGGGCCACCGCGCGGCGCACGCGACAAGGAGGGCTGGTCGGCATCCGCTCCGATATCACCCAGCGCAAGCAGATGGAGGAGGCCCTGCGCGACAGCGAAGCCCTGGTGCGGCAGGTTCTCGAGGCGTGTCCGGTGCCGATCCAGATGACCACCGCCGAGGACGGCAGGCTGCTCTACCAGAGCCCGGCGACCAAGCGGGTGTTCGGAGAGTCTCTGGTGGAGGAGGGCGACACGGTGGTCCAGCGGTGGGCCGACCCGGCGGATCGGCTCGATTACGTCGCCAAGCTGCGCAAGCACGGCATGGTCGATGAGTACGAGGCCCGCCTCAAGCGCGCCGACGGCAGCAGC
>CAZPFD010000372.1:0-2446 GCA_964585725.1 uncultured Ectothiorhodospiraceae bacterium | reverse complement strand
CGAACTGGCGCTCGATCTGGGTCAGGGCCGCGCTCAGCGCCCGTTTGCGATTGTCATCCATGGAAAGAATCCCCCTCCGCCGATGTCGTGTGAGCTCTCAGCTACGCCACCGCATTATTTCAGATTTCCCCGCAGGGGCCCACCAGATTCGGGAATAAAGGGGACATTCTGATCTTCCTTTGACCATCGACGTGTGACGTGCAAACGACTCTCGTCCAAGCTCTTGAGCGTGCGACGGAAAATCAGAATGTCTGCTTTTCTCCTCCGAGCGGCCACGAGCGCAGCGTGTGGTAGCGCGACCCGTCCGGGTGCGTACGGGACCGCACCAGATGAAAGGCGTCCACGGTCCATTCGATGGGAGGATGCGCCGCCTCGTCCACCCGGCGCGCCACCTTGCGCGCAAGCGTCATGTGCGCGTGATACGGACGCGACTCGGATTCGAACCCGCAGGCCTCGAGCTCCCGATTCAGCCCCTCGACCAGGGCGAGCAGCGCCGGCGGCGTCTGCGCCGGAGCGGACCACACCACCCGCGCGCGGCGGAACCATCCCAGCCGCTCCAGCCGCAGCGCGAACGCCGGGGCGCTCACCTGCTCCGCCGCGCGCTCGGCGCAGGCGCGCTGCTCCGCCGTAATGCTGCCCAGAAACACGAGGGTGATGTGCAGATTCTCGAGGGCGACGGGCTTTGCCTGCCGCGGCAGAGAATCGCGTGCCACCGAGGCGAGCGCCCGGCGCGCCGCCTCGTCCGGCCACACGGCGAAGAACAGCCGCTGGCGCGCGCGCGGATGCTCAGCCGCTGGTCCGGCTGCCGTCGTGCTCATGCGGCTCGGCCACGATGTCCAGGATGCCGTGCAGCCCGTCCCTGACGGCCTGCTGCCGGACCTCTCGCCGGTCCCCGGTGTAGTGCCGCACGCGACAGTCCACGGCTCCGCCGGTGCGTGCCCAGGCCAGCCACACCATTCCCACCGGCTTGTCGGGGGTTCCGCCTTCCGGCCCGGCGATCCCGGTGATCGCCACGCTCACCTGGGCGGCGCTGTGGGCAAGCGCGCCCAGCGCCATCTCCCGCACCACCTCCTCGCTCACCGCGCCGTGCGCCTCCAACGTGGCGGCTGCGACTCCGAGCATCTCCTGCTTGGCGCGGTTGGAATAGGTCACGAACCCGCGCTCGAACCAGCTCGAGCTACCGGCCACCGAGGTGACGGCCTGGGCCACCCATCCGCCGGTGCACGATTCGGCCGTAGCGAGCATCGCGCCTCGACCCTTCAGAGCTTCGCCCACGCGCGCGGCGAGCTCGTGTACGGCCTCGGTGTTCTCCTCGTCCATGCGCCCCTCGTCGTTGATGTCTCTCGGCTGCTCTCCGCCGCTGGCGGGAAACCGCGCTGCGCCGCGCCGGCGAGCATGGAACTCGGCGTTTGTGCGGCGCGGTCGGAAGTCCGCGAACGAGTGATTTTAGCGCCCGCCGGACGGGGCCGAGCCCCCGGCGCTCGTCGTACCCCCGCGCCGGTCCTTGAAGAAGGCCCGCAGCAGCGCGGCCGCCGGCTCCGCGCACACGCCCCCCTCGCACTCGGGGCGATGGTTGAGCACGCCCGCGGTGAGAACGTTCAGCGCGCCGCCGGCGGCGCCCCCTTTGGGATCCGCGGCACCGAACACGACCCGTGCCACCCGGGCGTGGATGATCGCGCCCGCGCACATCACGCACGGCTCGATGGTCACGTACAGCGTGGTGCCCGGCAAGCGGTAGTTGCCCACCCGCCCGCCGGCGGCGCGCAGCGCCTCCACTTCCGCGTGCGCCGTGGGATCGTGTGCGGCGATGGGCCGGTTCCAGCCCATCCCGAGCACCTCGCCCTCGCGCACCAGCACCGCACCCACCGGCACCTCGCCTTCGCGTGCAGCGCGCTCGGCCAGCTCCAGCGCGCGGCGCATCCAATATTCGTCAGTCGTGATTCGTGATTCGTGATTCGTCATCCCGTGTCCCCGTCACGGCAGGGCTCAGGTTCCCGACCGGATCGCCTCGCACCAACCAATCACTAATTACCAATCACGAATCACGAGATCATTCCCACTCGATGGTGGCAGGCGGCTTGCTCGAGACGTCGTAGACCACGCGCGAGATGCCGGGCACCTCGTTGATGATGCGGGTCGATACCGTTTCCAGAAACTCGTAGGGCAGATGCGCCCAGCGTGCGGTCATGAAATCCAGCGTCTCCACGGCGCGCAGGGCGATCACGTGCTCGTAGCGTCGCGCGTCCCCCATCACACCCACCGAGCGCACCGGCAGAAACACCGCGAAGGCCTGGCTGACTCGCTCGTACAGAGCGCTCTTTCGCAGCTCCTCGATGAAGATGGCGTCGGCCCGGCGCAGCGTATCCGCGTACTGCTTGCGCACTTCGCCGAGAATGCGAACACCCAGCCCCGGACCGGGGAACGGGTGCCGGTACACCATGTCGTA
>CAZPFD010000371.1:0-2819 GCA_964585725.1 uncultured Ectothiorhodospiraceae bacterium | reverse complement strand
GGGACCCAGCGTCGGCCCGACGAACCGCCCATTTCCCGGAAATCCGCGAAGAACCCATCGCGAGGCCCGTCCTCGCGCGCCGAGGCACGCCTGGCCTCGGGGCCCGTCGCGGCGGCTCGTTGTCCCGGGACGTGATGACTGCGTTTCATGGTCATCAGGTATCGGAAAGTCGGTGCTTTGCCTGAAATCGGTATTCGGGGCTCCAATGATCCCGCTCACGAGTCGTCGGGAAAAGTGTCGTGGAGCTGATAGCACGACAGCTCGCAGTGCTGGCTCCGCACGGCCACCGCGCCCACGTAGCCGGGGTGCGGGTGCAGCACCTCGATCCGCCAGCCCGCCGCGGCCCCGGCTGCGAGCGGCAGCCGCCGGATCCGGGGCGGCTCGCCGGGCAGGAAGGCGACGTCGAACTCGTCCAGGGGTCTGTGCAGGCCGCTTCCTTCCGCCTTGAGGAAGGCTTCCTTGATGACCCAGCACCGGAAAAAGGCCTCTTCGCGCTCGTGCGCCGGGAGCGAGAACAGCTCGCGGCCCTCGCGCCCGGAGAAGAAACGCCGCGCAATGGCTTCGTAGCGCAGGCCGGCTCTGTGGCGGCGCTCCAGGTCCACGCCCACCACGCCCGCGCGGGTGAAGGCCAGCAGCGCGAGGTCGCCCGAATGCGAGAGGTTGAACTCGATACCCCCGCCGGCCTCGAGCAAGGGCTTGCCGCGCTCTCCATAAGTGAACACGAGCTCGCGGGGATCGCGGCGCAGGTAGAAGGCCATCAGCGCGCGCAGCGCGGCGCGCGCGGTGATGAAGCGGTTTTTCTGAGGTGCGCGGCGCAGCGCGAGCGCCCGCGCTCGCTCGTGCGCGCTCAGTCCGGGCAGGCGTTCATCGCTGCGCGCTCGATCGAGGCGCAGGCGGTACACGTGCACCTGACGCTCATTCAGCGGCTGCGGTCGGGTCACGGCGCGCCACGCACCCTGCGACGGCGCCGGTACGCTCTCCAAGATCCGTCCTCCTTTGTCTTGCGCGCGGCAGAGGATCGCTCAGCCGTAGTATCCCAGAAGCCGGCCCCACAGGAACTGTAGCGGCAGGATCAGCACGATGCCCGTGAGGGCGAGCGCCACCAGGCAACGCAGGGCGTCGCGGACCTTGATGTTCGCGAGCGCAATGCTCACGACCAGGGGCGGCGCCTCGTAGGGAAAAGGGAAGAACAGCCAGGTGGGAACCTGCGCCAGCGCCACGCTCTCCACCGGCCATCCGCTGGCGGCTGCAATGGGCTCGGCGAGCGGCGTGAGAATGGCCGGCGCGGCCGGCAGCGTGGTCACCATGGCTACCATCATGCCCACCAGCACCACGGAGGCGAAGTTGACCAGGTCGCCCCCCGTGCCGGCGTGCTGTTGCAGCGGCAGGTTGTGCAGCAGCGCCTCGCCCACGGCCTGGCCCACACCGGCGTGGGTGGCTACCGAGCCCATGCCGATGACGCCGGCCACGAACAGCCACGGGCCGAAGTTGATCTTGGTCGCCACCGCATTCGGAGGCAGAACACCCACGCGGGGCAGCAGGCACCAGAGAGCGGCAGCCAGCGCCACCCAGGCGGGCGACACGCCGTGCGCGAAGTCGGAGATCCACAGTGCGAGGGCGAGGACCAGTACGACGAGCAGCCGCCGCTCCGGGGCCGACCACGGGCGGTGCTCGGCATCGAGCGTCACCGGTCGCAGTCGGTCCGGAAACATGACGCGCACGATGAGCGGTATCGCGATGAGGGCGAGCACGCCCATCACCGGGTAGTTGAGCAGCAGGTAAGCGCCGTAGCTGAAGCTCACGCTCAGAATGGTTTCCGCGGCCCCCGCCATCACCATGTTGGGCACATTCGAAGGCAGGATGGCGAATGCCGGGAGCAACGTCCCCAGGGAGGCTGCGAGCACCAGACCGGCGCGGCCCGGACGTCCGGCATCGAATCCGAGACGCTCGGCGAGCGCGACCACGAGCGGGATGTAGAGCACGACACGCCCCATCGCCGCGGGGATGAGAAAGGCGAGCCCGGCGCCCACCAGCGCCAGCGCTATCAGCAGCTTCAGGTACGTGCGCGGTGCATGGGCCAGTATCAGACGTACGATGCGGGCGCCGAGCCCGGACTCCTGCACGGCGGCGGCGATCACCACGCCGCCGAAGACCAGCCACACGGCGGTCGAGTGGAAGCCCGCGAACACGACATCGGCGGGCGCCACCCCGAGCAGCATGGCAGCCAGGAAGAAGAGAAGGGCGGTGAGGTGTTGGGCGATGGCGCCCGTGGCCCACAGCGTGACGGCGACGAGGATCAGCCCGGCGGCGGGCAGTCGGCCGCCGGGGTCGGGGGCGGGCGCCAGGGTCAGGACGAGGCCGGCCGCAATGGCCAGCCAGCAGACGATGTGTCCGGCCCGTATCCGGATCGCTAGACCCTCCGAGGTCTCGGATGAAGGGGGAACATCCTATTCTCCGCTTTGACGTCGGGTTGTTCCGGAGATCGCTTTGCCGGTGCTCACGCGTACACGTCCACCAAAACCAGAATCCACACCACGAGGCAGTTCATCAGGCTCAGAAAGACCGCGGCGCTCCCGCAGTCCTTGGCGCGCTTGGCCAGGGGGTCGTCGTCGGCCGAGATACGGTCGACCGTCGCTTCGATCCCCGAGTTCAAGAGCTCCGTGATCAGCACGATCATGATGCTCGCCAGCAGCAGCCCGCGCTGGAACATCGTGGCCGGCACGACGAAGGCCACGGGGGCCAGCACCGCGGCCGCCAGCAGCTCCTGGCGGAACGCGGACTCGTTCGCGAACGTCGCCCGCAACCCCGCCATGGAGTAG
>CAZPFD010000370.1:0-2856 GCA_964585725.1 uncultured Ectothiorhodospiraceae bacterium | reverse complement strand
GACTCCACGACGAGACGACGCAGACACGACAACGATAACGACGACGATACATTCCCACGCCGGGGTGAGCGCGCTCGCCAGGGACAGCGTCGGCCCCGGCTGATCTCCCGAGCCTGGATTGCATCGAGTGGAGCGACTCCTCTGCGGAGCCGGTGGTGACATGGTGGCAGCCGAACGCGTGACGAAGCCCATCATTCCGGAGCAGGCGGACGGCACCCTGTCGCCGCTGGAGGCGGTGAGGCTGCGCCTGCTGCGCGAGAAGAAGTGGCGCTACCTGCGCTACCGGCATCTGCGAGAGGCGTTTCGCCACGCGGGCGACTGCGCGACGGTGCTCTCCATCGGGGCGGGGAGAGCCTACGCCGAGCTGGCCCTCGCGCTGGAGTTTCCCGACAAGCGCTTTCACGTCACCGACATCCACGGCGAGGAGACGCCCTGCTACCAGAAGAGCCAGGCGCTCGCCGAGCACTGGCAGCTCGGCAACATCACCTTCGGGATCTGCGACGTGCTCGATGCGTCGCAGCCGGAGGCCGACCTGGTGATGTCGGTCGAGGTCCTCGAGCACATCGAGGACGACGCGCAGGCGGCGGCCAACATGCGCGCGCTGGCACGCCGCGCGGTCTTCTGCCTCGTGCCCTTCGCCGACGCGGCGGCGCAGGCCGACCCCGAGCGCAGGCGGCTTCATTGGGAGCAGCACCGGCACTTCCGGCCCGGGTACTCGGCGGCGGATCTCACGGGGCTCTTCCCCGAGCCGCGGGTGATCAGGGGATGCTACTGGCGCGACGCCGGCATCCTGTTCCGTAGGAAGCTGAACGACCTGCCCCCGGATCGGATCACGCTCGACCTGGCGCTGGAGGCGGAGGCCGATGTCCGCTTCGGGGTGCCGTGGCGGATCGAGGACTCGGCGGGCATCTGGATTCTCGCCTCGCGCTGACGGCGCTCGTATTGGGAGGAAGCTTGAACGTACTGTTCGTGTTGCCGGTCCGCCCCGGCGGCGGCGGGGTACACTCCGTGGTGCAGGAGGCGAGCGAGATGCGCCGCCTCGGCCACGACGCGCGCGTGGCCGTCGCCCGCGAGCACCTGCCCGCCTTCCAGCGTCTGTATGCATCACGCATGGACACGGACGCCCTGCTCGCACCCTTCCGCGCACCGAGAGCCCTGCGCCGCCTGGCCCAGAGCGCCGACGTGGCGGTAGCGACCGCTCACTCTTCGGTGCCCATGCTCAAGCGCCTGACGTCCTGGAATCCCCGCATCGCGCCGGCCTACTACGTTCAGGACTACGAGCCGTACTTCTTTCCTGAAGGCAACCGCCAGCGCGCACACGCCGCACGCTCCTACACCGACGTCCACGGCATGACCCTGTTCGCCAAGACGCACTGGCTGGTGCGCACCATCGGCGATCGCCACGGCGTCGAGGTGCACAAGGTCGTGCCGGGCATCGATCATCGGATCTACCGGCCTGCACCCGCGCATGCCGCGAACAACGCCGGGCCGGTGATCGTCTGCGCCATGGTACGCCCGCGCACGCCGCGCCGCGGCGCCGCGCGCACCATGCGCGTGCTGCGAAAAGTCGAGCGCACACTATCCGGTGCGGTGCGCATTCGCATCTTCGGGGTGGATGACGACGACACCCAGTTTCGCCGCCTCGAGCGCCGATTCGACTACGGGAACCACGGCGCCCTCGATCGCGACGGCGTGGCGGCGGCGCTGCGTGCGGCGGAGGTGTTCGTCGATCTGTCCGATTACCAGGCCTTCGGCCGCACCGCCCTGGAGGCCATGGCGTGCGGCTGCGCCGTGATCGTCCCGCGCGAAGGCGGGGCCCGCGAGTACGCGCGCGATCACGACAACAGCCTGATCATCGACACCCGCGACGAGGCGGCTGCGGCCGCTGCCATCGTGCGCCTGGTCGGGGACGCGGCGCTGCGCCGCCATCTCATCGCGCGCGGCATGCAGACCGCGGCCCGCTACACGGTTGAGGCCGCGGCGCGCTCGGAGCTCACCGTGCTCGAGGGCGCCCGCGAGCGGTGGCTGTCCCAATCCTTCTTCCGGCGCTGGCTCAGCGCGGTGGCCTGACAGAGAACCGAGCTCGGAGATCACACATGCAGACAATCGTCCTCGGGATGCATCGCTCCGGGACCTCCATGGTCGCCCGCGTGCTGAACCTCATGGGCATGTACTTCGGCCCGGAAGGGATCAGCACGGGATTCAACGCGGAGAACGAGAAGGGCTTCTGGGAGCGGCGCGACGTCAGACAGCTCAACGACTTTGTCCTTCACGCGCAGGGCTGCGACTGGCACGCGGCGGCGCGCTTGCGCCCGCAGAACTTGCCGCCCGAGGCCCGGGAGTCGTTCCTCCTCGGTGCGCGGCGGCTGGTGCTCGATCTCGACGCCCACCGTCCGTGGTTCCTGAAGGAGCCCCGGTTCTGCCTTCTGTTCGGGCTGTGGCGCCGCGTGCTCGAGGTGCCGGTGTGCGTCTTCGTCTACCGCCACCCGGTGGAGGTGGCGCGTTCGCTGCATAAGCGCAACGGTCTCCCCCTGGGCCACGGGCTCCTTCTGTGGGAGCGCTACGTGACGCAGGCCCTCGCGGACACGCGGGACGTCCCGCGGGTGCTCGTGCACTATGCACGTTTCCTCGAGGATCCCGTGCGCGCGGCCGGCGAGCTGCGCAATGCGCTCGCCGCGCTCGGCGTGGCCCCGCTCAACCTGCCGGCGGCGGCCGAGCTCGAGCGCTTCGTCGATCCCTCCCTGCGCCATCATCATTGCAGCGAGCGGCGCGCACAGGAGCGGCTGAGCGCCGCCCAGGCCCGTCTGGTCGAGACCCTGGAGGTCGGGCGATTTCCGGACCGAGCGCCGCGCATGC
>CAZPFD010000369.1:0-2918 GCA_964585725.1 uncultured Ectothiorhodospiraceae bacterium | reverse complement strand
CCGGACGGTGCTCCGTCTCGGGATCGGCGCGGCCGAGGAGACGGCCGCGGCGAGCATGGCGGAAGCGAGCGCGCGCCGGGGCGACCTGACCGGTCTCGCCGAGCGGCAGCGCGCCGCGCGGATGGCGCGCCGCCATCGGCGGACGGACCTTCTGCTGGCGATCGCCTGGCTCGCGTGGCTCGTCGTGCCGCCCTTCGCGGAAGTCTCGGCGCAGGCGTACTGCGACAGGTGAAGGGGGCGCTTCTCTTCGACGGCCTCGGTGATCTCACGGCTGCTCAATTTGGT
This sequence comes from uncultured Ectothiorhodospiraceae bacterium, assembly GCA_964585725.1. Lineage (GTDB taxonomy): Bacteria > Pseudomonadota > Gammaproteobacteria > HK1 > HK1 > CAZPFD01. Next base: position 2,633 of record CAZPFD010000369.1, on the reverse strand, counting down.
ACCGACTGCGTATTCCGGGCCAATCCGATCACCCATTCCGACTGAATCCGATCACTGATTCCGACGGATTCCGATCACCGATTCCGACGCAAACCGATCACCCGTTCCGGCCCCATCCCGATCACTTTTGGGTGGGGCATCGGAATCGGTGATCGGAATGCATCGGAGGGCGAAGGCCGGCGCGGGATGACCCCCTCGTGGCATCCTCCCCCCTTTCCAGAACCGGGGGAGGGAGCCAGTGGCCAGAGAGAGGTTGTCCGTGCGCAAGATCAAGGAAGTTCTCCGTCTGTCTCACGAGGCGCGGCTGGGCAAGCGCCAGGTTGCCCGCAGCCTCAAGATCTCACCTTCGACCGTGGCCGATTACCTGCGCCGCGCCGAGCTCGCCGGGCTCGGTTGGCCGCTGCCGCTGGGGCTCGACGACGCCGAACTCGAGCGCCGGCTCTTCCCGGCCCCCGACACGCGTCCGGCGCGTGTGCGCCCGCTGCCCGACTGGCCCTGGGTGCACCGCGAGCTCCGGCGCCCCGGCGTGACGCTGGCGCTGCTGTGGCAGGAGTACAAGGCGGCTCACCCCGAGGGGCTCCAGTACAGCCGCTTCTGTGATCACTACCGCGCCTGGGCGGTGAAGCTCGACCTCGTCATGCGCCAGCACCATCGCGCCGGCGAGCGGCTCTTCGTCGACTACGCGGGGCAGACAGTGCCGGTCATCAACCCCGAGACGGGCGAGGTGCGTGAGGCTCAGATCTTCGTCGCTGTGCTCGGCGCTTCCAGCTACACCTACGCCGAGGCCACCTGGACGCAGACGCTGCCTGACTGGATCGGGGCCCACACCCGCACGCTCGCCTTCCTCGGCGGCTGCCCCGAGATCGTCGTCCCCGACAACACCCGCACCGGCGTCACCCGGGCGTGCCGCTACGAGCCCGACCTCAACGCCACCTACGCCGAGTGGGCGGCGTATCACGGCGTGGCGGTCATCCCGACCCGCGTACGCAAGCCCCGTGACAAGGCCAAGGTGGAGGCGGGCGTGCTCCTCGTCGAGCGCTGGATCCTGGCCCGCCTTCGCAACCAAACGTTCTTCTCCCTCGAGGAGCTCAACGCCGCCATCCGCGCGCTGCTCACCGAGCTCAACGCCAAGCCCTTCCGCAAACTCCCCGGCTCGCGGCGCTCGCTCTTCGAGACGCTCGATAAACCCGTGCTGCGGCCCCTGCCCGACACACCTTACGTCTTCGCCGAGTGGCACAAGGTGCGCGTGCACATCGACTACCACGTCGAGCTCGATGGCCACTACTACTCCGCCCCCTACACCCTCGCCGGACGCCAGCTCGAGGCCCGCTCCAGCGCGCGCACCGTGGAGCTCTTCCACCGCGGGCAACGCATCGCGAGCCATCGCCGCTCTTATCTACGAGGCCGTCACACCACACTGCCCGAGCACATGCCCTCCTCGCATCGGCGCTACGCCGAGTGGACCCCCGAGCGTCTCATCCGCTGGGCGGCGAAGACTGGCCCCGCCACGGCGAAGGCGGCCGAGCGCATCCTCGCCGAGCGCCCCCATCCCGAGCAGGGCTTCCGCGCCTGCCAGGGGCTGGTGCGTTTGGGAAGCACCTACGGCGAGGCACGTCTCGAGGCGGCTTGCCGCCGCGCGCTGGCGCTCGGCGCCGTCAGCTACAAGCGCGTCGCCGCCATCCTGCGCGCCGGGCTCGACCGCCAGGCGCCGCTCGCACTCGAGAGCGAGAGTGACTCCCCCATCACCCACGACAACATCCGCGGCCACGAGTACTACCACTGAGCCCCCCGAGAGGAGATCGCACCATGCTCACCCATCCCACGCTCGAGAAGCTCCACCAGCTGCGCCTCTTCGGCATGGCCAAGGCCTTGCACGAGCAGCGCGAGATGCCCCAGACCGAGGGCCTCGACTTCGAGGAACGCCTCGGACTGCTCGTCGACCGTGAGCTCACCGCACGCGAGAACCAGCGCCTCAAGACGCGTCTCAAGCGCGCGAGGCTGCGCCAGAGCGCGGCGCTCGAGGACCTCGACTACCGCAGCGCCCGCGGCCTCGACAAATCCCTCATGGCCAAGCTCGCTTCCTGCCAGTGGGTGAGCGAGCATCTCAACGTGCTCATCACTGGCCCCACGGGCGTGGGCAAGACCTTCATCGGCTGCGCGCTCGCCCACAAGGCTTGCCGCGAGGGCTTCAGCGTCCACTACCTGCGTCTGCCCAGGCTCTGCCACGAGCTCACCCTCGCTCGAGGCGACGGGACCTATCCCAAGTTCTTAGCGCGCCTGGCGCGCACCGAGCTGCTCGTGCTCGACGACTGGGGGCTCGGCAAGCTCAACGACAGCCACAGCCGCGACCTCCTCGAGATCCTCGAGGACCGCCACGGCTTACGCTCCACGCTCGTCACCAGCCAGCTCCCGCTCAAGCACTGGCACGAGGTCATCAGCGACCCGACGCTCGCCGACGCCATCCTCGATCGCCTCGTGCACAACGCCTACAAGCTCAATCTCAAAGGAGAATCGATGCGCAAAAAGCACCCGCCATTGACTGAAACCGATCACTTGGGCTCATAATCTCGGACCCGCGTCGCTTCGCTCCGAGCGGTGATCGCTTTGCATCGGAACGCACGATCGATTTACGC
>CAZPFD010000368.1:0-2948 GCA_964585725.1 uncultured Ectothiorhodospiraceae bacterium | reverse complement strand
AAGAGCTTGCCGATGGCGACGCTGTCGAGCGCGCTCCACGGCTCGAATCGCGTGATCTCGAGGAGCCCGTACTCCGGCGGCAGCGCGTGGCGCTCGACGAAGAGGTTGACGCCCTTGGCGTAGGCCTCGAGCGCCTCGCGGGCGTCGGCCGAGATCACGTCCACGGAGCGCTCGGCGGCGCGGCGCAGGCCGAGGGTGCGCAGCTGCACGTCGTCGGGGAGCGCATCGGGGCCAAGCACCTCCGCGAGCGTCCCGCTCGCCTGACGGCGCAGGAGATCCATCTGGAAGAGGCGATCCTGCGCGTGGCGATAGCCCGCGAGCAGCATGAGATCGTGCTCGTTGTGGGCGAGGATGTGGGGCACGCCGTCCACGTCCTCGGCGACGAAGGCGGCGAACTTCAGATGCGGGAGAAAGGCGAGGTTGGCGCGGACGGGCGCGGCGCCGAGGAGCAAGGAGAGAACCACGGCCAACGCGTGCGCCGACTTCATCGAGGATCCTCCTCTTCGCGCCAGGTTGTCGTTGCCGCGCCGAGAATAGCACCTGGCGGTTGCGGTCCTATCCTCCGAATGGTGGAGCTCTCGCCAACGCGAGGCTGCGCATGTGCGCGGGAGCACGCGGGGGACCGCGGCCCCCGAGAGGGCCGCGGCTTGCGCGCCGGGCAGCGCGCCGACATCCTCTCAGTCACGCCCGCCGCCATGGTGGAAGCGCTGCGCGAGGCGCTCGAAGCGCTGCGAGACATGGCCGAACTGGTGCCTCGGGCGCGGGTGCTTGCCCGAGAAGCGCAGGCAGTGGCGATCCCCGAAGCCCTGGAAGTCCCCGTCCATGCGCGAGGTCGGCTTGTCGTCGCACACCACGTCGCCGTTGATGGTGACCCGCTCGTCCTCCACCGCGAGCGTGGAGCGCCGGTTCAAGGTGACGCCGCCGTCGACCACGAGCTGCTCGGGGTTGCCGAAGAGCGGCAGGCCGAGCTGGGCGGTGGAGTCCAGATCCAGGCTGATCCCGCCCGTGATCACCGCGTCGCGCAGGTCGATGTAGCTTCGCCCCGAGACCTCGATGCCGCCCTCGATGGCGGTGGGCGGCGGGGCGGGGCCTGCGGCGCTGAGGTTGTCCTGGCGCAGGCTGGAGTCGCCGAAGATGCCGATCGCGGCCTGGGTGCCCGTGTTGACGATCTCGCTCACGCCCCGCACCACCACCGACGAGTCGCGAAAGACGCTCAGCGCGGGCCCGATGCCGGGCTCGTCCACGTCGCCCGCCACGGTGCTGTTGACCAGCCGGAGCTGGCTGTTCTCGAAGACGCACACCGGCCCGCAGCTCAGCGCGGGATCGGCGCCGAGGGTCAGCCCCAGGTGCGAGTCCTGCACCAGGGCGCCGGAGTTGCGGATGATCTCGAGCCCGTCGCGCGTGTTCTCGATGGTGGAACGGGTGATGCGTACATACGCGCCGTCGATCAGGAATACCCCGGAATCGGGCGCGTTGATGACCACGTCGAAGAAGAACACGCGCTGGGCTCCCTGCACGACTACCTCTCCGAAGATGAGGTTCTCGCCCACGCCCTGGAGGGTGACGTTGCTGCGCGCGATGAACACGTTTCCGGTGCAGGTACCGGTAAAGGGTATGAAGCCGTCTCCCACATTGATGCGCTCCTGGATCGGGTTGGGCGGGCCCGGGCTCATGTTGCAGTCCACCTGGGCGCGGGCCTCGACCCCCGCCAGGGCCAGGACCCCCACCGCGGCGCCCAACACCGTTCGCTTCGAGCACTTGCCCGCTGGCCACGCCATATCGATTCTCCTCTCGCTGGATCACGCGACCGAGACCCGCCCGTTTGCGCGAGGCCTCACTCGGGATCGGCGCCGGGCGCGGAGCGCATCTGCCGCCGCCGATCCCGGGATCGTTCCCGCGAATCAGGCTAGGGGGCGGCGTGCCACAGACGGGCTACGAATCGCTTACGGATGGATGACAGCCGCGGGCCGGGTGCACCGATCCGGGAGTCGGGGAGGGCCGCACGGCGCGTCGGCCGACGATTTCCCCGCGGTCGGGACAGGTACTTGCTTTAGGCAATCAATTGATTGATAGTAGCAAGTATCGTCCGCCGAGCGGAGAGCGAACGATGCCCGACCCTCATCTCACCGAGCGCATCCAGGCGGTGCGCCGCTTCTCGCGCTTCTATACCCGCAAGGTCGGCGTGCTCCAGGAAAACCTGCTGGGCAGCCCGCTGTCGCTGCCCGAGGCCCGCGTGGTGTACGAGCTCGCCCAGCGCGACCACACCACCGCCAGCGAGCTCGCCCGCGAGCTCGAGCTCGACGCCGGCTATCTCAGCCGGATCCTCAAGGGGCTCGAGCGCCGGGGGCTGATCGGGCGCCGCCCCTCGACGCAGGACGCGCGCCAGCAGCTGGTGTCGCTCACCAAGCGGGGCGGGGCGATATTCGCCGAGATCGACGCGCGCTCGAGCAGCGAGGTCGGAGAGATGCTGCGGGCGCTGCCGGCGGCCGATCAGACCCGCCTGGTCGCGGCCATGGGGCGCATCGAGCGCCTGCTGGGCGAGCGCCCCCCGCCCGAGGCGCCCTACGTGCTGCGGCCGCATCAGCCGGGGGACATGGGCTGGGTCGTGCACCGCCACGGCGTGCTCTACGCGCGGGAGTACGGGTGGGACGAGACCTTCGAGGCGCTGGTGGCCGAGATCGCCGCGCAGTTCATCCGCCGCTTCGACCCGGCGCGCGAGCGCTGCTGGATCGCCGAGCGCGAGGGCGAGAACGTCGGCTGCGTGTTCCTGGTGCGCGACTCGGACGAGGTGGCCAAGCTGCGGCTGCTGCTGGTCGAGCCCGAGGCGCGCGGGCTCGGCATCGGCAAGCGCCTGGTGGAGGAGTGCATCCGCTTCGCGCGGCTCAAGGGCTACCGCCGCATCACCCTGTGGACCAACGACGTGCTGGTCGCGGCGCGGCGCATCTACG
>CAZPFD010000367.1:1580-2959 GCA_964585725.1 uncultured Ectothiorhodospiraceae bacterium | reverse complement strand
TCCTCCTTGGCCTCCTCGACGCCGGCGACGTCCGCGAAGGTCACCTTCACCTGATCGTCGCCGAGCAGGCGCGCACGGCTCTTGCCGAACGACAGAGCGCCGCGCCCGCCGCCGCCGCCCTGCATCTGCCGCATGAAGAATATCCACACCGCGATGAGCAGCAGCATCGGGAACCATGAGATGAAGATCTGCATGAGCACCGACTGCTGCTCGGGCGGGCGCGCCTCGATGACGACGCCGTGCTCGAGAAGGTCTCCGATCAGGGCACGGTTATCGGTCTCCGGGATGTAGGTCGAGAAACGCTCGCCGGTCTGAAGCACGCCGTCGACGTTGCGACCTTCGATCACCACCTTCTGGACGCGCCCCTGCCTCACGTCGGAGATGAAGCGCGAGTACTCGATCTGCTGGGCCGCCGAACGCCGGGGTCCGAAGTTGTTGAACACCGACATCAGGACGAGGGCGATCACCACCCAGAGAATCAGATTTTTCGCCATATCGTTCAACTTGACTGACCCCCGGTCCGTTACAGATGGCGGCTCGGGCTCGCCATGATACAGGAACCCTCTAGGCCTAAACTATACACCATAGTCCTGGGCCAGGAGGTACTGCTCGGCGGACTGGGAACGGGACGCCTGCGGCTTGTGCACCTGCACGCGGGCGAAGCGGCCCCGGAGCGCGTCGCGGTAGGCCTGATAGCCCTCCCCCTGAAACACTTTGACCAGAAGATGACCACGGGGTGCCAGAACGCGCCCGCATAGATCGAGCGCCAGCTCGGCCAGCTCCAGGATCCGCGGCTGGTCGACCGCCTTGATGCCACTCATATGGGGGGCCATGTCGGACATTACAAGCTCGGCGCGGCCGGACAGCGCCTCGAGGAGCGTCTCGAGAACCGCCTGCTGGTGAAAGTCCCCTTGCACGAAGGTCACGCCCTCCAGCGGCGCCATCGGCAGTATATCGAGCGCCACCACGCGCCCTTTAGAACCGACCCGCTCGACGGCCACCTGCGACCATCCCCCGGGGCTCGCTCCCAGGTCGACCACCGTCATGCCGGGCCGCAGGAGCTGAACGCGCTCGTCGATCTCGAGGAGCTTGAAGGCGGCCCGGGAGCGGTAGCCGCTCGCGCGCGCCCCGCGCACGTAAGCATCCCGCTCGTGCGCTTGCACCCAGGCCCGATTGCTCTTGCGCCTCGCCATCACTGAATCACAGGTCGTCCCGTGCCGGAGGCGGAGTGGCTAAGCCGAAGACGCAGGGCGGGATGGAGCGCAGCGTAATCCCGCCGTGGACGATCCTCGTGGAGGCTCCTAAAGCCGCCGTCGGGCGGGTTTCGTGCCAGGGGTTGCATCGCGCCCGTTTTCGGCGGGATTTCATCCCGCCCTACG
>CAZPFD010000367.1:0-1480 GCA_964585725.1 uncultured Ectothiorhodospiraceae bacterium | reverse complement strand
CGGCGGGATTTCATCCCGCCCTACGCGGCCCATGCCCCGGGCCCCATTGCGGATGGTGGTCGTCGCCGGACATCCGCGCACAGCCGGTTTTTTAAACGTACTCGACCCCCACGATCTCGTAGCTGGTGTCGCCTCCAGGCGCGCGCACGGTGACCACGTCGCCCTCCTCGCGGCCGATGAGGGCACGGGCGATGGGCGATGTGATGGAGATCTGGCCGGCGCTCAGATCGGCCTCGAGCTCGCCCACGATCTGGTAGCGCGTCTCCTCGGTGGTCTCCAGGTTCACGAGCTCGACGGTGGCCCCGAACACGACCCGGCCGTCCGTCTTCAGGGCTCGGGGGTCGATGATCTGGGCGGTGGAGAGCTTGTCCTCGATCTCGGCGATGCGCCCCTCGATGAACCCCTGGCGCTCCTTCGCCGCGTGGTACTCGGCGTTCTCGCGCAGATCTCCGTGCGAGCGGGCATCCGCCAGCTCGCGGATGATCTTGGGGCGCTCCACCTTCTTGAGCGTGTGCAGCTCCTGCCGGAGCTTCTCGGCGCCTCGTACCGTGATGGGTACGCGATTCATGCAGCCACCTCCTGGAGGGCAAGTTCGCGATGCAGATCCTGGAGCCGGTTCACGTCGTAGTCGCTGAACTCGCGCAAAGCGAGCACCAGCGCCTTGGCCGCGGCTACCGTCGTCGTGTAGGCCACCTTGTGATGGATGGCGGTGCGCCGAATGGCGTAGGAGTCGGCGATGGCCTGCTTGCCTTCGGTGGTGTTGATGATGAGGTCGATGTCGTCGTTCTTGAGCCGATCGACGATGTGCGGCCGGCCCTCGGTGACTTTGTTGACGCGCGTGCAGGGCACGTTGGCCGCGGCCAGCGCCCGGGCGGTGCCGTCGGTGGCGACGATCTCGAAGCCGAAGGCGATCAGATCGCGCGCGATGCCCACAGCCTCCGCCTTGTCGCGGTCGCGCACGCTTACGAACGCGCGCCCGTGCAAGGGCAGCCGCTCGCCGGCGCCCAGGTGCGCCTTGCCGAAGGCCTCGCCGAAGCTGCGTCCGACGCCCATGACCTCCCCCGTGGACTTCATCTCCGGACCCAGCAGCGGATCCACGTTGGGAAACTTGAGGAAGGGCAGCACCACTTCCTTGACCGAATAATACTGCGGCACGCGCTCGCGTGTGGCGTCCTGCTCGGCCAGGGTGCGTCCGGCCATGCACCGCGCCGCGATGCGCGCGAGCGCCAGTCCCGTCGCCTTGGATACGAAGGGCACCGTGCGCGAGGCGCGCGGGTTCACCTCCAGAACGTAGATGTCCTCGCCCTGAATGGCGAACTGCACGTTCATCAACCCGACGACCCCGAGCCCGCGCGCAAGCTGGCGCGTCTGCTCCGCGAGCTGCGCCTGCACCGCCGGCGACAGGCTCCGCGGCGGCAATGAGCAGGCCGAGTCGCCCGAGTGCACGCCCGCCTGCTCGATGTGCTCCATGATACCGCCG
>CAZPFD010000366.1:0-2976 GCA_964585725.1 uncultured Ectothiorhodospiraceae bacterium | reverse complement strand
TTGCGCTTGCGTTTTCCCTTTCCCATCGATTCCTCTCGAGGCGGATGATTCCGCTCAACGCACGAGTCGATTCCATGTCATCACGGTACCCCCGGCGGCGATCGCGCGTTTCCTTGGGGCGGCCGGCACGAACAGCCAGGAGGTGCAGTAGCCTGTCGCGGACCGCAGGCGGACGGTGCTCTTGTGACAAAGCATTCGTTCCGCTTGCGCGCATCGCGGGTGCAGCGGGCAGTGTACGTGGCAGCAGTTCACGATGGACACCTCTCGCAGTAACGGGCGGACGATCTCACCTTACTCGCCCGCGATGGACGGAGACTGCGCAAAGAAGCAGGATTCGGCATCGCGCGTCATGTCAGCCGCCCGCCGGGTCACCCAGCATCATGAGCCCCTCTCGTTTGCCGAGAGGGCTCCCGAGAATCGGGGGATGAAGGCGGGCGTTTGCCGCATGTAGCGCGCGTACGCCTCGCCGAATTCCTCGAGCGCATCGCGTTCCTCGGAGCGCGCGAGGCGCACGTACATCCACACCAGAACCGGGAACATCGCGAGCGTGAGCACCGTCGGCCATTGCAGCAGAAAGCCGAACATGATGAGGACGAACCCCGCGTACTGCGGATGGCGCACGTGGGCGTAGGGGCCGGTGGCGGCGAGGCGCCTTTCCTTCTGCGCCTCGTAGAGCACTTTCCAGGCGGCCGAGATCAGGATGAACCCGCCGCCGATGAAGGCGAAGCTCAAGAGATGAAACGGCCCGAAGTGGGGGTTTGTCTTCCAGCCGAGCAGCATCTCGAGCAGGTGACCGGCGTCGTGGGAGAGCCAGTCCACCCCCGGATAGCGGCTCTGAAGCCAGCCCGAGAGCAGATAGATGGTGAGCGGAAACCCGTACATCTCGGTGAACAGCGCGACCAGGAACGCGCTGAACGCGCCGAACGAGCGCCAGTCGCGCTTCGTCCTCGGCTTGAAGAAGCTGAAGGCGAAGAAGATGAAGACGAGCGAATTGATGATGACCAGCGACCACAGGCCGTAGGCGGGCGTCGAGCCGCTCACGGGCCGTCGCCTCCGCGCCCGCGACCATCGTCGTTACCGTGTCCCCCGTGCCCCCCGTGCATGAAGAGGTGCAGCAGCGGACAGGCGAGCAGGAGCAGATACGGCAGGTAGGGCGCCGCGGCCTTGACGTGCGCCTCGTGCTCGGTCCACAGGAAATAGCCGGCCACGGCGAGGAAGCCGATGAAGGCCAGCCCCGAGCGCGAGAACAGGCGCCGCCCGAATCCGTGCTCGTTCGATTCAGTCATGGGTGGATCCACGCTTCGCTTGGCCTGTCATGGGTGCGCTGTCTGCACCATCTGGTGGCCCTTGCCGCCGATGGGGATCTCGCCGCGCACGGCGAGGCTCTCCTGGCCGACCACCCACACCTTGGGCTCGTTTGCGCTCGAGACGTAGAGCTTGTCGGTCCCGCGCACGACCGCGAGGTGGTAGGGCGCGGGCGCGAGGGCGGTGATGCGCGTCTTGCCCGAGGCAGGGTCCACCGCGGCCAGACGGTCCTCGCCCATGACGCTCACGAACAGGGTCTCGCCGTCCTCGGAGAGATCGATGCCGTGCAGCGCAGCGCCGAGCGGGATGGTGCGCACCACCTCCCCCTCGGGCAGCGCGAGCACGGACACGGTGCCGTCCACGACGTTGTTGACGTAGAGGGTGGCGCCGTCGGCGGAGAGCACCACGTGCTCGGGGCTCTCGCCCACCACGAAGTTGCGCCGCACGATCCAGCGCCCCGCATCCACCTCGCTCACGGTCGCGTTGCCGGCGTTGCTCACGTAGACGCGGCGTGCGTTCGGGCCGAACACCGCGTAGTTGGGCAGAGGCCCGGTGGCCACGGTGGCGATCACCCGGTAGGTGCTCAGATCAATGGCGCTGATGGTGCCCTGGTTCGGGTGGGTCACCACGGCGAGCCGCCCGTCGGGGCTCACCGCCACGTGGTGGACCGCGCCGGGGACGTCGATGCGGCGCACGACGGACCCATCGGCCGCGCGCAGAACCGAGACCGTGCTGAGCGCGCTCGCGGGCGCAGGCGCAGTCCCCGGGGCGGGCGCATGGTGCGCGGCGTGCTCGTCCTCCGAGACACCGGCCGGTTTCGGGGGCGGCTCGCCGCCCGCGGGGCGTTCCGCGTAGCTCCCGGCGACGAGGCGCGCGCCGTCGGGGGTGGCGGCGAGCCCGTGCACGGCCGGCACGTCACCGATGCGGCCCACGACCGCGTCGCGCTCGGTGTCGACCACGACGATGGCGTCGTCGCTCCCGAGCGGGATGTAGAGCTCCGCGGCGGCGGCGTGCGCCGCGGGCGCCGCGAGCACGGCGGCCATGGCGAGACTTCGGAGTGCGGTTTTCATGTTCGATTTCCGTGGCTCGGCTGTAAGACGTTCGCGATGCGGTCCGTCACTTCGACAGCATGCGCCTGCGCTCCTCGAACTCCTCCTTGTCGATCTCCCCGCGCGCGAAGCGCTCCTCCAGGATCTCGAGCGGCGTGGGGCGCGCGCGTGAGCCCGAGTCGCTTTCCGGCCCGCGGCCGAGCCAGCGCACCCCGAGCACGATGAGCAGGATGATGCCGCCCCAGAAGACGAGCATCATCAGCCCGCCGAAGAGCATGTGGCCCCAGCCCCAGTCCCAGCCGTGGTGCCAGTACCGGGGCTCGCCGGCGCCTTGCGCGTAGGCGGGCAACGACACCAATGCCAGCCCCGGCAGCGCGAGCGCGCGTCGGATCCGCGTGCCGACCGTTTCGTTCATGGATATGTCCTCCATCGTTGCGCGAGTGAATTCCCGGTCGTCCGTCAGAGACGCACGCGGTTGAGCCGCAGGGCATTGCCCACCACCGACACCGAGCTCAGGCTCATGGCGGCGGCGGCGATGATGGGCGAGAGCAACAATCCGAAGAACGGGTACAACACGCCGGCCGCCACTGGCACGCCCAGCGAGTTGTAGACGAAGGCGAAG
>CAZPFD010000365.1:0-2988 GCA_964585725.1 uncultured Ectothiorhodospiraceae bacterium | reverse complement strand
AGGCAGGAGGGCGCTCGTGTGCGCTTCGAGCAAGGGGCTGGGGAAGGGATGCGCGACCTCGCTCGCGCGCGAGGGAGCCAACGTCGTGATCAACGGGCGTACTCCGGAGACGCTGGAGGCCGCGGCCGAGGAGGTGCGCGCAGTCGCCTCGGGCCGGGTGACGGCCGTGTGCTGCGACGTTACCACGGAAGAAGGCCGGCGGCGCTTGCTGGCTGCGTGCCCGCAGCCGGACATACTGGTCAACAATGCGGGTGGACCGCCGCCGGGCAACTTTCGCGATTGGGATCGGGACGACTGGATTGCGGCCCTCGACGCGAACATGCTGACGGCCATCGAGCTGATCAAGGCGACCGTGGACGGCATGATCGAGCGCCGCTTCGGCCGCATCATCAATATCACCTCGGGCGCCGTGAAGGCGCCCATCGCTATACTGGGCCTTTCCAACGGGGCGCGGGCCGGTCTGACCGGGTTCGTGGCGGGTCTGGCTCGGGAGGTCGCGCGCTACGGCGTCACCGTCAACAATATGCTTCCCGGCCGCTTCGACACGGAGCGCATGCGCGGCGGCGTGCGTTACAGCGCGCAGCAGGCCGGAGAACCCTTCGAGAAGCTCTACGAGGCGGGCAAGCGCAGCATTCCGGTGGGCCGCTACGGGGATCCGGCGGAGTTCGGAGAGCTGTGCGCTTTTTTGTGCAGCGTGCAGGCGGGGTACATCACGGGTCAGAACATGCTGATAGACGGCGGCGCCTATCCGGGTACTCTATGAGCAAGGATGTGACGCCGTCGGCGCGCATCAGCGAACGTTATTGAACGCAGCGGTAAAACCCTTCAGCGAGACGGGAACCGTAATGGGGCGCCGCGAGCCTTGCACGACGGCATGAAACGTCACTTGCGCCTCCAATCCCCTCTTCATCCTGCTGAGCAGCGCATCGTCCAGCGGAAACGGTGCCACGCAACTCTGCCGGCTGCACTGCTGATAGTCGATGGTGGTGGGGGAGCCGCCGTCGATCTCCAGCTGCACCCCGGGTGGCAGTATCACTCCGAGCGGAACGATGAAGACGGCTGAAGCTTGTTGGTTCGCGTTGCGTCCGATCTGGATGGACAGTATGGTCTGCCCGCTCTCTCTGTACACGAGATTCTGGAACATGACGCAGCGCTCGACGTCGTCCTGGCTCTCGCAGCGCACGCGCCAGTCCTGGAAGACTTGAACATCTTCCTCGGGCGCCTGAAGGCCTTCTTCGGGCGCCGGCTCCAGCTCTTCGGTCTGCGCGGTCAGCGGCGCGGCCGCGAAGCAGCACGTTGCCAGGACGAGAGCCTGCGACCAACGCACGAGCCGAAGCGTAGGCGGCGAGAGCATGAGCTTACTCCCCATGAAATCCGACTCAAAATACAAGCTTCATTTCCGACTGTAAAGGAGCGATTCCTGCGCGCTGTCGCAACCCGGGCACGCGGCGCGCTCGGCCCTCGCCCTTCGTACCGTCGCGCGCTCGCGTGCGCCCATCCCGGGGCGAGGGCAGCCGGCGGCGCAAGGGCCGCGCGGAATCGAGTAGGATCCGAAGAGGTGGGGGAGGCTGTTCTGATCCGAGGAAAAGATGCCGTTACCCGATTACCACGGCGGCAGTATCGTCAACCTGATGCGCTCGGTCGAGGGTGACCTGGGCGCTTCGGAGCCGTCGTCGCCGTATCCGCCGCTGAAGGGGCTCGAGGCGGGGGAGCTGAGCCGCTCGAGGCACCTGCTGTTGCTCGTGATCGATGGGCTCGGTTACCGCTATCTGCTGAGCCGCGATGGCGGCAGCCATCTGAGGGCACTCGTCCGGCAACGCCTGACATCGGTGTTTCCCTCCACGACCGCGAGCGCCGTGACCACCTTTCTGACCGGCACCGCGCCGCAACAGCACGCCATAACCGGGTGGTTCGGCTGGTTTGGCGAGCTCGGGGTGGTCGCCGCGACCTTGCCCTTCCGCGTGCGCGCCGGCGGCGCCTCGCTGGGGGCGGCGGGCGTGAGCCCACGCAGCGTCTTCGATCAGTCCCCGATCTTCGAGCGGATAGCGCGTCGATCCCACGTCGTTCTGCCTCGCAAGCTTGTCGACTCCGACTACACGTGCGCGCACTCTGGTCCCGCCGAACGCCACGGCTACAGGTCCATGCCCGCGCTCTTCGAACGGCTGCGCACGCTGCTCCGCGAGGCCCGGGATCCGGTGTTCGTGTACGCCTACTGGCCTGAGCTCGATGCACTGGCCCACGCGCACGGGATCGGCAGCGGCGCGGTGGCGGAGCATTTCCAGGCTCTCGACGCCGCGTTCGCCGATCTCCTGCAGGGGCTGGACGGCACCGGCACGACGGTCATCGCCACTGCGGATCACGGCTTCATCGACACGAGCCCGGACACGCGTCTCGTGCTCGCAGACCATCCGGTGCTCGCGCAGACGCTGCGCATGCCCTTGTGCGGCGAGCCGCGGGTGGCGTACTGCTACGTCCGCCCGGGAGGGGGTCGCGAGCTCGAGCGCTACGCCGGCCAGCGGCTGGCCGAGCAGGCCGAGCTTTACCCCAGCGAGGAGCTGGTGGAGCGCGGTTTCTTCGGCCACGGCGAGCCGCATCCCCGCCTGCGCGAGCGGATCGGCGATTATGCCCTGGTGATGAAGGGACGGTACGTCATCCGGGACGTCGTTCCGGGAGAGCGACCTCCAACCCACGTGGGCGTGCACGGGGGCCTCAGCGAGGACGAGATGTATGTCCCGCTCATCGTGGCGCAGGCCTGAGCGCACCTTCTCGGTTCCTGATTACCCATGAAGCTCAGCCAACCCCTGCCGGGACGGCGAGCCACTTGCTCCGGGTTCCAAGGCTCCGCGTATTTCGGCGCGTGGGTCGGGCCTCGCGATTCGACATCCCTGTCTCAACGCTCGGCGCGGGCCATCCCTGGCCCGCGCCCTTCGGGCTTGTCCGCCCCGCGCGCCGCGCTCCGCCAGTCGCCCTTCGCAAGGGTCTCGCCAC
>CAZPFD010000364.1:0-2994 GCA_964585725.1 uncultured Ectothiorhodospiraceae bacterium | reverse complement strand
TCGAGATCAACGAGGCCTTCGCCGTGGTGACCATGGCGGCCATGCGCGACCTGGGCCTTCCCCACGACAAGGTGAACGTGCACGGGGGCGCCTGCGCGCTGGGCCACCCCATCGGTGCGTCAGGGGCCCGCATCATGGTCACCCTGCTGGCGGCGCTGGAGAAATACGGGCTCGAGCGCGGCGTGGCCTCCCTGTGCATCGGCGGCGGCGAGGCCACCGCCATCGCCCTCGAGCGGCTTCATTGAGCTCGCCCGCGGGGCGCGCGAGCGCGCACGACGACCAAGGTTCCAAGAGGGCACCATCGTGGGAATGGAAATAGGCGGCATACTGGGCTTGTTGATCCTCATCGGAGACGTGTGGGCCATCGTGAACATCTTCCAGAGCTCGTCTTCCACGGGCGCCAAGGTGTTCTGGATCGTCCTGGTGCTGATACTGCCGCTGCTCGGCCTCATCATCTGGCTCATCGCCGGCCCGCGCGGGAGGAAAGGCTAGCCCGCGGTCGCGGATGGTCCGCGCAGCGCCATGATCCTCACCGACGAGCAGAACATGATCCGGGAGGCGACCCGCTCCTTCGCGCGGGAGCGGCTCGCTCCCAACGCGGCGCGCTGGGACCGGGAGACCGCTTTCCCGGCCGACGCGCTGCGCGAGATGGGACAACTCGGCCTGCTCGGCATGCTGGTGCCCGAGCGCTGGGGCGGGGCCGGCGCGCAGCACGTGGACTACGCGCTCGCCATGGAGGAGATTGCCGCCGGCGACGGCGCCTGCTCGACCATCGTCGCCGTTCAGAATCTCGTCTGTCTGGTGCTCCTCGGTTTCGGCAACGACCACCAGAAAGAGCGCTTCCTCGCACCGCTCGCCCGCGGCGATCGCCTGGGCGCGTTCGCCCTGACCGAGCCGCAAGCCGGCTCCGACGCCGCCAATCTGCGCACGCGCGCCGTGCGCGATGGCGACGAATACGTCGTCAACGGCGTGAAACAGTTCATCACCTCGGGCAAGCACGCCGACTTCGCCGTCGTGTTCGCGGTGACCGACCCGGATTCGGGGAGCCGGGGCATCAGCGCCTTTATCGTGCCCACGGACACGGCCGGCTACGTGGTCACGCGCGTGGAGAGCAAGCTGGGACAACGCGCTTCCGACACCGCTCAGATCGCGTTCGAGGACCTGCGCGTGCCGCGGGCGAACCTGCTCGGCCGAGAGGGGGAGGGCTATCGCATCGCCCTCGGCAATCTCGAGGGCGGACGCATCGGCATCGCCGCGCAAGCGGTGGGTCTGGCGCGAGCCGCGTACGAGGCAGCCCTCGCCTACGCCAGGGACCGCCACGCCTTCGGCAAGCCCATCCTCGAGCACCAGGCGCCCGCGTTCCGGATCGCGGACATGGCGACCGGGATCGAGGCCGCGCGCGCGCTCACCCTGAACGCCGCGGCCCTGCGCGACGCCGGCCAGCCCTGCCTCAAGGAGGCGGCCATGGCCAAGCTCTTCGCCTCCGAGATGGCCGAGCGCGTGTGCTCCGAGGCCCTTCAGATCCACGGCGGCTACGGGTACCTCGCCGACTTTCCCGTCGAGCGCATCTATCGCGACGTTCGCGTGTGTCGAATCTACGAGGGCACGAGCGACGTGCAGCGCATGCTGATCGCGCGCAGCATCGCAAACGAGTGAAGTGGTGTCAGAGACTGTCAGAGATGACTTTTCGCGGTGTCGCAAGAAGTCAGTCTCTGACACCACTTGACGGCCCCGCATGCAATCACCTGGTGGTCAGCCCATGGTCATCGACTTCTACTTCGACTTCTCCTCTCCTTACGGCTACTTCGCGAGCACTCAGATCGACGCCGTCGCCGGGCGCCACGGGCGCCGTGCGTGCTGGCGGCCCTACGTCATGGGCGCGGTCATGAAGATCACCGGCGCTAAACCCATCCCCGAGCGCCCTCTGATCGCGGACTACGGCAGGAGAGACATGTACCGGTGCGCGCGCCGGCTGGGGGTTCCCTTCGCGCTGCCCGACCCCTTCCCCGTCCCGAGCGTCGCGGCCTCGCGCGCGTACTATTGGGCGGTGGATCAGGACGAGGCAGGCGCCAAGGAACTGGCCGGCGCGCTGTTCGCGGCTTATTTCGGAGAGGGACGCAATATCGGCGAGCCCGGCGTGGTGGCGGACGTCGCCGCGGAGCACCGCGGGGTCGGGCGAGAGGACGTGCTGGCGGCACTGAGCGATCCGGTCCTCAAGGAGCGCCTGCGCCGGGAGACGGATGCGGCCATCGAGCGGGGGGTGTTCGGCTCGCCCTTCTTCCTGGTGGACGGCGAGCCCTTCTGGGGTCACGATCGCCTGTGGGAGGTCGACCAATGGCTGGAGCGCGGAGGATGGTAGCGTCCTCGGTCATCAGTCACCCGTCATCGGTCAAATGCCTTGCGCCGGGGTTCGGCCAGCCGATACGGATGACAGATGACGAAGGACACCGGACGCAGGACGAATGACGAATGACCGTTCTCGCTAGCGGCGTCGACACTCGCTCCGAGGATTTCCAGCGCAACGCGCAGAACATGCGCCGAGCGGTGGAGGAGCTGCACGCGCTGGTCGGCCGCATCAAGCAGGGCGGCGGAGAGCGGGCGCGGGAGAAGCACATTGCACGCAGCAAGCTCCTGCCGCGCGAGCGCATTCGAACGCTGCTCGATCCGGGTGCGCCGTTTCTGGAGCTGTCGCAGCTCGCGGCCGCCGGCATGTACGGGGACGAGGTGCCCGCGGCCGGCATCATCACCGGCATCGGCCGCGTCATGGGTCGCGAGTGCGTGATCGTCGCTAACGACGCGACCGTGAAGGGCGGCACCTACTATCCCATGACGGTGAAGAAGCACGTGCGCGCCCAGGAGATCGCCCAGACCAACCGCCTCCCCTGCATCTACCTGGTGGACTCCGGCGGCGCCAACCTGCCGAACCAGGACGAGGTCTTTCCGGACCGGGAGCACTTCGGCCGGATCTTCTACAACCAGGCCAACATGTCCTCG
>CAZPFD010000363.1:0-3024 GCA_964585725.1 uncultured Ectothiorhodospiraceae bacterium | reverse complement strand
TGAGCTTCTCCGTGCTCAAGGGCTTCGGCGTCCACAACCAGATCGAGCCGCTGCTCCTCGGCGCGCTGGAGCCGCTCGGCGAGAAGGGCGTCGAGATCACCGACCGCATTCTCCAGTTCGTCGACAACATCAAGGTGGGCGCGCTCGGAGCCGTCGGGCTCGCCTTTCTGCTGTACACCGTCGTCTCTCTCGTGCAGAAGGTGGAGCGCGCGTTCAACCACATATGGCACGTGGTTCAGCCCCGCGACATCCGCGAGCGTTTCACCCACTACTTCAGCGTCATCCTGGTCGGGCCCGTTCTGATTTTCACGGCGGTGGGCGTCACCGCCACCGTGCTCGGATCGGAGACGGTGCGCCAGCTCTCCGACATCGAGCCCTTCGGCACCCTGGTCGCCGTCGTCGGCGGGCTCGTGCCCTATCTTCTGGTGATCGCCGCCTTCACCTTCATCTACGTGCTCGTCCCCAACACCCACGTGCGCCTGCACGCGGCGCTGGCGGGCGGGATCGTGGCGGCGCTGCTCTGGCAGTCCGTGGGCTGGGCATTCGCCTCCTTCGTGGTGACGTCCACCCGCTACACCGCGGTGTACTCGAGCTTCGCCATCCTGCTGCTGTTCATGATCTGGATCTATGTCGGATGGCTGATCCTGCTGGTGGGGGCGAGCGTCGCCTTCTACTACCAGCACCCCGAATTCCTCGGGGCCCGCCGGCGTGTCGTGGAGCTGACCCCGCGGGCGCGCGAGCGACTGGCGCTGGTGATCGTCTACCTCGTCGGCGAGCGCCACGAGCGCGGCGAGGTTCCGTGGACGGCCAGGGGGCTCGCGCGCCGGCTCGGCATCCCCAGCGACCCGCTCATGAGCGTGCTCGAGATGCTATGCCGGCAGAACGTGCTGGTGCGCACGGACGCGAGGCCGCCCGGCTACGTGCCGCGACGCGACCTCGCCCGCGTGCGCATTCAGGAGGTGCTGGACCTGGTGCGGGGACGCGGGCGCACGCGGCGGGAGCTGAGCGCCCAGGAACTGCCGCCGATACCCGCGGTGGACCGGGCGCTGGAGGAGATGGAAGGGGCCATGGCCTCGGCGCTGGGAGAGCGCACGGTCGGAGAGCTGGTCGGCGCCGGCCTCGCCGCCGAGAGCGGCGCAGGCGATCAGGCCCCGGAGCCGGCGCCCGCGGCCGCGGAACGGGGTCGCAACCGGGCAGGTTGACGCTGGCCGGGATATCGGAGATCAGTAGCCGGCCACCCGCGCATCCGGCGTGCGCGGATCGGAGGCGCCGAACAGACCCTCGGGGGTGCGCAGGATGCTCTGGGCGCTGCCCATGGCGTCGGCGGGCTCGATGCGGTGGCCCCGCGCGTACAACAGGCTCAGCGTATCGGGGCTGAAGCCCTGCTCGACGCGCAGGATGTCCGGCAGCCACTGATGGTGGAAACGGGGAGCGGCGGTCGCGGCCGCGATGTTCATGCCGTGGTCCACCACGTTCATGATGATCTGCAGGGTGGTGGTGATGATGCGGCTGCCCCCGGGAGTGCCCGTCGCCAGATAGGGCTCGCCGTCCTTGAACACGATGGTCGGCGTCATGGAGCTGAGCGGGCGTTTGCCCGGCTCGATGGCGTTGGCTTCGCCACCGATGAGCCCGTAGGCGTTGGGCACGCCGGGCTTGGCGGAGAAATCGTCCATTTCGTTGTTCAGGAGGATCCCGGTGCCCTCCGCCACGATCCCGGTCCCGAAGCTGAAGTTGATGGTATAGGTGTTGGAGACTACGTTCCCCGCGCCGTCCGTCACGGAGAAATGCGTGGTGTCCGGGCTCTCGTAGGCCGCGGCGGGCGAACCCGGCGAGACGCGCTCCGAGGGCGTCGCGCGGCGCACATCGATGCGCCGGCGCAGGGCCTGCGCGTACGCCTCCGAGGTGAGCGCCTCGAGGGGCACGTCCCAGAAGTCGGGGTCGCCCAGGTGGCGGCTGCGATCCGCGTAGGCGAGCTTCATCGTCTCGGTCATGAGGTGAATGGTGTCGGCGCTGTTGTGGCCCAGGAACGCGATGGGATAGCCCGCGAGGATGTTCAGCATCTGCACCAGGTGTGCGCCGCCGGAGCTCGGCGGCGGCATGGACGCGATGTGGTAGCCGCGGTAGGTTCCCCGCACCGGCTCGCGCACGACGGCGCGGTAGCCGGCGAGATCGTCCGCGGTGATGAGACCGCCGTGCGATCCCATGGAGGCCGTGATGCGGTCGGCGATCGCTCCCTCGTAGAAGGCGGCCGCGCCGTGCTCGGCGATGCGGCGCAGCGACCAGGCGAGATCCGTCTGCACCAGTCGCTCACCGGCGCGATAGGGCGAGCCGTCGGCCTTGAGAAAGATGCGCGCCGTGGCCGGCCAGCGCGCGAGGCGTTCCTGGCGCCGCTGGAGCGAGTCGGCGAGCTCCCGGCTGACCACGATCCCCTCCTCGGCCAGACGGATGGCCGGCGCCACGACGTCGCGCAGCCGCATGCTGCCGAAACGATCCAGGGCGAGGGCCAGTCCGGCGACCGTCCCCGGCACCCCCACCGCCTGGTGGCTGTAGCGCGCCTTGTCCGTGTCCACCGCGCCCTCGGCATCCAGGAACATGTCGCGGTGCGCGGCGCGCGGCGCCTGCTCGCGGTAGTCCAGCGCCACGGTGCGCCCGTCGCGGGCCCGATGAACCAGCATGAAGCCGCCGCCCCCCAGGTTGCCCGCCCTGGGCAGGGTCACGGCCAGCGCGAAGCCCACGGCCACGGCAGCATCCACCGCGTTGCCCCCCTGCTCCAGGATCTCGAGTCCGACGCGACTGGCCGTGGCCTCCTGGGTGACGACCATGCCGTTGCGCGCGAACACCGGGTGGACGATGTCCCGCGCCGAGAGGATGGGCGTCTCCTGGGCCACCGCGGCCACGTGCGCGAGGCAAAGGCAACCGATGATCAGGCGAGCGAGCATGGAGCCTCCCGGGCGAGGAGAGAGACCAAGGGGTGTGCCCGGCATCACCGCAGCAGCCGCGCTGCCATATTCCGCGAACAAGCTA
>CAZPFD010000362.1:0-3077 GCA_964585725.1 uncultured Ectothiorhodospiraceae bacterium | reverse complement strand
GCCTCGGGAAACGTTATTTGTGAGGCTCGACGTCGCCGTGTCAACGGGTTGCGTTGGGCGACCCCCCGGGGGCCGTCGATCGCTTGTCGTGAGCGTCGTTACACTGTATTCGGGGCAAACGCCCTTTCCGCCTGCCCACGAGGAGGGTGTTCGCAGGTGAATCTCGGGCTCCTCGGAACGGGATCAGATCCTGTGCGGACGCGGAGACCGATCGCCGCGCTGGCGTGCGCTGCGTTGCTGTGCGGGCCGGCCCCCGCGCGGGCCAATGGCTGGGAGCATGCGGCGGTGCCGTTCGACGTGCTCGTCGAGGCTCTGGTCTACGACGATCCAGCCACCCGTGCGCGCGCGGCGCAGTCGCTGGGCTACCGCGGGCAGCAGGCGGCGGTGGCACCGTTGCTGGAGCGCGTCGCGGTGGAGGAGCGCCCGCAGGTGCGCGAGGCGATCTATCGCTCGCTCGGGTGGCTCGGGGACGCACGGGCCTTACCGGCGCTGCGCCGTTGCTTGACGGAGGAGTCGCGCGAGGAAGTGCGCGGCGAGTGCGTCGCCGCTCTGGGCGGTCTGCGCCGGAGCGAGGCGCTGGCCGAGGTGCTCGCCGCTCTGGAGAATGACCCCTCGTTTCTGGTTCGCAGCCGTGCGGTGACGGCGCTCGGTCACTACTCGGAACCCCGGGCGGTGCACGCGCTCGTCGCGGTTCTCGAGGGGCAAAACCGCACTCTGCGCCGCCGCGCCATCGATGCCCTCGGGCAGACTCGATCGGAAGAGGCCGTCGAGCCGCTCCTGAGGGGGCTGGCGAGCGCGGGCGACGATGATGAACGGCTGGCCATCGTGCAGGCCCTCACCTGGTTGCGTCCCGCCGCGGCCACCCGGCCCTTGCTCGATTTGCTGGAGCGCGCCGGGAGCTCGCGATTGCGGGCTCAGATCACCGTGGCGCTGGGCGCCATGCGCGACGGCGATGCGTACGGTGCGTTGATCGGGCTCCTTGCCGATCCGGTGCCGGCGGTGCGCTACTTCGCCATTCGCTCGCTGCAGGCGCTCGGCCGTCCCGATGCGGCGGGGGCGCTTACGGGTCTATCCCTCGATATCAGCCAGCGGCTCGACGGCATGACCGTGGACGAGTTGACGGAGAAACGGGCAGCGGTCGTGCCCGAGCTGCGCGTGCAGGTCGCGGCCCTGGAAGCGCTCGCGGAGCTGGACCCCGCCCGGGGGCTGGCGGCCATGCTCGCCGCCGCGCGCCCGCGCGAGGTGCCCCCCGTATCCGCGGCGGCGCTGGAGCTGGCCGAGGCCATATACGAACGGCGTCGCGCGGCGCTGTACGGGCTCGGGTATACGGGCTCCAAGCGGGCGGCCGCGTTGCTGGCCGGCGAGGCGGGAGTCGGCGATGCGGACTTTCGTCTGCGCGCCGTGGCGGTGCGCTCGCTCGGCGTTCTCGGTTTCCCGGAGTCGGTGGCGGCGGTAGCCGCGCGCCTCGATGATCGGGCGGCGGAGGTGCGCTGGACCGCCGCCCGGGTTCTCGGTCGCCTCGGCGATGCGCAAGCGACGGAGCCCTTGCTCGCCGCCCTCACGGACCCTCACGCCGAGGTGCGTGAGCAGACGGCGCTGAGCCTCGGGTATCTGCGCGCGTCGTCCGCACGGCCAGCATTGCTGCGGCTCGCACGCGAAGACCCCAGCCGGCAGGTGCGGGACGCGGCCGCATTCGGCGCCGGACTGCTGGTCGACTGATTGCGTTGAGCTTCAGCCGCTGCTACTTCTCGCACATGGCGAGCACGCGCGACGGACCACCCGTGCCGCGTACGTGCTTGGGCGCACCGACCACGATGCGGCAGCTCCCCGGCCTGGCCAGGGCGAGCTGCCCGAGATTCGTAGCGTTCTCCACGAACTTCCAGCCCCGCTGCAGCCCCCGCACGTGGGCGTACCAGGAGTTGGTCCACTGATCGTCCTCGCCGTAGGCGCTCTCGCCGCTGTCGATGCCGATGTTGTCGGCGATGATGCCTTGGATGCGGATGCTGCGGGCGTCCTCGATCTCGATCAGCCTGTCCACGGCCGCGTGGCTGATGCCGGGATGGTTGAAGCTGTTCACGTAAGGGTCTTTGTTGAAGTCGGCGCCGTGAAAGTAGAAACGGGACCACCCGAGATTGAGCACCAGCCAGACCCCGTCGGCGAGCTGTCCTGCGACGGCATCGATGTCCTCGGCGGTGACGACGTTGGGAGAGTCGTCGGAGAAGTCAGTGACCGCGGGATCGGGGCTCGGCACCCCGCCGTTCTTGGAGAGCTCCGTATGCACGCGCCCGCTGATATCGATGAGTACCGCGGGGCCGATGAGATCGCTCGGCTCGACCTCGTGGGCGAGCTTGCGCTCGCCGGGAGCGAGCCCATCGGGCTCCATGGAACTCGGATCGTTCACGTAATGGGCGGAGGTGTCCATGTGGGTGCCGTGGTGCTCCGAGAGCACCAGCGTGCCGAGATCGAAGTGCCCTTGGTTGGTCTTGAACTCGGCGATGGAGAGCACCGCTTGCTGGCTGAACGTCGCTACGGGTTGGCTGCCGAGCCACGGTTGCGACAGGTCCGGTTTCATGGGATCGCCGGACATGGGTTTGAAGGTGGGGAGCGGATGGGTCAGATCGAGCAGGAACGTCTCCGCCCAGGCGGCGGGCGCCGTCCCGATCGCTACAGCCGCACCAAGCGCGAAGGACGTGAGAGTCTTGTGAGGCATCGCGCACCCCCTCCGGACATCGCGTCGGGTTGTTGTTGGCGGTGCACGAAAAACGCTAGCACAAACCGCATTCCCGAGCCATGAGTTCCGGCATGTCCGACGCGTTCGATCGATGCCTTTGTCGCGTGTGGCCGGCCTGCGTCTGGTGGGAGATGCAGGCCGGGCTCGCGAGCTCGCGCGCGCCGTCGGGGGCTCGCGGCTTAGAGTGCGCATTTCCGCCCCGAAAACGAGCTTCTAAGCACTGAAAACACGACATCTCATTGGTCAATCCTAAAAATTTCAACGGGTTGCGTTGGTCCGACCCCGGGATGAGCTCAAGGGGAGGGTGGGGGTGGTCGACAGCATGGGGATCACTGGGGCGGTGTTC
>CAZPFD010000361.1:0-3135 GCA_964585725.1 uncultured Ectothiorhodospiraceae bacterium | reverse complement strand
GTCGGCCGAGGGCGCCTCGGCGATGGGCTTGCCGGTGTCCAGCACCTCGAGGCGGGCGAGCTCCTCGGCGCGCGCGTGCACGAGCGCGACGGCGCGCTGCAGGATGCGGCCCCGCTCCGCGCCCGTCATGGACGACCAGCGGGCGTACCCCTCGCGGGCGCTGTCCACCGCCCGGTCGACGTCCTCCGCCCCCGCCTGCTGGATACGGCAGATGAGCTCGCCCGTCGCCGGGTTGATATCGTCGAATGCCTCGCCGAAGCTCGCATCGACGTAGGCGCCGCCGATATACGGTTTGCGTTCAACGGATTCGCTCACGAGATTTCTCCCCCGCCCCACCGTGCAGCCGCGCGCCGAGGCATTGTAGCAGGCCTCAAGCCCGGCGCCGGAGGCGGGTGAAGTGATGCTTTATGGCCCCCGGGAATAGGCTTATACTGCCCTCGACAACGACAAACAACCAGGGAGGAGAAGAGGAATGTCTAGAGTACCGGTTCGACAGAGTGTATTCGCGGGGCTCCTGGCGCTCGGCGTGGCCGGCGCCGTTCCGGCTGCCGGCGACCCCCCGGCGTGCAAGACCGTGCATTTCTCCGACGTCGGCTGGAGCTGCATCACGGCGACCACCGCCATCGCGTCGGACATCCTGGAAGGTCTGGGCTATAGCCCGAGGGTGAGCGTGCTCTCGGTGCCGATCACCTTCGAGAGCCTGTCAAACGGCGACGTCGACGCGTTCCTCGGACTGTGGCTTCCCACCCAGGCGAGCATGATCAATCCGTACTTCGAGAAGGGCTCCATCGACAAGGTCGTCACCAACCTGGAGGGCGCCAAGTACACGCTGGCCGTGCCCAAATACGCGCACGAGGCGGGCGTCAAATCGTTTGCGGACCTGGATGAGTTCGGCGACAAGTTCGGTAGGAAGATCTATGCCATCGAGCCCGGCAACGACGGCAACCAGATCATCATCGACATGATCCAGAACGACGCTTTCGGGCTGGGCGACTGGGAGATCGTCGAGTCCAGCGAGGCCGGCATGCTGAGCCAGGTCCAGCGCGCGGTCAGCCGCGACCAATGGATCGTGTTCCTCGGCTGGGAGCCGCACCCCATGAACCGCCGGTTCGGCATGGCATATCTCGCAGGCGGGGATGACTACTTCGGGCCGAACTACGGCGGGGCCGAGGTCCACACGCTCGCCCCGGCCGGCTACACGGACAAATGCCCGAATCTCGGCCGGCTGCTGCGCAATCTCAAGTTCTCCCTCGCGCTGGAGAACGAGATGATGGGGTACATGCTGGACGACGGCATGGATCCGAAGGCCGCTGCGCGTAAGGTTCTCAAGGAGCACCCGGATTTCCTGGAGCAGACGCTGGCCGGGGTCTCCACCTTCGACGGCAAGGACGGCGCCGCCGCGGTCAAGAAGCACCTCGGAATGTGACTTCCCGAGGGGACGGCCGCGCAAGACGGCCGTCCCCATGTTCGCTGTCGGCTGTCGGCTGACTGACCGCGATGCGGCGCGGCGGGGCGCGCGTGGGCGCGTGCCCGCCGTTTGCGCACGGAGGTGATACCATGCAGTGGCTCACCGACCACAAGATCCCCCTCGGCAAGTGGATTGACCAGTTCGTGACATTTGCGAACGAGCACGCGGCCTGGGTTTTCGACATCATCTCGTATACGTTCAACTTCCTGATCGACGTACTCATCGATGTGATGCTGTGGATGCACCCCCTGGTGCTGCTCGCCGTCTTCGCGGGTATCGCCTGGTGGCTGCACCGCTCCTGGAAGCTGGTCGCGCTCATCGTCCCATCGCTTCTGCTGGTCATCAACCTCGGGTACTGGGAGGACACCGTGCAGACGCTGGCGCTGGTCGTATGCGCGACGCTGATCTGCATGCTCGTGGGCATCCCCGTCGGCATCGCCGCCGCCCACCGCCCGTGGCTGTACACGACCATCCGGCCGATCCTGGATTTGATGCAGACGATTCCGACCTTCGTGTACTTGATCCCGACGCTGGTCCTGTTCGGGCTCGGGATGGTCCCGGGGGTCATCTCGACCATCGTCTTCGCGATACCCGCGCCCATCCGGCTCACGTACCTCGGGGTCTCGTCGGTGCCCCGGCAGCTGCTCGACGCGGGCGAGGCGTTCGGAGCAACGCGGCGCCAGCTGCTCTGGAAAGTGGAGCTTCCCCACGCCATGCCCACCATCATGGCGGGGGTCACCCAGTGCATCATGCTCTCGCTGTCGATGGTGGTGATTGCAGCCCTGGTCGGCGCCCAGACGCTCGGCACACCGGTCGTGCGTGCGCTGAGCACGATGAACGTGGCCATGGGATTCGAGGCCGGCTTCGCCATCGTCATCATCGCGATCCTGCTCGATCGCGTGTGCAAGCAGCCGGGCGGCCGCCCGACGCGCTACTGAACGGCAAAGCGGGAGGTTCCGGGCATGGCCGTCGTAGAGTTCAAAAGCGTCGACATCATCTTCGGTGAAAATCCCAAGCAGGCGCTCGTGCTGCTCGACCAAGGCGAGGAACGCGAGGCGATCCACGATAAGACGGGGTGCGTCGTCGGTGTCGCCGGCGCTTCGATCGCCATCGAGCAGGGCGAGCTTTGCGTGCTGATGGGGCTTTCGGGCTCGGGCAAGTCCACGCTGCTGCGCAGCGTGAACGGCCTCAACAAGGTGACTCGTGGAGAGGTGCTGGTCGAGGACAAGGGCCGCCAGATAGACGTGACGCGGTGTGATGCCGAGACGCTGCGGCGCCTGCGCATGAACCGCATCTCCATGGTCTTTCAGCAGTTCGCCCTGCTGCCGTGGCGTACCGTGCAGGAGAACGTGGGCTTCGGGCTCGAGCTGCGGGGAATGCCGCGCGCGGACCGCGAGCGGGTGGTGGAGGACAAGCTCAAGCTGGTCGGGCTCGACAAATGGAAGGACAAATACGCCAACGAGCTCTCGGGCGGCATGCAGCAGCGCGTGGGGCTCGCGCGCGCATTCGCCACCGACGCCGATATCCTGCTCATGGACGAGCCGTTCTCGGCCCTCGACCCGCTGATACGCACGCACCTCCAGGACGAGCTGCTCGAGCTGCAGACCCGGCTCAAGAAGACCATCATTTTCGTGAGCCACGATCTGGACGAGGCGCTCAAGATCGGC
>CAZPFD010000360.1:0-3152 GCA_964585725.1 uncultured Ectothiorhodospiraceae bacterium | reverse complement strand
GTCATTTTAGGACTCGAGACCGGCCGCCGGGGATTCGCGGCCGTCACATCGAGCGACGGACGCACCGGCTCACGCTGTTGATCCGCACAGACGCTTACACGAACTTTCGATACCGAGGCGGGGAAGCCCGGACATGAGGGGATACCGCTCAGCAGGCGCAGCCGGTCCAGGGCTCGCAGTCGGTCCGATGCTTCACGCCCTCGCGCGGCGCGACGCGTTCCTCGCGAAGTCCGCGCACCAACCCCCAGGCGAGCACGAGCAGGACGAGAGCCACCGGCAACCCGGCCACGATGGCCGCGGCTTGCAGGGCGGCGAGCCCGCCCGCGGCCAGCAGCACCGCCGCCAGCAGACCTTCACCGAGACCCCAGAGCATCCGGTGGGGCAGCGGGGGCTCGTCCGAGCCGTCCGACAGGATTGTCGTGATGACCAGGGTGCCCGAGTCACACGACGTGATGAAATAGGTGCCGATCAGAATGACCAGGATCGTGGTCACGACGGATCCGAGCAGCCCCGCGTCCAGCGCCTGCACCGTTCGATAAAGCGGCAGCGTCACGTCCTGCGCGAGCGCCTCGACGATGCCGCCCTGACCGAACACCTGCAGATACAGGGCGGTTCCGCCCGTCACGGCGAGCCAGACGAAGGTGAACAGGGTGGGAACCAGCAACACGCCCATCACGAACTCGCGGATGGTGCGCCCTCGCGAGATGCGTGCGATGAACATGCCCACGAAGGGCGACCAGGCGATCCACCAGCCCCAGTAGAACACCGTCCACTGCTCCTGCCAGCGGCTGTGCTCCTGAGCATCGGTCCACGTGCTCATGCGCGGCAGGTTCTGGAGGTAATCGCCCGTCGTCTCCACCAGCAGGTTCATCAGATGCCGGGTGGGGCCGAGCACGAGAAAGAAGACGAGCACGGCGACGCTCAGGAGCAGATTGAGATCGCTGATGACGCGTACGCCGCGCCTGACGCCGGAGACGGCGGAGGCGGTCGCCACCACCGTGACAAGGGCCAGCAGCCAGAGCTGATTTTGGAGCGACACCTCGATCTCGACAAGCCGCTCGAGGCCCGTGTTCATCTGCTGTACGCCGAGCCCGAGCGAGGTGGCGACTCCGAAAGCCGTGCCGAAGACGGCGACGACGTCGACGGCGTGCCCGAGGGCGCCGTGCACGCGCTCACCCAAAATAGGCTGCAGGAACGAGCGCACCGTCAACGGAAGCTTGCGGCGGTAGGCAAAGTAGGCGAGCGAGAGGGCCACCAGTGCGTAGACCGCCCAGGCGCTGAGACCCCAGTGGAAGAAGGTCAGGCGCATGGCCACAGCCGCCGCTTCCGCCGTCAGGCCGTCTTCGACGAAGGGGTTGCCGCGGTAGTGGCTGACCGGCGCGGCGATGCCCCAGAAGATGAGCCCGATGCCCATGCCGGCGGCGAACAGCATGGAGAACCATGAGAAATACGTGAACTCCGGACGCTCATCGTCGTCGCCGAGCCGCACGTTCTTGTAGCGCCCGAATCCGAGCCAGACGACGAAAGCCAGCACGAAGGCGACGATGGCGATGTAGTACCACTTGAGCGCGAACAGGATGCGCTCCTGGAGCGTCTGAAATAAAGCGCCCGCGGTCTCCGTCCACACAGCCCCCAGGACCACGAACGCGGTGACGACGGTGAGCGAGACGACGGTGAGGGTGGGGTTCATGCCCTTGAGCGGGCCGGATTTCGCGCGCATGGGATCTCCTTTCTTTGGGGGCACGTGAGAAGGCATTGAACGAGCTCGGGCGTACGCCCGCGAAGGGGCGCGCATCCCTCTTTCTAATGCGTGCCGCCGAGCAAGGCAGCGAGTGCGAGCCCCGCCGCGAGCGCAACGAACGAGAGCGCGGTGACCCCGCGGATCGTCGCTGCGGACGGCTTGGCGGCGGGCTGCCCGTGACCCTCTCGCGCAGCGTCAGCTGTGTGCGTTTCGTGCCTCTGCCGCCCCGTCGCCGCTCCGTCGACGCCTTTCTCGCGACGGCGCACGGTCATCATGCCGTGCTTCAGATGATTCGCCACCAGCCACCAGTTGATCGGGTACGCAGTGAGAAACCCCGCGAGGAGCGCCATGCTCATGACGAACCAAAACTCCGGGGAGAGCGGGTCGTGGCTCTGCGGAATACGCGCCATCGCCGCCACCATCACCGGCACCATGCCGGCCATCAGCAGGTTCATGGACAAGAGCTCGGGGATGAAGGTATCGGCGAGCGCGCGGCGGTAGGAGCCGCCCGACATGCCGCGCATGAACAGCGCCTGGAAGATGCTCCACCCGAAGCCGAATCCGAGCGCGTACTCGAGCGCCACGTCCGCGCTCCGGGGCAGCGCGAGGAAGGCGCCGACCACGGCGCCCGCGAGAATCCCGACGCCGTCGCCCGCGACGCAGTGCATGGTCGAGCCGAGCACCTGGCGCCAGCGCACCGCGACATAACGCTCGTGCAGACCGCTCAGGGGCTCGCGGCAGCCGAGCACGTAGAGGAAGACGCCTATGGGCCCCGTGTAGGCGCAGAGCAGGATGAATCCCCATTTGAGGACGGGCGATTCGGGGGTGGTGCGGATGTCGATGGCCACGAACACCACCCCTGCGGCGGTGAGCGTGAACCAGAGCAGCATCACTCCCTCGAGCATGGGTCACCTCCTCTCATCCCGTGCGAGCGCCTAAGCCTTCGTCATCGGGGGCCTGGGCGGCAGGACGGCGTGGAGCACGACCAGCCCCGTCACTGCCGACAACGCCGAGCCTATAAGGATGGCGAGCCGTGCCGACGCGGCCAGCTCCAGGGCCGTGAACGCCAGCGAGGCGACGAACAGGCTCATGGTGAAGCCGATGCCCGCGAGGAGCGCGGCGCCGTAGAGCTCGCCCCAGCCCACGCTCCGGGGCAGGCTTCCCAGTCCGAGGCGCACCGCGACCCAGCCGGCGCCGAGCACGCCCATTTGCTTGCCGAGGAAGAGTCCCGCGGCGACGCCGACGGAGAGTGGGGTCAGCAAGGCGTCCAGCGCCTCACCGCTCAAGGCGATGCCGGCGTTGAAGAACGCGAAGAGCGGCACGACGCCGAGGACGGCCCACGGGTGCAGGCGCCGCTCCGCCTCGCGCAGCGGCGACGGGCTCCGCTTACCGGGTACGCGCAGGGGCACGG
>CAZPFD010000359.1:0-3162 GCA_964585725.1 uncultured Ectothiorhodospiraceae bacterium | reverse complement strand
AAACCCGGGGGGGGCACACTTCAACGCTGAACGAGACTTGCGTGGTCTCGGTCGCTCGTCTATAGTCATCCTCATCCCGCAGGCGCGGCAGCATCTACGCCACTGCGGACCGGGCTCACATAAGGTCTGTCGGTCCGGCTGGTCTCGAGACGACGGCGACCGCCGTCGATCCCTCCTTCCGGGTACTCACAAGCGTTTCCACGGCGCTGGCCCGTAGCGCATTGATCGCGGCGCTACGAGCCCCACGGACCAAGCGGATCGGCAGTCTCGATCTCGCCTGAGCCCATCGTCCCTGGCGCGGCGGGCAGATTAGATCGCATCCCGCTGCCGCCATCTGATTCTTCCGGTTGGTTCCATTCTCGGCTTGACGCGCGGGGTGTCTTCGCGCTGCGCGCCATATATACGCGCGCCCGCTCGTCCACCGCAGGCGCTTCGGCTGGGTAACCAACACAGAACTGACTCTCTCGATATAAAGAGGAGGGCTACAGATGAGCGCTGTCGTTCGTTCCATAGACGTCGGACACGGCAATACCAAATACATCTATTCCGTCTCACTGACGGGCGAAATTCATTGCCGGCTCTTTCCCTCCGTCGTGACGCCCGCGTGCGCCCACGATCTCGGCGGGCGCAGTGGCGTTCCGATCGACTTCGGAGCCATCCACTACGACGTGGGACCCGGTGCCGAGCTCGTGCACGGCATCCACTTCGCCCAGGCCACGCACCAGGATTTCACCGCGACCCCCGAGTATCTGGCGCTCCTGCGGGGCGCGCTCTCCTTAATGGAGACGGAGCGCGTGGATCTCCTGGTCGTAGGGCTCCCCGTCTCGCTGCTCGGTGCACGCAGCGACTCGCTGGAGAGGAATCTGCGGGGCGCGTACGCGGTGGCGGGCGGGCGCACGGTCGAGGCCCAGGTGATGGTGCTGGCCCAGCCGCTCGGCGGGCTCATCGAGTATGCCTTGCGCGGGGGGCGCTACCTTGAGCTCCGCGAGAGCACCAATCTCGTGGTCGACGCCGGGTTCTTCACCCTGGACTGGGTGCTCGCGCAGGGGATCCAGCTGCTCGCGCCGCGCTCGGGGAGCTTCCCTGGGGCCATGTACGCCGTTTTGAAGTGCATTGCGCATGCCATCGGCGCGGAGCACGGGGTGGACCTCGACGACTGGCGGCGCCTCGACGAGGGGCTGCGCACGGGCGTCTTCAGGCTCTTCGGCAAAGCCGTCCCGCTCTCGCGCTACCTCCCGCTCGCAGAGCCTGTCATCCACGAGGCTGTCTACGCGTTGGCCCGCTCCGTCGGCGACGGGGCGGATATCGACAACGTCGTTCTGGTCGGGGGCGCGGCCCCGCTCTTCCGCGCCGCCATCGAGCGGCGCTTCCCCCGGCACCGGGTGCACGTCGTCCACGAGGGCGTCTTCGCGAACGTCCGTGGCCTCCAGCGCGCAGGCAGGCAGCTGCTACGCCAACAGGAGGCTCGGGTGGCATGAAGCGCCTGCGCATCAATCTCCACGTCCGCGAGGACGTCTCGCCGGCGCTCTATCGGGCGCTTGCCCCGATGGCGCCCAAGCCCCGTGCGGAGCGGCTGCGCGCCATCGCCGAGGTGGGGCTGCAGCTCGAGCCGCGAACGGCCGGGCCCGGTAGCGGAAGCGGAGAGAGAGGCTCCCAAGTCGTCGCAGAGCTCCCACCAATGGAGGACGAGGAGAGCATCGCGGCGGCCTTCGGCGCGGACCTCGAACGGCTCATCGGACATGCCCGATAACAGAGACCAACCCGGCACCGAATGGCGCCAGTACCCTGCGAACCCAGGTATCGAAGTGGAGTAATGGCCGAGACCCTTCTACTGACCATCGAAGAGGCGGCCGAACACCTTCGTGTCTCGTCACGGACGGTGCGCCGCCTGATCAAGGAGGGGTATTTCCGAACCGTCCGAATTCGTCGGAATCTTAGGATCCCGAGCGAGGATCTCCGCGCGTACGTGGACGGTCTGGTCTCCAGGGCGCATAATGGCGATTGCGCGGGGCCGGGTGTGCGCAACAAGGAGAAAAGCGCATGCCTTACCGACGCAAGGACAGTCCCATTTGGTGGGCGTCGTACACCGGGCCAAGCGGCCAGAGAATTAGACGCTCTACTGGGACGAGCAACCGAGCGGAAGCAGCGGTCTTAGAAGCCAAGTGGAAGCTTGAGACGTACCGCCAGCGCCAGTGGGACGAGCAGCCACCCAGGATGTTCGACGAGCTGATGCTGGCCTATCTGAACGCCACGGCGACTGACAAGCGTAGCGCGGAGACGGACCGGAAGCGCACACGCCATTTGCGAGAGGCGTTCGGCGGGTGCGTGCTGAACACGCTTCAGCCTGCCGACATCCGCGATTACATCTCCCGGCGTAAGTCCCGGGGGGTGAGCAACGCAACGGTCAACCGCGAGATCGCCTTGTTCTCTGCGGCTATCAATTACGCCAACCGCGAATGGGACTGGGAACTGCCCAACGTGGCGAAGGGAAGGAAACTCAAGGAAAGGGAAGGCCGGGTACGGTGGATTTCTCGCGCCGAAGCCGAGTCGCTCGTGCGGGCCGCGGAACAAGAGCCGAAGGCGCCGCACCTCGCCGACTTCATACGCCTGGCGCTCAACACCGGTTGTCGAGCCGGTGAGCTGTTGGGCCTGGAGTGGCGGCGAGTCGACCTTCAGGCGGGACTCATCCACCTTGAGCCCGACCATACCAAGGTGGGTAAACGACGCTCGATACCCATGAACCAGACGTCGCGTCGCGCCATCATGAATCGGTTGCGATTCCGCGCTCGACATTGCCCAGCCAGCCCGTGGGTGTTCTCGCGGGAAGACGGGAGTCGGATTTGCTCGGTGAGGCGCAGCTTCGCGACGGCCTGCAGGCGCGCGGAGATCGAGGACTTCCGGATTCACGACATGCGCCACACCTGCGCGGCGTGGCTGGTGAGCGATGGTGTGCCGTTGATGGAAGTCCGTGATCTGCTCGGGCACAGCACGGTCATCATGACCGAGCGCTATGCGCACTTGGCGCCCGAGAACGTGCGGGCTGCGGTGGCTCGCCTCGATGGCAGGATGTCACGATCTGGTCACGTGGATGGGAGCGAGAAGAAGAGCGACGCCAAGGAGGGCGCTGTAACTGTTTGAATACTCGGGTAACTCTTGGTGGCC
>CAZPFD010000358.1:0-3162 GCA_964585725.1 uncultured Ectothiorhodospiraceae bacterium | reverse complement strand
CTGGCGGAACGCGGACTCGTTCGCGAACGTCGCCCGCAACCCCGCCATGGAGTAGTAGAAGGCGCGCACGATCCGGGTTAGGCCCGTTTGCCCCTGGTGAGACATCGGCTTGGGAGTCTCGCCGAGCGCTTCGGGTGCTCGTCGGTTCTTTGGCCAAGCGTAGCACTCAGATCGTCTGCGTCCCGGGCGACCACGACGGCCTCCTGCCCAAGTACGGCGGGTATGAAGTTTGGCAATGTACGGTTTCAAAATAAAGCTGTGTGCGTCAACGCCAAAGGGCAGGGCTTCCCTGAGCGTCGTAGTCCGCTCGGTTGCGTGAACGCGGGTACATCGTTAGCTTTGGCGCGATGGCTGCACTGCACAGGGAGCGCGGTCCCCAACCGCGGAGGGAGCGAAGTGCACATCCTGATGATATCGGACGTTTTCTTTCCCCGAATCAGCGGCGTTTCCACGTCCATCGCCACCTTCAGGCGCCAGCTGACGCGCGCCGGCCACCGGGTGACGGTCGTCGCCCCGGATTACCGCCAGGGGCCGTGCAGCGAAAGCCAACGGGTCGGCGACGGCGTGATCCGCGTGCCGTCCCGGCGCCTGTTGTTCGACCGGGAGGATCGCGTCATGAGCGCGAGCTGCGTGATGCGCCGGGTCGCCGAGATGCGCGGACCGCCTCCGGATCTGATACACATTCAAACGCCGTTCGTCGCCCACTATACCGGGGTGCGCATCGCGCGCGAGCTGGGCATACCGGCGGTGGAGAGCTACCACGCCTTCCTGGAGGAGTACTTTCCCTTCTACGCGCCGGTGCTGCCCGAGTCGCTCACCCGCGCCGCGACGCGCTACCTGTGGCGGCGCCAATGCCGCGAGGTGGATGCTCTGGTGGTTCCCTCGCACGTGATGATGGCCGTGCTGCGGGGCTACGGCGTGCGCACCTCGGTGGAGGTGATCCCGACGGGCATCGACCTCGGGCGTCTCGCCGCGGCGGACGGCGCGCGCTTCCGGCGCGAGCACGGCATACCCGCGGGCCGGCCGCTGCTCCTGTACGTGGGGCGGGTGGCGCGCGAGAAGAATATCGAGCTGCTCATTCGTATGATGGACGCGGTGCGCTGCCGCTCCGACGCTTTGCTCGTCGTGGCCGGCAGGGGCCCGGTGCAACGGGATCTGGAGCGACTGGCGAGCGGTCTGGGTCTCGCGGACAACGTCCGTTTCGTCGGCGCTCTGGACCACGAGAGCGGGCTTCCGCACTGCTACGCGGCGGCGGATGCATTCGTGTTTGCGTCGCGGACGGAGACCCAGGGGCTGGTGCTGCTGGAGGCCATGGCTTTCGGGCTTCCAGTGGTCTCGACCTCGATCATGGGCACGCGCGAGACGCTCCGGGCGGGCGAAGGGGCGCTCATCGTGGAGGAGGACGCGCAGGCGTTGGCAAGCGCCGTGCTCGAGCTGCTGCACGATGACGGGCTGCGCCGGCGGCTGGCCGAGCGTGCCCGCTGCTACGCGCGCCGATGGGACGCGACGGCTCTCGGGTGGCGCCTCGAGGCCTTCTACCGGCGGGTGCTGGAGGGGCGACCCGGCACGCTCGATGTGGCGGCTTAGGTCTGAGCGACGGGGGGCGGTCCGGGCCGCGGAGGCGGGCCTGCTCAAGCTCTCGCTGCGGGATCCGACAGCATGGAGGCGAGTGCGACGGGTCGGGCCTCGTTTCGATCCGCCCGGGGCGTTGCACCGCGCACGCGTTTGCGGGAAAGTGCAGCGGTGCCCCACGCGCGCTGCTCGCCTCCGCCACGGGAGTGGTCTATGTCCTGGTTTCGCCGCAGAGTCGCCGTCTACGTCCTGGCCGCGGGCCTGGTGCTCTCCGGGCCCCTGATGCGGGGTGCCGTGGCTTCGAGCCACGGAGAGCCACCGGCGGAGCAGGCGCCGCCCGCGGAGGCCATGGTCGTGGATCTGCTGCTGGTGCGTCCGGTGATGCTGGTCACGACTGCCGTGGGCACGGCCCTGTTCGTGGTATCGCTTCCTTTCACGGTACCGGGGGGCAATGCCGGCCAGGTCCAGGAGCGACTGGTCGTCGAGCCCGCCCGCTACACCTTCGCCCGGCCCCTGGGCGCATTCGATCGCTGACCCGCGCGCGTTCCTGCGCGCCCCGCCCGCCGAGATACGC
This sequence comes from uncultured Ectothiorhodospiraceae bacterium, assembly GCA_964585725.1. Lineage (GTDB taxonomy): Bacteria > Pseudomonadota > Gammaproteobacteria > HK1 > HK1 > CAZPFD01. The sequence continues at coordinate 1,016 of CAZPFD010000358.1, read as the reverse complement.
GGAGCCGCGGAACCCTGAGCAAGGGCTGGTCGACCCGCGTTCCATGGTAATGCGGGAAACCGGAATGGTTCCTGTCCCGGGCGCGCCTTTGCTCTCGCGCGCCTCGTCACATTCCATCTCGGGCGGCATCTCCAGACCCTCGCTTCGGGCACCGGCGAGAACGCGATCCGGACACGAAATCGTCATGAGAGCTGTTGACAATGGGTCCGCAGAGGCATATGCTGCGATGCAGCAATTGGTGCGGCGCACCATGAGCAGCGAGAAGTCGGGCGGCCCGAGCGGGGTCAGCCGGAAGCGCACCCCGGCGGCGGCGTCCTCCGGGGGACACGAGAAACGAGGTTCTTTAGGAGGTATTCGGGTCATGCAGAACACGTTCGACAGGGTCTACGAACAGGTGGCGGAGGCGAACAAGAGCGCTCTCCAGCGCGCGGTCCGGCTCAATGACATCGTGACGCGCACCCAGAACCAGCTCGCGGAGCAGCAGCTCGCGTTCGTGGAGAGCTACCTGGATACCGGCGCCAGCCAGCTCCAGGCGCTGGCCGAGGCCAACGATCCCAAAGGGTTCATGTCGCGCCAGGCGGAGCTCGCGACCCAGATGGGCGAGCGCCTGGTGGCCATCGTGCAGCGGATGGTGGATATCCAGGGTGAGGCCCGTGACGAGATCACGGCGCTCATGAAGGAGGGCCTGAAGGCGGCCGAGGCCAAGGCGACGGCCCCGGCGGTCAAGGAAGCGAAGCCCGCCCCGAGCAAGGCGGCCGCTCCGGCCAAGGAGGCGAAGGAGAGCAAGCGCTCCACCGCCGCCTGAGCCCTGCAGGATGCGCTGCGCCGCCGTCGTCGAGAGGCGGCGGCGCGGGCAGGGCTAGGGGTCAGGTCTTGCAATGCCACATTCGAGCCGAATCGGATCACCAGGTCCGGTTGGCTCACCGGATGTGGCATTGCAAGACCTGACCCCCGCACGCCCACCCGTTAGACTGTTTCCCGCCGTTCGGGGCGAAGGACCGCGCGCGCTCCGAAAA
>CAZPFD010000357.1:0-3250 GCA_964585725.1 uncultured Ectothiorhodospiraceae bacterium | reverse complement strand
AAGGGCCCGCCGACCCGCAAAACGATACACGAACCTCAGTCTTCGTATCCAAGCTCCTTCAGCGCGCGCTCGTCGTCCGACCAGTCGGCCTTGACCTTCACCCACAGCTCGAGAAAGACCTTTTTCCCGAGCAGATCCTCGATCTCCGTGCGCGCCTCGGTGCCGACGCGCTTGAGCATGCCTCCGCCCTTGCCGATGACGATGGCCTTCTGGCTATCGCGCTCGACCCACACGAGGGCGGCGATGTGCACGCGCTCGCCCTCCTCGGCGAAACGCTCGATCTCCACGCTCAAACGATGGGGCAGCTCGTCGCCCAGATGCCGGGTGAGCTTTTCGCGCACCAACTCCGCCACCAGGAAGCGCTCGCTTCGGTCAGTGATCTGCTCACTCGGAAAGAGCGCCGGACCAGCGGGCAGGTGCTGCGCGACGCACGCCTCCAGCTCCCCCACGTTGTCCCCCCGCTCCGCCGATACAGGGATGAGCTCGGCGAAATCCCGACGGCGCGCGCACTCCTCCAGGTAGGGCAGGAGCAAGCGTTTGTCCTTCACCCGGTCGACCTTGTTCACCGCGAGCACGACCGGCACGCGCACGGCGCGCAGCTTCTCGCACACGAAGTCGTCATCGTCGGTCCAGCGCAGAGCCTCCACGACCAGCACGATGACGTCGACGTCGCCGAGCGCGCCGGCGGCCGCACGGTTGAGGTAGCGGTTCAGGGCGCGGCGCCCGCGGGCGTGCAGGCCCGGGGTGTCCACGTAGACGGCTTGAAAGGCTTCCCCCGTCTTGATTCCGAGAATGCGGTAGCGGGTCGTCTGGGGCTTGCGCGAGGTGATGCTGAGCTTCTGCCCCAGGATACGGTTGAGAAGGGTCGATTTGCCGACGTTCGGACGGCCCACGATGGCCACGTACCCGCAGCGAAACGCCTCGGACCCACTGGCCTGCCTGCCCACGCGCGTTATATGAACCACAGAGGACACAGAGTAAAGAAAAGCAGAGGACACAGAGAAGAATAACAATTGCGGGAAGGGCGGTCTGCATCTACAGACTGGCGGATTCTTTTTCTCTGCGTACTCTGTGCTTTTCCTCTGTGTCCTCTGTGGTTGGTTTAACGGCGGAACGAGCTTACCCGCCTTCGAGCAGCTCGAGCGCCCGGGTGGCGGCATCCTGCTCCGCCCTGCGCCGGCTGGAGCCGTGCCCGACGACCTCTTCCACCAGGCCCTCGACGCGGCACCGTACCGTAAACGCCCGCCGGTGTGCTGCGCCCGATGTCTCCACCACGGTGTACTCGGGCAGCGGCCGCTGCATGGCCTGAAGGTGCTCCTGGAGGCGCGTCTTCGGATCCTTGGACGCGTCCTCGGGCGAGACGCTCCTGATGCGGCCGCGAAACAGCCGCTCGATGGTGTCGCGGCAGGCCTCGAGCCCGCCGTCGCGGTAGACCGCCGCGACCACCGCTTCCAGCGCGTCGGCCAGGATGGACTCGCGGTCGCGCCCGCCGCTCTTGAGCTCCCCGCCGCCGAGCCTCAGGTACTCCCCGAGGCCCACTTCGCGCGCCAGCTCGGCCAGGGACTCGCGCCGCACCAGACGCGCCCGCAGCCGCGTGAGCTGGCCCTCCCCCGCCCGCGGAAAGCGCTGGAACAGGATCTCGGCGATGACGAAGTTGAGAACGGCGTCGCCCAGGAACTCCAGGCGCTCGTAGCTGCGCCCGGTGGCGCTGCGGTGGCTCAGCGCCTCCTCGAGCAGCGTCTCGTCTTGGAAGGAATAGCCGATCCGCTTGCCGACGTGCTGCGCCGCCCTTTCCATCACCAGCGCGGATTCGATTTCAGTCCTCGACCCTTTTGTTGAAATCGGCGACCAGGGTCAGGTTGGCGAAGAGCGGCGTCTCCCGCTGGTAGCTCACGGTGACCGTGACCGTGCCGTTGCCCTGCTCGACGATGTCGACGTAGCTCGGGTAGTTCCGCGAGTTGATGAAGTCGATGCTGTTGACCTGGAGCCGGCGTACCAGCGCCTGGGCGATCTCGCGCTTGGGCATCCCGTTCAGATCCTCGTTCTCCACCAGGCTCTTCATGGAGGCGTCGATCCTGAAGCTCTCGCTGTAGACCGGAAACAGCTTGAGCCCGAGGTAGCCGAAGAACCCCAGGACCACCAACACGAACGTGATAGCGAGGACACTGGCTCCACGTTGCCGCGTTTGCGGATTCATTCGGTAGCGCTCCTCTGTTCGCGGCCGACGGCCGCTTCAGCGAGGGGCAAGGGACGCCATCTGCTCACTCGATCGACATGCCGATCCGGCCCAGATCGATCCCGTTGCCCCAGTCCCAGTGCATCCAGATGGTGAAGGCCTCACCTATCAGGTAGTCGTCGGGCACCGTGCCCCAGTAACGGCTGTCCCTGCTGTTGTCCCGGTTGTCGCCGAGCACGAAGTAGTGCCCGTCCGGAACCACCATCTGCCCCTCCACCGAGTGGGAGCCGGGCTGGACCAGGATGCGGTGCTCGCGCGCACCCAGGTCCTCGACCCGCAGGCTGGCCCCGGTCATGCTGCGGCCGGACCACTTGCCCTGGTACGTGCCCACAATATCCTGTTCGGCAGGTTTGCCGTTTATATAAAGGGTTTTGTCAGTATAGGCGACGTGATCCCCGGGCAGACCCACCACCCGTTTGATGAACGGAACGGAGGGGTCCTCCGGGTAACGGAACACGACGACGTCGCCGCGTTCCGGACGGCTCACCTCGATCACCTCGTTGTTGGTAATGGGAAGTCGTATCCCGTAGATGAACTTATTGACCAGGATGAAATCGCCCACCACCAGCGTGGGCATCATCGACGCCGAAGGGATCCTGAAGGGCTCCACCACGAAGGACCGCAGCGCGAGCACGATCAGGAAGACCGGGAAGAACGAGCGGGCGTATTCCACCACCTTCGGTGGATGACGCTCCTGCGCTTCCTCCTTCCCCTCGGCGCCCTGGTCGCCGCGGGCGCCCGCCAGCCGCCGGCGGGGCGCCAGCACGAACGCATCGAAGGCCCAGATGCCCCCGCTCACGAGCACCAGCAGCACCATGATGGTCGGGAAGTCCAATCTCATTCCTCACTACCCATGGACCACGAGTCCGCCGGGCGGGTCGGGGAGTCCTTGCGAAGGGTGACTGGCGGAGCGCGGCGCGGGGCGATAAAAACGGTTCTTCGCGGATCTCCGGGAAGCTTTGCCGCCGAGCTTCCTTGGAGATGGGTCCCGGCGGTATGTGCAGCGGAGTCGCA
>CAZPFD010000356.1:0-3274 GCA_964585725.1 uncultured Ectothiorhodospiraceae bacterium | reverse complement strand
GGCTCCGTGAGTTGTGCGTGAATCAGTGCTGCACGTCGTGCATTGTCGTGCAATCTACGCAACGGGTTATAAAGATAAGGCCGGAGGCGACGTCTTCCGAACTGAAAAATCCGTCGATCGCAGGTTCGAATCAAGCCGGGCTCACCATTCGAATAACTTACCGTCTCTAACGTTCTTGACGAAAAAACGTTTGCGGGAATTTGGCGGGGCAGGCTGTGAAATAGTCAGCTTCCGCAAGACCACCAGCCCAGGCTTCTCGCCGTCCACATCACACACGCTTTCTGCTGATTGATATGAGCCGTGCGAGTTCGACCGCCGAGCAGCGCGTGTGATCGGCCCCGGCGCGGTGGCGCAGAAGATACTGATTGCACGAATGCACACCGGGTTTGGTACGCTTATGTCCTTGCACCATTGCGGCGTCACGGCGGTCCGCGACGGATGGAGTTCGGCAATCAGCTCATACTGATCAGCGCGGGACTCGTCGCGCTCAGCATCTTTGCCGGGCTCGTATCCTCGCGCATCGGCGCACCGCTGCTGCTCGTGTTCCTGGTGCTGGGGATGCTGGCCGGCGAGGACGGGCCCGGCGGCATCGAGTTCGACGACTTTCGGGCCGCTTACATCATCGGCAGCGTCGCCCTCGCCGTCATCCTGTTCGACGGCGGTCTTCGCACCTCGCCCGCGAGCCTCAAGCTGGCCCTGACGCCCGCGTTCCTGCTCGCGAGCGTGGGGGTGCTCGTCACCGCCCTCATCACCGGAGCCGGCGCCCACTGGGCGCTCGGAGTCTCCTGGGTGGAAGGGCTGCTGGTGGGCTCGGTGGTCGCATCCACCGACGCGGCGGCCGTGTTTCTGCTGCTGCACTTGCGGGGTCTGCGGCTGCGCGAGCGGGTGAGCGCGACCCTCGAGGTCGAGTCCGGACTGAACGATCCGATGGCGATCTTTCTCACGCTCACCTGCATCGAGCTCCTCGCCGCCGGCGTCACCGAGCTCTCCCTGGGCGCGTTGTCGCGTTTCGGAGGCGCGCTGCTCATGCAGCTCGTGGGCGGTGCCGTGTTCGGCGTCGCCGGCGGCTACGCCCTGCTGTGGCTGGTCAACCGCCTCGAGCTGGCGTCGGGCCTCTACCCCATCCTGGCGGTGTCGATGGCGCTCGTCATATTCGGCGCGGCGCAGACGGCGGGCACCAGCGGCTTCCTGGCGGTGTATCTGACGGGGTTCATCCTGGGCAGCCATCGCCACCGCGCGACCCAGCTCATCAATCGCTTCCACGACGGTCTGGCGTGGCTCAGCCAGATCGTGATGTTCCTGATGCTGGGGCTGCTGGTCACCCCGACCGCCCTATTGCCGAGCCTGGCTCCCGCCCTGGTGGTGGCCGCCGTGCTGATCGTGGTGGCACGGCCCGCCGCGGTGTTGGTGTGCCTTTTGCCCTTTCGCTTCACTTGGGCCGAGCGCCTGTTCGTGTCCTGGGTCGGGCTGCGCGGGGCGGTGCCCATCTTTCTCGGGACCCTGCCGGTGCTCGCCGGCATCGAAGGCGCCGCCGCCCACTTCGGCGTGGCCTACGTAGTGGTTCTCGTGTCGCTCGTCGCCCAGGGTTGGACCGTACCGGCAGTGGCGCGCTACCTGGACGTGAGCCTGCCGCCGCTGCCGGAGGCCCCGCGGCGAGTGGACATCGACCTGCCGATGGCGAGCGGCGAGGACGTGGCCGTCTATACCGTGCAGGAACACAGCCCGGTGGTGGAGCTCACATCGGCGCAGCTGCGGTTGCCGGCCGGCGCCGACATCATCTCGGTGATCCGCGACGGCGTCGTTCATCAGCCCGGCGCGCTGGGCGAGCTCGCTCCTGGCGATCAGGTGCTGGTGCTCACCCGCCCCGAGCACCTGCTCGCCCTCGACCATCTCTTCGGCGTGCGCGAGACGCATCGCGGGCGGCGCAGTGCCCTCGGCCAGTTCGCCTTCGAGGGCTCGGTACCGATCAAAGCCGTCGCGGACTTCTACGACATCCCCATCGACCCCGGGGAGCGCGATCTCTCCCTCGGCGAATACCTGCGGCGCGGGCTCGCGCAGGCGGCCGGGGTCGGCGATCGCCTGCGCGTGGGCAACGTGGAGCTCGTGGTCCAGGAGCACGACGGGTCTACGATTACGCGCGTAGGTATCGATCTCGCGCCGCCGCCTCGGCCGTTCCACCCTGTCGGGTTCTTTCGCAGCGCTTGGCGTCGGCTTCACCGCCATGGTTGACCTGCGTCAACGCAACGGATGACACCGTCGCACTGTCAGCTCCGGATGCCACTGATCATCCTTGCGTGAATTTTGCGTGAGGCTACGAAGCATTGAGCCTCCGCAAAACCACCAGATCGGGCTTTTCGTATCGCGAACCAACCTTGTGAACTTAACGTAACCCGAAGAATCCAGCGACGAAAATCACGATAACCACAAGTCCAACAATATAAACGATAGAGTTCATGCTCATGTTATTTGCTCCACTGTCATAACGGATAAAGCATCGTACGCAAAGAGCGTATATTTCGCACGATGGTGGATGGGGTGCCTTGACTGGCTTCACGGGTGCTCCCCCGGACGCGGTGAGCGGGTTACACGCGCGGCTCGTTGGAATCCAGGCCGACACCATAGTAATGGTGGACTTTCTTTGACCAACCCGGATCCGACATGTTGGGCCATTTGTCCTTGTCAAATCCCGGCGCGTCTTTGAGGCGATCCCTCTCGACGTCGAGCACGAAGCGCTTGTTCTCCGTGTCCAGGCTCAAGGCGTTCCACGGTACGGCGAAAAGCTTGCTACCCATGCCGAGGAAGCCGCCAAAAGACACAACCGCGTAACGCACTTTGCCGCTGCGCGTGTCCAACATGATGTCCTTGATCTCACCCAAGTCTTCCTCATCTTTGTTGCACACATGGTCTCCGATGAGAGTGCTGGCGCTCATAAGTTCCGGTCCGGGTCCGTGCCGCATGTCCGGTCCGCGCGTCTCACTGTTGTAACCTTTCTCCATGTCACCTGTATCTAGAACTTCGTTGCTCATGATTATCTCCTGTCAGGAATAATTCGCCCCTAGAGCGTAGACACCGACAGTTCATGAAACCACTTCGTGTGCTCTCGTGTCGGTGCGCTCGCGCACGGAAGGAGAAAAAAATAGTGCGCGCTATGTGTGATACCGTACGGTGCGCACCCGAAGAGTGACGCATGCTTGCGGCAGGTGTTCGTCTCGTCCTCCCCCTAACGAACACCTGCAACAGTTCGCCCGGAACGGCCAGCCCGTTCCGGGTTTTT
>CAZPFD010000355.1:0-3363 GCA_964585725.1 uncultured Ectothiorhodospiraceae bacterium | reverse complement strand
TGGCCCATGCCTACGGCAAGACCGCCACCTTCATGCCCAAGCCGCTGGTCGGCGACAACGGCAACGGAATGCACGTGCACCAGTCCCTGGCCAAGGGCGGGCAGAACCTGTTCGCCGGCGACAAGTACGCCGGCGTGTCCGAGCTCGCTCTGCACTACATCGGGGGCATCTTCAAGCACGCCCGCGCGCTCAACGCTTTCACCAACTCCAGCACCAACAGCTACAAGCGGCTCGTGCCGGGCTTCGAGGCGCCCGTGCTCCTGGCTTACTCCGCGCGCAACCGCTCCGCCTCCATCCGGATTCCGCATGTGTCGAGCCCGCAGGCACGGCGCCTGGAGGTGCGCTTCCCCGATTCGTGCGGGAATCCGTACTACATGTTCACGGCTATGATGATGGCAGGGCTCGACGGGATTCAGAACAAGATCGATCCCGGCGTCCCGCTCGACAAGGACCTCTACGATCTGCCCCCGGAAGAGGAGAAGAACATTCCCACCGTGGCCACGTCGCTGGAGACGGCGCTCGAGTCGTTGCACAACGACCGGGAGTTCCTGCTGGCGGGCGACGTGTTCACCAGCGATTGCATCGACGCGTACATCGAGCTCAAGCGCGAGGAGATTCTGCGTCTGCGCATGACCACGCATCCGGTCGAGTTCGACATGTACTACAGCCTCTGAAGGGGAACGGTTCTCCTCGCGCTCTCCGGCGGCGCGCGCCCGGGCGCCGGCGCCGCCTCCGGAGCAGCGGGGGTCCCCGCCCGTATGCTCGGCTCGCCGGCAGCGCCGCCCGCTCTCGCTTGTGACCGCTACCCCCGTTGGCTATCCTGCGGGCATGCGAAGACACCGATGGTTGCCGTTGGGATTGGCGTTGCTTTCGTTCGTCGCGCACGGTGCGGACGTGTATCGTTCGACGGGCGAGTACGGCGAGCCGGTCTACTCCGACGAGCCGCAGCCGGGCTCGACCAAGGTGGACGTGCCGCCCATCACCATCATTCCCTCGGTTCCCGTGACCCAGCCGCCGCGCGCACCGTCCGCGACCGCGCCCTCCGCGGAGGGCTACCAGCGGTTCGCCATCGTGAGCCCCTCGGCGGACGCGGCGATTCGCGACAACGCGGGCAACGTGCACGTGGGGCTGAGCCTGAGCCCGGGGCTGCAGGCGGGCGACCGCATCCGCATCTATCTCGACGGGTCCGCGTGGGGCGACCCGTTTCGCTCCACCAGCATGACTCTGACCAACGTCTCACGCGGGAGTCACACCCTGCAGGCAGCCGTCGTGGACGAAACGGGCGCCGAGATCGCGCGTACGGACACGGTCACCTTTCACGTGCAGCGGGTGAGCTCCCTGCTCCAGACCCCGCCGACGGTGCCCGGCGGCGGTCAGAGCCCGGGCGGACCCGGGAGCCCCGGCGGACCTTCGAGCCCCGGCGGGGCCGGGCAGCCCACCCCGTCGCCCGTGCCCGGCGGAGCCGGCTCACCGTAACGGCTTCTTTCCCCCCGGCACCCCTGCCGGTCTCGGGCACGCGCCCGCCGACCCCATGCACGCGCCGCACGGAGCCGCCCCTTCCTCGCTTTCACGGCGAAATGCACCAAGATGGTGCATAATGAGAGTCTGCCTGACTTGCTCTCATGGCGCGATTATTGCTCGGAACATGCCCATGTCTGCCGTTTCGCTCCCCCTCGATGACGACCACGCGCGCTGCATGGTCGAGAACCTCACCACCGGGGTCCTGCTCTTCGACGGCGCGCAGCGCCTGCTGGCCATCAACCCGGCCGCGGAAGCGCTGCTCGACGTGAGCGCGAATCAAGTCCGGGGGCTGCGCGTGGACCGCCTGTTCCCCGACACGGAAGTGGAGGGACAGCCGCTGCCCGAGGTGCTGCGCTCCGCGCTGCCGTTCACCCAGCGCGAGATGCGGCTGCGCCTCGCCGGGGGTCGCGCGGTCACCGTCGACTGCACGGTGACGCCGCTCAGCGAGCCGGCGCAGGCGGCGCGCGTGCTCTTCGAGCTGGTGCCGGTGGATCGCCACCGGCGCATCGAGCGCGAGGAGCACTTGCTCGCCCAGAGCCAGACCGCTCGCTCGCTGCTGCGCGCTCTGGCGCACGAGATCCGCAATCCCCTGGGCGGCTTGCGCGGCGCCGCGCAGCTGCTGGAGCGCGAGCTCGACGACGACTCCCTTCGCGAGTACACGCGTACCATCATGAGCGAGGCCGATCGCCTGCGCGCGCTGCTCGATCGCATGCTCGGGCCCCGTACGCCCCCGCAGCTGCGCCCCGTCAACGTGCACGAGATCCTCGAGCGGGTGCGCGCGCTCGTGGAGGCGGAGGCTCCCCCGGCGGTGACGGTGCGCCGTGACTACGATCCCAGCATTCCGGCGCTGATGGCGGATCCGGAGCTTCTGATCCAGGCCATCCTCAACATCGCCCGCAACGCCATTCAGGCCCTGGGGGATGCGGGCACGGTGACCCTGCGCACGCGGGTGCGCCGGCAGGTGACCCTGGGCGGGCGCAGACATCGCCTGGTCGTGCATATCGACGTCGCCGACGACGGACCGGGCATACCGGGGGACCTGCGCGACATCCTGTTCTGCCCGCTGGTCACGGGCCGCACGGACGGCAGCGGGCTGGGCCTCTCCATCGCCCAGCTCCTGGTGCAACAGCACCAGGGCGTCATCGAGTGCACGAGTCGGCCGGGCGAGACCGTGTTCCGCATTCTTCTACCCGTGGAGGACGGCGCATGAGCAGCGATGAAGAGATCTGGGTCGTCGACGACGACCGCTCCATCCGCTGGGTGCTCGAAAAGGCGCTCGCCCGCGAGGGGCTGCGGGTCGTCGGCTTCGAGAGCGGCGAGGGCGTCCTGGACCGCCTGGCGCTCGGCCGTCCCGGAGCCATCATCTCCGACATCCGCATGCCGGGCGTGGACGGCCTGTCGCTGCTCAAGTCGATCACCGAGCGCCATCCCGACCTGCCCGTCGTGATCATGACCGCCTACTCCGATCTGGACAGCACGGTCTCGGCCTACCAGGGGGGTGCCTTCGAGTACCTGCCCAAGCCCTTCGACATCGACGATGCAGTGGAGCTCGTGCGCCGCGCACTGACCCGCAGGCGAACACCGCAGGAGAGCGCCGGCGCGGCGCAGGCGCAGCAGGCATCCGAGCGCCACATCATCGGCTCGGCGCCCCCGATGCAGGAGGTGTTCCGCGCCATCGGGCGGCTGTCGCGCTCCAACGTCACCGTGCTCATCACCGGCGAGTCGGGCACGGGAAAGGAGCTGGTGGCCCGCGCGCTGCACCGGCACAGCCCGCGCGCCGCGGGACCCTTCATCGCTCTCAATACCGCCGCCATCCCGCGCGAGCTGCTGGAGTCCGAGCTG
>CAZPFD010000354.1:0-3390 GCA_964585725.1 uncultured Ectothiorhodospiraceae bacterium | reverse complement strand
GAGCTCCAATTGGGTCGGGAGCGGGCCAGCCCGCATGTCTCACCAGCCCACGGCTGTGGGCGCGGGTCGCGCGCCGGCGACGAACGTGGGCTAGCCCTGCATTACCTGGCGCCAGATGCGCGTGACCTGCGTGCGGTATTCCCCGAACTCGGCGTCGTCCGCCACCTCGGGCTGCTCCTGGAGCGCCAGCGCGTGTACGCGCGCCCGATAGGCGCGGTAGGCGTCGGCCAGGACCCGCGCGTCGTCCGCCGGCAGCAGCCCGGCCGCCTCGATTCCCTCCAGCAGCCGGATGTTGTCGGTGAAAGCCAGGTACTCCCCGAGCTCGCGGGCCCAGCGAAGCGCCGCATATTGCACCATAAATTCAATATCGGCGATACCTCCGGGATCTTGCTTGATATCGAAGCGTTCCGACGCCTTCGTGCCGAGCTGGGCCCGCATGCGCTGCCGCATCTCGCGCACGTCGGTGCGCAGGCGCTGCGGGTCGCGCTCCATGAGCAGCACCGCCCGGCGGATGTGCGCGAAGCGCCGGGCCAGCTCGGGGTCGCCGGCCACCGCGCGCGCCCGCACCAGCGCCTGGTGCTCCCAGGTCCAGGCCTCGTGGCGCTGGTAGTGCTCGAAGGCGTCGAGCGCGCTCACCAGCAGCCCGGATGCGCCGCTGGGGCGCAGCCGCGAGTCGACCTCATAGAGGATGCCCGCGGGGGTGCGCGCGGCCAGAAAGTGTATGAGCCGCTGCCCGAGGCGCCCGAAGAACACTCCGTTGTCGACGGAGCGCGGGCCGTCGGTGCGCTGCACGCCGCCGCTGCTCCCGTGCAGGAAGACCAGGTCCAGATCCGAGCTGTAGCCCAGCTCGATGCCGCCCAGCTTGCCGTAGCCCACGATGATGAAGCCCGCCTCGCGCTGCTCCCCGCCGTCGCCGCAGCGCGGGGTTCCGTAGCGCGCCACCAGATCCCGCCAGGCGAGGGTGAGCACCCGTTCCAGGCACACCTCCGCGATAGCGGTGAGGTGATCGCTCACCCGCATGAGGGGGACGACTCCGGCCACGTCGGTGGCCGCCACCCGCAGCACATTGGCCTGCTTGAACTGGCGCAGCACGTCCACCTCCTGCTCCGGATCTCCCCCCGGGGGGACGCCGCCGAGACGTGCGGCGAGCTCCGATTGGAGCGCATCACGGTCCAGGGGCGCATACAGGTTGCGGGGATCGAGGAGCTCGTCGAGGAGCACCGGATGGCGCGCGATCTGGCGCGCGATCCAGGGGCTCGCCGCGCACAGCTGCACGAGCTGGGAGAGCGCGAGGGGGCGTTCGACCAGCAGCGCCAGATACACGCTGCGCCGGGCGATGCTCTCCACCACCGCGAAGACCCGCTGCAAGGTGGCGATGGGATCCGGCTGGTTGGCGATGGCCGAGAGCAGCAGTGGAATCAGTCGCCGCATGCGGCCCCGCCCGCGCTCGCCCAAGGCGCGTACGCTGTAGCTGCGCTTGAGCTTCTCGAGCTCCTCCCAGGCCGACGCCCCGTCGGGAAATCCCGCTTGGCGGAGAATCCCGGCCCCGTGTGCGGCGTCCGCCGATCCCTCCCACAGCGCCTCCAGGTTGTCCGCTGCGGCCCGGCCCTCGGTCTGGGGCGCGGCGAAAACCTGCTCGAACTGGGCCTGCACGCGGGTGCGGTGGGCCGCGAGGGCGTGCTCCAAGCTCTTCCAGTGCGCGAAGCCCATGCCGGCTGCGAGCCGCGAGCGCCCGGCGCGGTCCTCGGGCAAGGTGTGGGTCTGGCGGTCCTCGGCCTGCTGCAGGCGGTGCTCGCAGGTGCGCAAGAACCGGTAGGCCGTGGTGAGCTCGTGCACCGCGTGCTCCGGGAGGTGCCCGCGCTCGCCCAGGCGCTCGAGCACGCGCAGGATGCGCCGGTCGCGCAGATCGCTCTCGCGTCCCCCGCGCACCAGCTGGAAGGCCTGGCCGATGAACTCGATCTCGCGGATGCCGCCCGGGCCCAGCTTGATGTTCTCGGCCAGACCCTTTCGGCGAACCTCCTCGGCAATCAGGCGCTTCATGTCGCGCAGCGACTCCAGGGCGCCGAAGTCGAGATAGCGGCGGTACACGAAGGGGCGCAGATCCCCGAGCAGGCGCTCGCCGGCCTCGATGTCGCCGGCGACGGGGCGCGCGCGGATGAGTGCGTAGCGTTCCCAGTCGCGGCCGTGGATCTGGTAGTAGTCCATCAAAGCGTTGAAGCTGCTCACCAGCGGACCGCCGGCGCCGAAAGGGCGAAGCCGCATGTCGACGCGATACAGAAATCCGTGCTCGGTGGCGCGGTCGAGCACCTTGATCAGGCGGCGTGCGAGGCGCAGGAAGAACTCCTCGTTGGCGAGCGCGCGCCGCCCGCCCCGGGTCTGCCCGCCCTCGGGGAAGGCCAGGATCAGATCGATGTCGGAGGAGAAGTTGAGCTCCCCGGCGCCCAGCTTGCCGAGCGCGAACACCACCAGCTGCTGGGGCCGGGCGTCCTCATTCTGCGGCTGCCCGAGCTCGGCGCAGCTCCACGCATAGAGCCGCTCCAGGGCCGCGTCGATGATGGCGTCCGCGAGCGCCGAGGTCTCGGCCACGGTCTCCTCGAAATCCGCGCAGCCGCCCACGTCCCGCCATGCGATGCGCACCATCTCGCGCCGCCGCACCTGCCGCAGGGCGCGCATGAGCGTGGCTTCGTCGCCGGCTTCGTCGACGGCGCGCGCCACTGCGCGCGCGTACGCGCCCGGCGCGCAGGCACGGGTGAGATCGCCGGATGCCGCCAGCCCGTCGAGGAGCGCCGGGTCCCGCGTGCAGCTCTGGACCACGAACTCGCTGCACGACCATACGCGCTCGACGTCCCCTGCAAGCTCCTGCACGCGCAAAGGGGACAGCCCGCCCGAGCGGGCCTGCTCGGCGTATGCGTCGAGGCGCCGCCGGGCGAGCTCGCGCAGGTCCGGGGGGAGGGGTTCGAAAGCGCTTCGCCCCCCGCCTCCGCCATCATTGACTGAAGAGATATCGCTCAAGGCGCCGACCGTGATGTTTCAGCCCATGAGCTTACCTGCTCGCGCCGCCCGCGACGAAATGCCGTGCACTATGCGCCGCTCTCCATGCCGCCCTGCGCGGCACATGCCCCGGGGCGCAACGCTGAGCAGCACCTCTCTTCTATCGCTCTGTGTGCTCTGTGGTTGATCGTTTTTTCCCGTGGCTGGGCGTGAAAAAGCCCCGCCGGAGCGGGGCTTTTCATCACACCCGAACGCGCGGGTGGGCTTACATCATGCCGCCCATTCCGCCCATGCCTTCCATGCCTTCCATGCCGCCGCCCTTCTCTTCCTTTTTCGGCAGCTCGGCCACCATGGCCTCGGTGGTGATCATCAGACCGGCGATGGAGGCGGCGTTCTGGA
>CAZPFD010000353.1:0-3391 GCA_964585725.1 uncultured Ectothiorhodospiraceae bacterium | reverse complement strand
ATTTGGCGGAGAGGGAGGGATTCGAACCCTCGATGGGCTTTTAACCCATACTCCCTTAGCAGGGGAGCGCCTTCAGCCGCTCGGCCACCTCTCCGGTAAACGCTGTTCCGCTGTTCCCGCGAAACCCTCCAACGGCGGGATTGCGCTGCGCTCCATCCCGCCCTACGTCGCTGCTTCGCTACAGCACGGTGCGCCGCCCACGAGCCGCTGCCGATCACAGGGCTCGACGGGCCAATGGCGGTCGAGGGGGTAGAATAACCAACCGGCGGCGCGCAGACAAAAGCCGCGCTACTCTTTGGGCTCGGGCTGCTCTTCCGAGTCCGGCTCCGAGCCCTCACCGGGCTTCGGCTGGGCCTTCTCCTGCTGGATGCGCTCGTAGATCTCTTCCCGGTGCACGGAGACGTCCCTCGGCGCATTGACCCCGATTCGGACCTGGTTTCCCTTCACGCCCAGCACCGTCACGGTGACGTTGTCGCCGATCATGAGCGACTCACCGACTCTCCTGGTTAAGATAAGCATTACCTAAACTCCTTGACCGTACTGGCACCGGTGCCCGCCAGGGCTTCTCCCGAGGTGCCACGCAGCGGCTCTCGCGCCGAGGCCGGTCCCCCCTCCGGCGCGGTCTCCCGCCGGCTGTCGCAGTGCCCCCGCCATTCAAGGCCTTCTCTGTCGCGACGCCTGCGGGGCTTGGATGTTCGACCCGTCTCCGCCGTCCGGGCTCTGATCGAGGCCGAACGCCGAGTGCAGCGCCCGGGTCCCCAGCTCCAGGTACTTTTCGTCTACCACCACCGAGATCTTTATCTCCGAGGTGGAGATCATCTGAATATTGATGCCCTCATCGGCCAGCGCTGCGAACATCCGGCTCGCTATCCCGGCGTGGGAGCGCATGCCCACGCCCACCAGCGAGATCTTAACAATCCGGTTGTCTCCGATCACTTCGCGGGCCCCCAGCTCGGCCGCCTGCTGCCGCAGCAGCCCCATGGCCTGGTCGTAGTCATTGCGGTGCACCGTGAAGGTGAAGTCCGTGGAGCCGTCCTGGCCCACGTTCTGGACAATCATGTCGACGTCGATATTGGCGTCGGCGACGGGCCCGAGGATGGCGTGCGCCACACCCGGGCGGTCGGGGACACCCAGCACGGTCAGCTTGGCTTCGTCGCGGTTGAACGCGACGCCGGAGATCAGCGGCTGCTCCATCATCTCTTCCTCTGGCGCGATGCGCGTGCCCGAGTCCGGTCCGGGTGCCGGCTCGAACGAGGACAGCACGCGCAGGGGCACGTTGTACTTGCTGGCGAACTCCACCGCCCGGATCTGGAGCACCTTGGCGCCGAGGCTCGCGAGCTCCAGCATCTCCTCGAACGTCAGGCGCCGAAGCCGCCGCGCGTCCGGCACGACCCGCGGGTCCGCGGTGTAGACCCCGTCCACGTCCGTGTATATCTGGCACTCGTCGGCTCCCAGCGCCGCGGCCAGGGCGACCGCCGTTGTGTCCGATCCGCCCCGTCCGAGGGTGGTGATGTTGCCGTGCTCGTCGACGCCCTGGAATCCGGCCACCACGACCACCCGCCCCTGCTGGAGATCGGCACGCACGCGGCTGTGGTCGATGTCGGTGATGCGGGCCTTGTTGTGCACGTTGTCGGTGCGGATGTGCACCTGCCCGCCGGTATAGGAGCGCGCCGGACAGCCCTTCTCCTGGAGGGTGATGCTGAGCAGGGCGATGGTCACCTGCTCGCCGGTGGAGAGCAGCACATCCAGCTCCCGCGGCGAGGGTTTGGGCGTGATCTGCTGAGCAAGCTCGAGGAGGCGATTGGTCTCGCCGCTCATCGCCGACGCCACCACCACCACGTCGTGCCCGGCCTCGCGGGTGGCACGCACGATACCGGCGACGTGAGCGATGCGCTCGAGCGTCGCCACCGACGTGCCCCCGAACTTCTGCACGATGAGCGCCATCGGCTATCCGCGGACTCCGTGCCGCAGGCAGCGAAGCGGCCCGGCGGCGATGCCCGAGGAGCGGATCAATTCCGGGTCCGGGCCCGCAGGTGCTCGCGCACCCAGCCGGGCACGGCGCCGAGGGCCTCGTCGATCCGCGAGGGGTCGTTGCCGCCCGCCTGAGCCATGTCGGCGCGTCCGCCGCCGCGCCCACCGATCTTCTCCGCCACGAAGTTGGCGAGCGTGCTCGCGGCGATGCGATCGCTCTCCTTGCGGGTCACGCCGGCCACCAGATTGACCTTGTCCCCGTCCACCGCCGCCAGCACCACCACCGCGGATCCGAGCTTGTTCTTGAGCTGGTCCACGGTGCTGCGCAGCGACCGGGCATCCGCGCCTTCGAGCTTCGCCGCCAGCACCTTCAGCCCGTCCACCTCCACCGCCCGCGCCGCCAGGTCGTCGCCCTGGGAGGCCGCGAGGCGCTGCTTGAGCTGCTCGACGTGCTTCTCCAGCTCGCGATTGCGCTCGAGGAGCTGGCCGAGGCGCTCGTCCAGGGTCTCCGGATCGGAGCGGGTGAGATGCGCCATGCGCTGCATGCGCTGGTCCACTCCGGCCAGCCATTCCAGGGCGCCGGCGCCGGTGAGGCACTCGATGCGGCGGGTGCCGGCGGCCACGCCGGTCTCGGAGATGATCTTGAACAGCCCGATGTCGCCCCCGCGGCGCACGTGGGTGCCCCCGCAGAGCTCCTTCGAGTAGTCGCCCACGCTCAGCACCCGCACCAGGTCGCCGTACTTCTCGTCGAAGAAAGCGATGGCGCCGCCGTCGATGGCGTCATCGAAGGGCATGATCTCCACCTGCACGTCGTCGTTGCGCAGGATCCAGTGGTTCACCAGGCGCTCGATCTCGCGCAGCTGGTCGGGCCTCACCGGCTCGTAGTGCGAGAAGTCGAAGCGCATCCGCCCCGGCGCAACCAGCGAGCCCTTCTGCTGCACATGCTTGCCGAGCACGGTGCGCAGGGCCGCATGCACCAGGTGGGTGCCGGTGTGATTGCGCATGGTGTGCCAGCGGCGCTCGGCGTCGACCTGTGCGTGCAGGCGATCGCCCGGCTTGAGCTGCCCCTCTTTCAGCCGGCCCGCGTGGACCTCGGCCTGCCCGTGCCATTGGGTATCGGAGACATCGAAGAGCGTCCCGTCGTCGCGCAGCCAGCCGGTGTCGCCCACCTGACCGCCCGCCTCGGCGTAGAAGGGCGTGCGGTTCAGCACCACGAGCCCCGATTCGCCCGCGCGCAGGGCATCCACCGGGCGCCCCTCGACGTAGAGCCCGGCGACCTCGACCTCGTCCTCCACCCGGTCGTAGCCGGTGAACTCGGTGCGCAGCTCGCTGTCCACCACGTCCGCCTCGCCCGCCACGAAGTGGCTCGCCGCGCGCGCGCGCTCGCGCTGGCGCTGCATGTGCGCGTCGAAACCCTGGT
>CAZPFD010000352.1:0-3429 GCA_964585725.1 uncultured Ectothiorhodospiraceae bacterium | reverse complement strand
AATCAGGAACCGGAATGTCCCCCTACACGTTCAGCAACAGGTACTCTCTCTCCCACGAGCTGATGACCTGAAGGAAGGTCTCGTACTCGGTCTCCTTGACCGCGTTGTACGCCGTGACGAAGCGCTCGCCCAGAATCTGGCGCAGCGGCTCGCACCCGGCCAGCAATCCGAGCGACTCCTGAAGACTCCTCGGCAGAGCATACGGCAGCTCGTAGGCGCTGCGCTCGAAGGGCGCCGTGGGCTCGAGGCCTTCCACCATCCCCAGATACCCGCAGGCGAGCGAGGCCGCGATGGCGAGGTAGGGATTGGCGTCCGCACCGCCCACACGGTTCTCCACGCGCCGGTGGTCGGGCTTCGAGTACGGCACTCGGAAGCCGGCCGTACGATTGTCGTAGCCCCACTGAACGTTGATGGGGGCCGCGTGACCGCGCGCGATGCGGCGGTACGAGTTCACGTTCGGCGCGAAGAACGACATGGCGGCCGGCAGGTACCTCTGCAACCCTGCGATGTGCGAGAAGAACAGAGCCGACGGCTCGCCCTTGTCGTCGCTGAACACGTTGCGCCCGGTCGCCGTGTCCACGACGCTCTGATGTATGTGGAAGGCGCTGCCCGGCTCGTGCTGCATGGGCTTGGCCATGAACGTCGCGTACATATCGTGGCGCAAGGCCGCCTCACGCATCGTGCGCTTGAACAGAAACGCCTGATCGGAGAGCTCCACCGGATCGCCGTGCACCAGATTGATCTCCATCTGCGCGGCGCCCGATTCGTGGATGAGCGTGTCGATCTCCAGGCCCTGAACTTCGCAGTAGTCGTAGACGTCCTCGAACAGCGAGTCGAACTCGTTCAGCGCGTCGATGCTGTACGATTGGCGCCCGATCTCCGGACGCCCCGATCGTCCCATCGGCGGCTCGAGGGGATAGTCCGCGTCGATGTTCGGCTTCACCAGGAAGAACTCCAGCTCCGGCGCCACCACCGGGCGCCACCCCCGCTCCTCGTAGAGCGCGATGATGTGGCGCAGGACGTAGCGCGGGGCGATCTCCACGAGCCGCCCTTCGCGGTAGAACGCATCGTGGATGACCTGAGCGGTCGGCTCCTCGGCCCAGGGCACGAGACGGATGGTGACCGGGTCGGGACGCAGCACGATGTCGATCTCGGCGGGGTGAATGGCGCTCTCGATGCGCTCGTCGCTCGGATAATCGCCGGTCACCGTCTGCAGGAACAGCGACTCCGGCATGCGCATGCCCTCTTCCTCGAAGAACTTGCGGGCGGGCATGATCTTGCCGCGGGCCACCCCGGCCATATCCGGCACCAGCGCCTCGACCTCGGTGACGCCGTGCTCCTCGATCCATTGCCTTATAGAGCTCATGATCTCCCGCGCTCCGCGGCCCGCTCCCGGCAGGCGTCGCCGAAAGCTCCGAACAGCATCCTCGACAGCGCATTGTGCATGGCCTTGTATTCCGGGTGCCACTGAACCGCGAGGGCGAAGGCGGACGCATCGACCACGCGCAGCGCCTCGACCAGCCCGTCCTCCGTCACCGCCTCCACGATCAGGCCGTGTCCGAGGCGCTGGATACCCTGCTTGTGCACGGAGTTGACCTTGGCCGAGCGCTGACCGGTGATGCGCTCGAGAAACCCGCCCTCGGTGAACATCACCTCGTGGACCGGACCGTACTGCACGTCGAGAGGCTGGGAGGGGTCCTCGCGATGGTCCATCATGCCCGGCACTTCGTGCACTTTCTGGTGCAACGTGCCCCCGTAAGCCACGTTGACCTCCTGGCAGCCGCGGCAGATTGCGAGCAGCGGCACACCGGCCTCGATGGCTGCCCGGATCAGCGGCAAGGTCGTGGCGTCCCGGTGCGGATCGTGCCACGTGCCCGACGCGCTCGCCGGCCCGCCGTAGCGGTGCGGCTCCACGTTCGAGGGACTGCCGGTGAGCATCAGCCCATCCAGGCGCTCTAGCAGGTCGGGCACGTCCAGCGCCTCTCCCAGGACCGGAACGAGCACGGGCAGGCCGCCGGCCGCATCGGCCACCGCGGTAATGTATTTCTCGCCCACGACGTGGAAATAATGAGGGGAGAGCTCCCTGCGGCAGGCGGGTATCCCGATGAGCGGTTTCGCGGGCGGCATGCAGCTCCGGTGAGTCGCCCTCTTGTCGAGGCTGGCGCCATTCTACCCCATACCCCGCAGCGCTCATTACGCCCCGGAGCTTCGGGGCACCGCTTGCTGCAATGCAACATCCCGCGGCGTCGGACGCCTCCAAGCAGGGGGGCTACAATGTGCTCATGCGCCATCGCGACATGCACGCCAAGACGCGTCGGTACTGGTTCACGGTGATCCCCGTGCTGGGCGTCGCCGTCGTTTACGTCCTGTTCGGCCCGCACACGACGGCCCCCGACTCGAGCAGCGCCCTCTACATCGCCGCCCAGTCGGGGGACGCCGGCAAGGCGCGCCATCTCATCGCCGAGGGCCAGAACGTCAACACGCGCGATGCGCGCGACGATACGCCTTTGCACTTCGCCACCTTCTACGACAAGAAGGAGGTGGCGGAGGTGCTCATCCGCGAAGGGGCCGAGATCGACGCCAAGAACCGTTTCGGCGGCACCCCGCTGCACTTCGCCGCCTACCATGCGCGGCTCGAGCTGGTGCGGCTGCTGCTGGAGCAGGGCGCGGACGTGAACGCCCGCGATGCGCGCGACGACACGCCGCTGCATCTCGCGGTCCACAACGACGACCGGGTGCTCGCCACCCTGCTGCTCGAGCACGGGGCGGATATCGACGCGCACAACGGCAAAGGCTGGACGCCCCTGCAACGAGCCGCCTTCGAAGGGCATACGGACATCGTGGCACTGCTTCTGGCCCGAGGGTCCGATCCCCATGCCCGCAACCGGGTGGGCTTCACGGCGTTGCACATGGCGGCGCGGCGCGGCCACCGCCAGGCGGCGAGGCTGCTGCTCGAGGCCGGCGCGGCCGTGGACCCGCGGGACAAGCTGGGCGCCACGCCCCTGCACGGGGCCGCACAGAAGGGCCACATGGCACTGGTCGAGCTTCTGCTGGAGCGCGGCGCGGACGTCGCGGCGCGGGATCTCATTCGCCAGGACACGCCCCTGCACACCGCCGCGCGCGAGGGGCACACGGCGGTCGCCGCGCTGCTCATGGAACGCGGCGCCGAGGCCAACGGGCGCAATGCCCACGGGTGGACGGCCCTGCACGCGGCTGCGGCCGGGGGCTACCGGGCGACGGTGGATCTGCTGCTCGCCCGCGGTGCGGATGCGCACGTTCGCAACCGCAACGGGCGCAGTCCCCTCGATCTGGCGATGGAGAGCAGCCCGGATCCGGCGGTGGCGGCGGTGCTGCAACGCCACTCCTGTGCCCCGCAGCCGCTGAGCTGCTGACGGGTCATTCTTCGGCTGCGTGCAGCGACGCCGGGTC
>CAZPFD010000351.1:0-3569 GCA_964585725.1 uncultured Ectothiorhodospiraceae bacterium | reverse complement strand
GGAGGGCGACAAGCGCGTGCACGCGCAGAGCTGGGACCGCACCATCCCCCGCGACTTCGTGTGAGACGGGGACACGCGGTCATCGCGGGTTTCGGGGAAAGGGCGGCGACGAGCGCCCGCCACATACCGACCGGACTCATCCGGGACGGCGCGCGTCGGCACGGTTTCCCGGAAGTCCGCGAGGTGCCGGAAGAACGGTTCAGCGCGACTTGCTGCGCGCGGCGACCAGTTCGCGCATGCGGAACTTCTGGAGCTTGCCGGTGACGGTCATCGGGAACTCGTCCACGAACTCGATGTGCGTCGGGATCTTGTAGTGGGCGATGCGTCCCGTGCAGTACTCGCGGATCTCCTCCGGGGTGGCGCGCTCCCCGGCGTGGAGCTGGATCCAGGCCGCTACCACCTCCCCGTAGTACTCGTCGGGCACGCCGAACACCGCCGCCTCGGCCACCTTCGGGTGGGTGAACAGAAAATCCTCGATCTCGCGCGGATAGATGTTCTCGCCGCCGCGGATGATCATCTCCTTGCGCCGGCCGGTGATGCGCAGGTATCCGTCCTCGTCCATCCATCCGAGATCGCCGGAATGAAGCCACCCGGCTGCATCGATGGCCTCGCGGGTCGCCTCGTCGTCACCGTAGTATCCCCTCATCACGTGATAGCCCCGAAAGCACGCCTCGCCGGTGCGGCCCCGCGGCAGCGTGGCACCGTCCTCGATGCTCACCACCTTGACCTCCTGATGGGGCAGGTTTCGACCCACGGTCTCGACGCGCCGGTGCATGCCGTCGCCGGGCAAGGTCAAGTGCGTGAGCGGGGAGGCCTCGGTCTCGCCGTAGCCGATCAGGATCTCACTGCAATGCATGTCCTCCATGACGCGCTTCATCAATGCAGGGGGGCAGGGCGCCCCCGCCATGATGCCCGTGCGCAGGCTGCCGAGGTCGAACCCATGAAACCGCGGGTGCTCGAGCGCCGCGATGAACATGGTCGGCACTCCATGGATGGCCGTGCAGCGCTCGCTCTCCACCGCTGCGAGCACCGCCTCGGGGTCGAAATGCTCGCAGGCGACGACGGCGCAGGCGCCCACCGACCAGCAGAGGAGGTTGGCGAGCACCATGCCGAAGCAGTGATAGAAAGGCACCGGCACGCACAGGCGATCATGCTCGCTGAAGCGCAGGGCCTGCGCGGCGAACCAGGCGTTGTTGAGGATGTTGTGATGCGTGAGCATCACCGCCTTGGGGAAGCCGGTGGTGCCCGAGGTGTACTGGATGTTGATGACGTCATCGCAGTCGAGCGACGCGGTGAGGGCATCGAGCGCCTCTCTCTCTACCTGCTCTCCGGCCGCCAGAACCTCGCCCCACGGCGTGAGGCCCGGATGTGATGCGCGCGTGGCGCCGGCGTCCTGCGGGTCGTAGAGCACGACGCGGCGCAGGTGCGTGAACTCCGCGCTCTCGAGGGCGTCGGCGCGCGCGGTCTTCAGCGCCGGGACCAACTCGATCAGCACCGCCACATAGTCGCTGGTGCGAAACGCGGGGATCAGGAACAGCCCCTGAACCTCGGAGCGTTCCAGGGCATGCGCCAGCTCGCGCGGCCGATAGGCCGGATTGATGTTGACGAGGACCGCCCCGATGCGGGCGGTGGCGAGCTGCACCAGCAGCCATTCCACGTTGTTGGTGGACCAGATTCCGATGCGATCGCCGCGGCCGAAGCCGCACGCGATGAGACCGCGGGCCACCCGATCAGCCTCGGCGCTCAGCTCGCGATAGGTGAGCCGCCGGCCCTGGGGACACGCGACCACGGCCTCGCGCTCGGGAAAGCGTGCCGCGATCCGCCCGAAGTGCTCGGGGATGGTGCTGCCAAGCAGGGGCGTGGTTCCGCCGCGATGGAGATAGCTCTTGGAGGGCGGTGACATCGCCTATGGCTCCGGCCGGCGGCTCAGAAGAGGGACCAGCGCCGGGTGCCCATGGCGGCTCTCACTCGCTCCGTGGCCAGCCGCAGCGCGGCGTCGCGGGGCGGGACGCCCTCGTCTCTCGCCGTCTCCAGCACGCGCCGGGTATTGCGGCGCAGCTTCTCCTCGATGGTCTGAAAGGCCTGGGTCTCGCCGGCGCCCCGATACTCCATGGCCGCGCAGATGACCCCGCCCGCGTTGGCGATGAAGTCCGGCACGCAGAGCACGCCGCGCTCGTGCAGATAGCGCTCGGCCTCGGGAGTCACCGGGACGTTGGCCCCCTCCATGACCAGACGCGTTTGCAGGCGGGACACGTTGAGCTCGTTGATGACGTCGGGCCGCGCGGCCGGGATCCAGATGTCGCACGCGACGTCGATGATCGATTCGCGGTCGAGGCGCTGCCAACCTGCCAGCTCGGCTACGCTCTTGCCCGCCGCCTTGAGCTCGATGAGGGCGGACAGGTCCAGCCCCCGGGGGTCGTGGACGGCGCCCCGGGAGTCGCTGGCGGCGACCAGCACGGCGCCGCGCTCGGCGAGAAACCGCGCCGCATGGCGGCCCACGGCGCCGAAGCCCTGGACCGCCACCCGGGCGCCGTCGAGGGCGAAGTCGCAGTACTCCAGGGCCACCTCGGTGGCGTGGGTCAGTCCCCAGCCCGTGGCGCCGATCTCGTCGAGCGGGATGCCCCCGAGGGCGCGCGGCAGCCCCACCGCGCGCCCGATCTCGTCCTCGACCCAGGCCATGCACTCCTCGTCGGTGCCCATATCCGGGCCGAAGATGTAGTCGCCGGCGCCGCGCAAGGCACCGGCGAAGGCGCGCACCTGCTGCTCCAGGCGGGCGCGCGAGGCGCGGGGATCGGCGAAGAGCACCGACTTTCCGCCCCCGTGCGGAAGCTCCGCGGCCGCGTTCTTCAAGGTCATGGCCCGGGCGAGGCGGACGCACTCCCCCGTGCTCACGTCGGGGGCGACGCGCAGACCACCGATAGAAGGGCCGGTCGCCACATTGTCCACCACCAGCACGCCCTTGAGCGCGACCGATGGCTCGTAGACGTGCACGATGCGCAGAGGCCCGAGCTCGTCGCCGAAACGGAACATGTCCTCCATGCCTGACCGCTCCGCATGCTCGATTGCCCCACTCTACAGCCACCGAGCGCATGGAAGGCTTGACCTGAGTCAAGGTGCGCCCAGGGGCAATGACCGATAGTGCTTGCAGGATATCCAGCACAAGGGGGAAGGCCGATGAGCAACACCGGGCTGCGGGCTTTCGACGAGACGCTGCATCTCACCAACACCTGGCTCAAGGGCGTCATGGCCGCCATCGGCAACGACGACCGCAACGACGCCTATGCCGCTCTGCGCGCGGCGCTGCACGCGCTGCGCGATCGACTGACCGTGGACGAGGCGGTTCACCTGGGGGCTCAGCTGCCCATGCTGGTGCGCGGCTTCTACTACGAGGGCTGGCACCCGGCCGGCCGGCCCTACCGCGAGCGCTCTCAGGAAGCGTTCCTGGCTCACGTCCAGGAGGAGCTGCGGGGGCGCGAGCACCTCGACGCCGAGCGTGTCGCTCGCGGGGTGTTCCGGGTCCTCGAGGAGCACGTGACCGGCGGCGAGATCGAGCAGGTGAAGCACGCGCT
>CAZPFD010000350.1:0-3573 GCA_964585725.1 uncultured Ectothiorhodospiraceae bacterium | reverse complement strand
CCGGAAATCCGCGAAGAACCAAAAATGCGCTACAGCGCGAGCCCATGGCCTTTTCTCAAACTCGATCTGGAGGTTCGTGAATCATGAGTGCACAGCAGATGGAGGAAACCGCCCGAGCATTGGTGGCTCCAGGCAAGGGCATTCTCGCGATGGACGAGAGCCTTCCGACCATCAAGAAGCGCTTCGACGCCATCAGCCTCGAGTCCACCGAGGACACCCGCCGAGCCTACCGCGAGCTGTTGTTGACCGCTCCCGAGCTGGAGGAATTCATCGCGGGGGTGATCCTGTTCGACGAGACCCTCCGCCAGTCCACGCGGGACGGCACGCCGTTCACCAGCGTGCTTCGCGACAAGGGCATCATCGCGGGCATCAAGGTGGACGCAGGCGCGAAACCGCTTGCCGCCCACCCGGGGGAGAAGGTGACCGAGGGTCTGGACGGTCTGCGCGAGCGTCTCGCCGAGTACGGTGATCTGGGGGCCCGCTTCGCCAAATGGCGCGCGGTCATCGCCATCGGGGACGGCATCCCCTCCGGCGCCTGTCTCCAGGCCAACGCCCATGCCCTTGCGCGCTACGCCGGGCTGTGCCAGGAGGCGGGGCTGGTGCCCATCGTGGAGCCGGAAGTGCTGATAGACGGCGACCACAGCATCGAGCGCTGCTTCGAGGCCACCGAAGCGACGTTGCACCGGGTGTTCGACGAGCTGTACCGGCAGGGGGTGACCCTCGAGTGCACGCTGCTCAAGGCCAGCATGGTGCTGTCGGGCAAGGCATGCTCCCGGCAGGCGGGCGTGCAGGAGGTGGCCGAGCAGACCGTTCGCTGTCTCAAGCGGGCCGTGCCCGCGGCCCTGCCCGGGGTGGTGTTTTTGTCCGGCGGGCAGAGCGCCGAGCGCGCCACCGCGCATCTCAACGCCATGAATGCCATGGATGCTGTGCACCCCTGGCCCCTGGGCTTCTCGTACGCGCGCGCGCTGCAGGAGCCGGCCCTCAAGGTCTGGGCGGGAAGCGACGCGAATCTGCCCGCCGCCCAGCGGGCTCTCTACCATCGAGCGAAGCTCAACAGCCTTGCGCGCCAGGGCCGCTACGACGAAGGCATGGAGAAAGCCGCCGCGTGAGGCGTCGGGAAGCGTAGCTGAAGCCGCCCGCAACGGCGGATAATCGGATCAGGAGAAGGCGTAGGCCCGCCGCGGGAGGCCCGAACCGAGGGCGCGGGGCGCGAACTCGTGCTCGGGGCGCCTTTCTATCCAGCCCAGCAACGGCGCCCATTGCTCGCGGTCGGGCGCGGCGTGCGCGTCCCCGAGGTCGTGCACGCCGAGTCCTGCCTGTCCGGCGCGCACGTAGTTCTGCGTATCGCGCAGGCGCGCCACCACCGCGAGGCGGGCTCGATCCAGGAAGCGCTCCACCTGCTGGTAGATGGTGGCGTTGGCCCGCACGCGGTTGATCACCACCGCGATGCGCGGTTTGCCCGCTTTCACCTCCTTCAGGCCCTTCAGTGCGTCGATGAAGTCGAATGCCGCGTCGATGTCGATGTGCGAGGGCAAGACCGGCACGACGATGGTGTCGGCGCGGGCCACGAGCTCCGGGAGCTGCGTCGCGGCCACGCCGGCGGCGGTGTCCGTCACGACCCGCTCGGTGCCCACGGGCAGGCGCAGGTGCCAGCTACGCGTCACGCCCGCCGGCTTGCGGTAGGCCGCGATCCCGTGAATGGGGGGCAATGCCACCCCCCGCACTGCAAGCCAACGGGTGCTCGAGCCCTGGGCGTCATAATCGACGAGCGTGGTGGAGAGGCCGCAGCCGGCGTAAAAGCTCGCGAGATTCGTCGCAAGCGTGGTCTTGCCGCAGCCCCCTTTGGGGTTCAGCAGCATCACGTTATGCATCGGCACCCCTGTTGCGTCGGCCAGGCCGGCGATGCGCGGGCCCGGACCGGAATCACGGGAACGCCTCGGGCCCGCGCCCGCCGGCGTTCGAGTCGGATGCACGCGGTTGTTCTGATATTCTTCGCGGCGAACCCCCGCACTAATAACATGTAATGCCGGCCGCGGCAACGCGGCCCCCTGCTCGAGCCGCCGGCGGCCTCAAGCAGCGCCGCGGCAGCGCCGGCCGACGGGGGCGGGACACCACCGAATACCGCCAGGTACCGGACGATGAGGAGCCGCTCGCAACCCCCCACGTCGCGCGCTTGGAAGACCACCCCGTGCACACCGCCGCGGCGGGAAGCCCCGCCGTCCCCGGCAGGCCGGCGCGCAAGCGGGGGGCGCCGCCGCCTGCTCGCGGCGCTGCTGCTGTGGAGCGGCGCCGCCGCGCTCTCGGCGCAAGCGCCCCCGGATCCCGCGCGAGAGCTGCTCTCCGCGGTCGTCGGCGTGGAGGCCGAGGTGCCGCTCAGCGCGCGTACGGCGGAGACTCTCGGCACCCGCCGCAGCGGGTCCGGCGTGGTCATCGACGATCGCGGGCACGTCCTCACCGTCGGCTATCTGATCCTCGAGGCAGCCCGTGCCGAGATCGTGCTCGAGAGCACCCGCAAGGTGCCCGCCGAGATCGTGGCCTACGATCACGCCAGCGGATTCGGTCTGCTGCGCGCCATCCCCGCCATCGAAGTGGCGCCCATGCCCTTGGGCGACTCGGCGGCGCTGGGCGAAGGGGACCCGGTGCTCGTGGTGAGCCGCGGCGGCGCCGCGGGGGCGCAACCCGCCATCGTCGTCTCGCGCCGGACCTTCGCGGGTTACTGGGAGTATCTGCTCGAGCGCGCCATCTTCACGGCGCCGCCCCATCCGCGTTTCGGCGGTGCGGCCCTCGTCGGCACGGACGGCCGGCTGCTCGGCATCGGCTCCCTCTACGTCGGCGACGCCGGTGGCCCGTCGACGGCCGGCAACATGTTCGTACCCATCGACGCGCTCAAGCCGATCCTGGGCCAGCTGCGCGAGCACGGGCGGGTTCGCCGCCCGAGCGCCCCGTGGCTGGGCGTCTACACCGTGGAACGAGGGGGCCGCCTGACGGTGAATCGCGTCGCCGAAGGGGGGCCGGCGGCGGTCGCCGGGCTCGAGCCCGGCGACGTGATCGAGGCCATCGGGGGCGAAGCCATCGCCTCGCAGGTCGACTTCTATCGCAAGCTGTGGGCACGCGGCGACGCCGGCGTCAAGGTGCCGCTCACCGTGGTGCGCGGCGAGCGGCGCGTAGAGCTCACCGTGGAGTCGGCGGACCGCGAGGTTTGGCTGCGTCTCAACCCGGCCTTGTGAACCGGTCATTGGTCATCGGCAAGAAAGGGCAAGAAAGGGGACGGATCTATTTTTCGTCCCGGCCGGTCAAGGCTCCTCCCGGTCAGGGAAAAATAGATCCGTCCCCTTTCTTGCCCTTTCTTGCCACAGATGACAGCCCGGATCAGGAGGTGAGGCGGCGCTGGGCCTCGCGGTATTTCTCCGCGGTCTTGCGGATCACCGTCTCCGGTAATCTCGGCGCCGGCGGCTTCTTGTCCCAGCCCCATCCCTCGAGATAGTCGCGCACGTACTGCTTGTCGAAGCTCGGCGGGCTCGGCCGCGGCCGGTATGCGTCCACGGGCCAGAAACGGGAGGAATCCGGCGTGAG
>CAZPFD010000349.1:0-3604 GCA_964585725.1 uncultured Ectothiorhodospiraceae bacterium | reverse complement strand
CGGCGGGTGCGAGCTTCGCCAGCACTTCACTCACGTTCTCCGGAGTGACCACCCACAGGTGGGACGTCGGCTTGAAAGTGACCTGCATGGCGGGTGCGTAGCGCCGCAGGCGCGCCAGGATCTCCTCGCGCGTACGGCCCTGCCAGTACCCGTCCCGGGACGCCACCAGCGCGTGCGTCTCGAGCCCCAGCGGCTCGCGCACGTCCCGCAGCATGTGATCCAGCGCCTCGTTGAAGCAGCTCACGGAGACATAGTCCCAGTGCAGCCCCAGGCAGCGAAACCGCGATTCGAGATCCATCTTGAAGAAGATCTTGCGCTGATCTCCGTGGCGCCATTTGTGCGTGATGGTGGTCTCCGGGTTCACGGCGCGCAGCCAATTGTGGTTGGGAATGGCGAACCAGCGGTGGCCGTTGAATACGAAACCGTTCAGGAAGAAGAACACCGGCTCCCAGGCGGTGTCGTCGAAGCGATCCGGGGCGCACGCGCCCCAGAGCACCCGTAGAGGCGCGTCGGCATAGCGGCGCTTGATCGTCTGGTAGGCGTAGAGAAAGTCGTAGAAGCCGTTGCTCGAAACGATCACGGTGACGGGGCCGCGCGCTTCGAGCAGCTCGACCAGATCCGAGACGATGACATCGCGCTTGGCGTCGACGCTGGCGAGAGTGTACTTCTCCCAGATGGGGCGCGTCGCGGAGAACTCCGGGAGATGGCAGCAGCGCACGTAGAAATCGTGGCCGAAGATCCGATACAGGCTGGGGAAGATGAAGCGGATCTGCCCCGGCGTGCCGTTGATGCCGGGGACGAAGTAGAGCGTGTGCGCGCCGCGCTTGCGACTCCCGTACTCGTGGACGTCGTCGTAGAAGTGCCTGTACGAGCGCAGGGACTCGAGATAGCGTTCTCTGAAGAGCTCGGCCAGCATGACGAAGCGCTGAACGGGAAAGATTGTCGTTCTTTGCGGCTAGGATACCATAGGCGGGCTGCTCCGTGCTTCAGAGGACCGGGCCGTTCAGGCGCTTGCCGTGGCTTCCGAGCTTCCATCCCGCACCCAAGTGCTCGTCATCGGCGGCGGCATCGTCGGGTGCAGCGTCGCCTATCACCTCACCCGGCTGGGCTGCACGGACGTGGTGGTGCTCGAGCGCAGGCAGCTCGGCTGCGGCACCTCGTGGCACGCGGCCGGGCTGGTCGGACAGCTGCGCGCGACCCGCAATCTGACGCGCCTGGCGCGCTACACCTGCGAGCTGTTCCGGGCGCTGGAGGGCGAGACCGGGCAGCCCACGGGTTTCCGCGAGAGCGGGTCGCTGACCCTGGCGCGCCGCCCGGAGCGACTCGAGGAGCTGAAGCGCGGCGCGTCCATGGCGCGCTCCCTGGGCGTCGAAGTGGAGCTGATCACCCCGGCGCAGGCGGGCGAGATCCACCCCTGGCTGCGCACCGATGATCTCGCAGGCGCGCTGTTTCTGCCCGCGGACGGCCAGATCAACCCGCTGGACGTGCTGCGGGCGATGGCGCGGGGCGCCCGCCTCGGCGGCGCCGCCATCCTCGAGGGCGTCGAGGTCACGGGTATTCGTCGCGGCGCAGGGCGCGTGCAGGGGGTCGCTACCGCCCAGGGGGACGTCGCGGCCGATTTCGTGGTCAACTGCGCCGGCATGTGGGCGCGCGACGTGGGGCGAATGGCGGGGGTGGACGTGCCCCTGCACGCCGCCGAGCACTTCTACGTGGTCACCGAGCCCATCGCGGGGCTCGAGAAGCTGCCGGTGGTCCGCGACCCCGACGGCTACGTCTACTTCAAAGAGGACGCCGGCAAGCTCTTGATCGGCGCGTTCGAGCCGGTGGCCAAGCCCTGGCCCGCCGGGGACATTCCGCGCGACTTCTGCTTCGATGAGCTGCCCGAGGACTGGGATCACTTCGAGCCGGCGCTGCGCCAGGCCATGCACCGCGTGCCGGTTCTCGAACGGGCGGGGATCCAGCTCTTCTTCTGCGGGCCCGAGAGCTTCACCCCCGACAACCGCTACATCCTGGGGGAGGCGCCCGGATTGCGCGGCTTCTTCGTCGCCGCGGGCTTCAACTCCATCGGAGTGCAGTCCTCGGGCGGCGCCGGGAAGGTGATCGCCGAGTGGATCGTGCACGGGCATCCACCCATGGATCTGTGGGATACGGACGTGCGCCGTTTCGCCTCCTTTCAGGGCAACCGCCGCTACCTGCGGGCGCGCACCGTGGAGGCGCTCGGGCTCTTGTACGCCATGCACTGGCCGTTCCGTCAGCCGGAGAGCGCGCGCCCGGCGCGCACCTCGCCGCTGCACGAGCGCCTGGCGGCGCGCGGCGCGTGCTTCGGCGAGACGGCGGGGTGGGAGCGCGCCAACTGGTTCGCGCCTCCGGGAGTCGCGCCCCGTTACGAGTACAGCTACGGGCGCCAGAACTGGTTCGAGCACGCCGCGCGCGAGCATCGTGCGGTGCGCGAAGGGGTAGGGCTCTTCGATCTGAGCTCCTTCGGCAAGCTCCTGGTGCGGGGACCCGATGCGGGGCGCGTGCTGGGGCGGATCTGCGCCAACGACGTCGCGGTGCGCACCGGGCGCGTCGTCTACACCCAGTGGCTGAATGCGCGCGGCGGCATCGAGGCGGATGTGACCGTGACCCGGCTCGATGAGGAGGCGTACCTGGTGGTTACCGGCGCTGCGTTTCAGACCAAGGATCGCGACTGGCTGGAGCGCCACCTCCCCGAGGGCGCGCGCGCGCAGATCACCGACGTCACCTCCGCGTTCGCGGTGATGGCGCTCGCGGGCCCGGCGTCGCGCGCGCTGCTCGAGCGTCTGGCGCGGGAAGACGCGGGCGACGCGGCGTTCCCGTTTGCCACGGCCCGCGAGGTGGAGATCGGGTACGCGCGCGTGCTGGCGCTGCGCATCTCCTACACCGGCGAGCTCGGGTGGGAGCTGTACGTCCCTGCGGAGTTCGCGGCGGGGGTCTTCGACCTCATCGCCGCCGAGGGGGACGCCTTCGGGCTGCGATGCGCAGGCTATCATGCGCTCGACTCGCTGCGCCTCGAGAAAGGCTACCGCCATTGGGGCCACGACATTACCAGCGCCGACTCGCCCCTGGATGCGGGGCTCGAGTTCGCCGTGGCCTTCGACAAGGCGGGCGGCTTCACCGGAAGGGAGGCCCTGGTGTCCCGCCGCGGCGCGCCCGCCGCTCGACGCCTGGTGCATCTGATGCTCGAGACCCCCGAGCCGCTCGTGTATCACGACGAGCCCATCTGGCGGGACGGGCGCAGGATCGGGTATCTCACCTCGGGTGCGTTCGGCCACACCCTCGGGCGTCCCGTGGCCCTGGGTTGGCTGGAGCATGCGCCGGGCGTGACCGGCGAGTTCGTGGAGGGGGGCACCTACGAGGTGGAGATCGCCTGCGAGCGCTGCCCCGCCCGGGTGTCCCTGCGCCCGTTCTACGACCCGCAAGGCAAGCGGCTCCGATCGTGACCGGCGCGACGCCCACGCGCGGGGACCGCCGAGCGCCCCCTCGTAACACGAAGAGCACGAAGATCACACGAAGAACACGAAGAAAGCTCGAAAATCGTCGGCCTGCAGGGTTTCAAGTAAGCGCTGAGCTGTCGTTGATGGGC
>CAZPFD010000348.1:0-3617 GCA_964585725.1 uncultured Ectothiorhodospiraceae bacterium | reverse complement strand
CCACTGGCGATGGCGCTTCTACCCCGACAAGCTGGCCAAGAAGCGCTGGTTCTCGTACTACGCCGAGCACTTCGACACGGTGGAGATCAACAACACCTTCTACAATCTGCCGAAGCCCGAGACCTTCGACCACTGGCGCGAGCAGACGCCGGAAGGCTTCGTCTATGCGCTGAAGTACAGCCGCTACGGCACGCACATCAAGCGCCTGAAGGACCCCGCCGATCACATCGACAAATTCCTCGAGCACGCGGGCCGGCTGGGCGACGCGCTCGGCCCCATCCTGGTGCAGCTTCCGCCCCACTGGCACGCGGTGCCCGAGCGCCTGGACAGCTTCCTCGAGGCGGCGCCGCGGGAGCGGCGCTGGGCGGTGGAATTTCGCGACCCGGACTGGTTCCAGCCCGAGATCTTCGACATCCTGCGGCGCCACAAGGTACCCATGTGCCTGCACGACATGATCGAGGACCACCCGCGCGAGATCACCGGCGACTGGGTCTACCTGCGTTTCCACGGGCCGAGCGGCGACTACAGCGGCTCCTACACGCCGCAGGCGCTGTCCGCCGCCGCCCAGCGCATTCGCGAGTATCTCGACGACGGCCTCGACGTCTTCGCGTACTTCAACAACGACGCCGAGGCCTACGCCGTCAGCAACGCCAAGGACCTGCGGCGCTACGTGCTGGGAGACTGACGCCGTGATGGTGGACGTCGACACCTTCGGACCCTTCCAGCTCGACCCGGAGTTTCTCGATCGATACCGGCGGGCGCCGGTCAACTGGGGCTACGGCGCGCTCTCCTGGACGACCTACAAGCGCACCTACAGCCGCGACGGCGAAGAGTGGTGGGAGACGTGCCGCCGGGTCATCGAAGGCATGATGACGGTGCAGCGCATTCACTGCCTCGAGCGGCGCCTGCCCTGGGACGAGACCAAGGCCCAGCACATCGCCCGAAACGCCTACGAGCGGCTGTGGAGCTTCAAGTGGACGCCGCCCGGGCGCGGGCTCTGGATCATGGGCACGCGCTTCATGTACGAGCGCGGGGGCGCGGCCCTCAACAACTGCGGCTTCGTGTCCACCCGGGACCTCGAGCGCGACTATGCATCCCCCTACGGCTGGATGCTGCGCATGTCGATGCTCGGGGTGGGCGTCGGCTTCGACACCCGCGGCAAGGGGCGGGTCACCATCCAGGAGCCGGCGCGGGGCCAGGACGCCCACGTCATCGACGACAGCCGCGAGGGCTGGGCGGAGGCGCTGGAACGGCTGCTGCGCGCGTACGCGGGCGCCGGCACCCTGCCCGCGCGCTGGGACTACTCGCGGATCCGCCCCAAGGGCACTCCGCTCAAGCGCTTCGGAGGGATGGCGAGCGGGCCCGAGCCGCTGCGCGACATGCTCGAGACGGTGGAAGCGCTGCACGATCGCTACGTGCACCAATCCGTCGACACCGAGCTCATCGTGGACACCATGAACGTGGTGGGCCGGTGCGTGGTCGCAGGCGGCATCCGGCGCTCGGCGCAGATCGCTTTCGGCGATCCCGACGACGCCCGGTTCCTGGATCTGAAGCTCGACCAGGCGAAGCTCCACGCCCACCGCTGGGCCTCGAACAACTCCGTGTTCGCGCAGGTGGGCATGGATTACACCGACATCGCGCGGCGCACCGCGGTCAACGGCGAGCCCGGCTACCTGTGGCTCGAGAACGCGCGCGCCTACGGGCGCATGAAGGATCCGCCGAGCTGGCTGGACCGCCACGCCGAGGGCAGCAACCCGTGCATGGAGCAGACGCTGTGGGATCGCGAGCTTTGCACGCTGGTGGAGACCTACCCGGCGCACCACGACGGCTTCGACGACTATCGCGAGACCCTGCGCATCGCCTACCTGTACGCCAAGACCGTGACCCTGGTGCCCACCCACGACGCGCAGACCAACGCCATCATGCTGCGCAACCGGCGCATCGGCTGCTCCATGACGGGCATCGTGCAGGCCATGAACCGCATCGGCTACCGGCGCTTCTTCGAGTGGTGCGACAGCGCCTACCGCTTCATCCAGCAGCTCGACAAGGAGTACGCCGACTGGCTGTGCGTGCCGCGCTCCATCAAGACCACCTCGGTCAAGCCGTCGGGAACCGTGAGCCTGCTCTCGGGGGCCACGCCCGGCGCTCACTGGGAGCACGCCCCCTACTACATCCGCCGCGTGCGCGTCTCCGACGGGCACCCCCTCGCCGAGCTCTGCGCCAAGGCCGGCTATCCCATCGAGCCCGACAAGTACGTCGACAACACGACCGTCATCTCCTTCCCGGTGAACGTCCCCCACCTCGAGCGCTGCAAGGCGCAGGTGTCGCTGCGCGAGAAGGTGGACCTGGCCGCGCAGATGCAGCACTACTGGTCCGACAATCAGGTGAGCTGCACCGCCGAGTTCGATCCCGAGACCGAGACGAGCGAGCTGCCGCGCGTTCTCGCGGCCTACGAGGATCGCCTGAAGGGCATCGTGTTCCTGCCCTCCAGCGGCCACGGCTACGAGCAGCCGCCCTACGAGACCATCACCCGCGAGCAGTACGAGGACATGTCATCGCGGCTCAAGCCCCTCTACGGAGAGCTGGAGCACGAGCACGAGCTGGAGGCGGCCTTTTGCGAGGGCGGCACTTGCGAGCTGCCCTGAGTCGACATATAAGAAGGCAACATTCTGATTTTCCTTTGAAGGGCTTTAATTCAAGCTCTCGAATGCTTGAAGGAAAATCTGAGTGTCCCCTTTTCTCCGCGAATCCGTCATGAATGCGTCGCATCGCGTGGTAACCGCATTCCTCGCGGGGCTGCTGGCAGTCCCGGCGGCGTTCGCCGGCTCTCTCGTCGAGGGCATCGCCGACCAGCTGCGGCACCGCATCGAGCTGAATCAGGTGCGCATCGGCCCGACCGTGCCGGTGGAGCACGCGACGCTGCTCGCCTTTTACGGCGATCGCGGCTATCGCCCCGTGTGGATCGACGAGCAGGGGCCCACCCCCGCCGCGCGGTTGCTGCGCGCTGCGCTGGCGAGCGCCGCGCACGAAGGCCTCGAGCCGCGCGACTACCCGGTAGGCGTCATCGACAAGCTCATGCACTCGGGCACGCCTTCGGCGTTCACCGATCTGGAGCTGCTGCTCACGCAGGAACTCGTGCACTACGTGAGCGACGCTGCCACCGGGCGCCTGAGCCCGCGGGTCATCGAGCCGAATCTGTTTCCGGGAGCCGGCAACATCGAGCACCTGGCGCTGCTCGAGCGGGCCGCGGCCGCCGCGGATCTGGGCGATTTTCTCGACGCCGCGATGCCGTCCAGTCCCGTGTACCGCCGCCTGCGCCGCGCTCTTGCGCGCTACCGCAAGGTCGAGGAAGCGGGGGGGTGGCCCGTTCTGGTCACCGGTCCCGCGCTGAAGGAGGGCGATCGCAGCGCCCGCGTGGTGGTGCTGCGCGAACGGCTCGAAGCCACCGGCGACATCACGGTGCCGGCTGCCGATCGCGACCTTTTCGACGGCGGTCTGGCCCAGGCGGTGCGCCGCTTTCAGGGGCGCCACGGCCTGGAGTCCGACGGGGTGGTCGGCCCGGCCACCCGGGCCGAGCTCAACGTGCCGGTGCAGACCCGTATCCGCCAGATCATCTT
>CAZPFD010000347.1:0-3628 GCA_964585725.1 uncultured Ectothiorhodospiraceae bacterium | reverse complement strand
CTGAAGGAGAACGAGGGGGAGTCGGAGGACGACTGGGGCGAGGGCTACCCCGAGGAAGAGCAGTGGCAGGGAGAGGAGTGAGGCCCGCCTCGGCTGCCAGCGCAGCGAACTCGTCGGCTCTTGCCCTTGACCGAGATCAAGGGAACGCGCCTGCGGGCGGCGGATGATTTTCTTGGGTCGATCGTCACTTCCCGCGTGGTGGGTGACTGACGATGCCCTCTGGAGGTGCAGGCCATGTTCATGCCGCCGATGGAACGCTGCCCCGTGGAGGGGTGCTGGGTCCGACTCGACCGATCCCACGCTGAGTGCGCCGCCGCCCACGGTTGCCAGAGGACTCGGGGCGGGTGTCCGCTCGCGCGGTACCTCGCCAACGGCGCCGGTGTGGAGCAGGGGGACCGCAGCGCAGGGGCGTCCAGCGTGACGTCGGGCCCCTGGCGCACGGGCCGCAAGACCGGGACCGGCTCCTGAGCCCGCGGAGCCGGCCATGGCGTGGTCGAGCGTCGAGCTCGCCGAGGTGCGCGACATGGTCGGGGCGCTGCTCGAGGCGCTCGGGCTGGATGCGTATCTGTTCGAGATCGAGCCCCGCGACGGAGACTGGAAGCTGCGCGTCGACTGCGCGGTGGACGAAGGCTGGCAGTCGTTCAGGCTGACCCTGGATCCGCGCCGCGTCGTGGCCGCTCGCGAGGACGGGGCGGTGCGCAATCGGCTGCTGGCTGAGCTGGGTGAGACGCTGGGGGGCTGCAAGCGCCGCGACTAGGATACCGACTCCCTTCCCGTCGGACTCCTTTCCCGTCAGGCCTCCCGCCTCCAGGTCACCCGCAGCATGTATTCGTCGGGGCTGTAGGTGTAGTCCACCTCGCCCTCGTAGGCGTCCTCGACGGCTTGGCCCGCGCCCCGCGCCAGGTGCGGGTCCGTGAACGTCATCACCAGACCCTCCTCCTGCTCCTCGGCGTCCATGATGCGCTTGAGCGGGTGATTGGCCTTCTCGCGCGCCTCCACGTTGTGGATCAGGTTCAGGATCTCGTCCCTGTGGTGCCGGAAGAACCCCCCGCTCAGGGTCAGGAACCCGGCCGGCACTCGTTCCTGGGTGCGCCGGCAGGCCGGGCAGAGCTCCTGGTTCGCCTCTTCCGGCCGGTCCGCCCAGGCCCAGCGCCCGTTGTGGAACACCGCGCCGCACTCGGGACAGAGAGTGGGCTCCGGCAGCTTGCGTTTGGACATGTAGGGGTCGTGCACCAGCTCCCGCAACCGGCGGTCCTGGCGGTCCGCGCGCACGTAGTCATCGCGTTTCTTGGGTCCCGTCATGTGAGCTCACTCGACTCTAAAGGGCATCGGATCATCCATGAGTGTGCATCAACGTTCACCGACTGCAAATCCCCCCCACGGCTCGACGCGCGCGGGGCGAGCACCCTGGATGGCCCGGATGATGAGCAGTGAACGACGCGCCGTATCCCGCCGCATTGACGGGGATCAAGCCCGGCGCTCGGCGGAGTTCCTGGAGCCTGGGGGTTTCTGCGGCTCAGCGCTCGGCAACGTAAAGTGAAAGGTGGCTCCGCGTCCCGCGTTGGGCGCGGCCCACAGGCGCCCGCCGTGCGCCTCGATGATGCCGCGGCTGATGGAGAGACCAAGCCCCGTGCCGTCCGGCTTGGTGGTGAAGAACGACTCCATGAGGCGCTCGGGCTTCTCCTCGGGCAGCCCCGGGCCGGTGTCGCTGACGGTGATTCTGACGCGGTTCTTGGCAGCGGTTGCTCGGATGACGATGAGCCGCTCTTCGGCTCCGTTGGCATCCATGGCGTCGACCGCGTTCCTGATCAGATTGGCGAGCACCTGCTGGATCTCGAGCTTGTCCGCCGTTACCAGGGGCAGCTTCCCGTCCCGCTCGTAGCGCAAGGCGACGGCGTGCATGTCGAGGTCGTGGCGCACCAAGCCGGTGATCTCCTCTATGGTGCTGTCGACGTCGATGGGCTCTCGGCGAAACGTCTCGCGGCGCCCGAACTTGCGCAGCCGCTCGGTGACCCGCACCGCGCGCTTGGCCTGCTCGCTGATGTCGGCGAGCGCCTGCACGAGCTTCTCGCTCTGGCCGGCCGCCAGTAGCCGCGAGCAGGCGCGGGCGTAGGTCAAGATGGCGGTGAGGGGCTGCTTGAGCTCGTGGGTGACCGAGGACGCCAGCTCGCCGATGGTGGCCAGCCGCCCGGCATGGGCGAGCTCCGCGCGACGCCGCGCGGCGTCCTCCTCGAAGCGCTTGCGCTCGGTGACATCCCGGGCATCGACCAGTACACCCCGCACTCCTTCCTCGTCCCCGTAGTAGGGGTCCAGGCGGATGTCGAAGCAGCGCTGGCCCCAGCGCGGCAGCTCCAGCCAGTGCTCATAGTGCACCGATCGTCCGCTCAGGCACTCGTCGTACCTCGGCCGGATGATGGTCTCGAAGCGCTCGACGCCGACGAGGTCCGCGGCGGTGCGCCCGACGATGTCGTCGCGCGCCAGACCGAAGACCTCCGTGTAGCGTTCGTTCACGGCTCGATAGGTATAGTCGCGGTCCACGAACGCCATCAGGTCGTTGCTCGCCGCGACCATCTGCTCGTAGAGAAGCCGCCCCTCCTCGGCCGCCCTGCGCTCGGAGATGTCCCTGAGGATGCCCGTGAACATCCGCCCCTCTCGCGCTTTGAGCTCGCTGACCCCGAGGTCCACCGGAAAGGTCGAGCCGTCCTTGCGCCGCCCGCTCACCTCGCGGCCGACGCCGATGATGCGGGCCTCGCCCGTCTCGAGGTACCGCGCGATGTAGCCGTCGTGCTCCTCGCGGTAAGGGGAGGGCATGAGCAGGTTCACGTTGCGCCCGACGAGCTCCTCCGCCCCGTACCCGAACATGCGCTCGGTGGCCGGATTGACGGACTGCACGACGCCCCGCTCGTCGATGGTGATGATGGCATCCACGGCGGTGTCCAGAATGGCGCGTAGCCGCGCCTCATTGTCCCGCAGCGCCTTCTCGGTTTGCCTGCGTTCGCGGACGTCGCGCAGCGACCAGCGCAGAATGCTCCGCGCTCGACCGTGGGTCGAGGTCTCCGGCATGGCCGCGACGGTCAGGTCCACCGGTAGGGGCGCTCCGCTGCGCGGCTGGAGCTCGAGCTCCCAGCCGAGTATGCGATCCACGCGCTGGAGGCGCCGGAGAAGGCCGTAGAAGGCCGGGCGGTCGGGCTCGGCGACGAAGACACTCAGGGGCTTGCCGGCCATGTGCCGCTGGCCGACCCCGAGCAGGGCAGCGGCGGCCAGATTCGCCTCGCGGATCGTGCCGTTCGTGTCGGTCACCAGCAGGCCGGCGGCGGCGAACTCGAAGAGCTCCTGGTAACGGCGCCGCTCGTCCTCGAGGGCGCCCCGCGCTTCGAGCAGCTTCTCGTTCTGCTCCCGGAGCTGCTCCTCGGCGGTGTGCAGCTCCTCGACGGTCGCCGACAACTCTTCGACGGCCTCGACCAGGTCGACGTCGCCGGGTGACCGCTTGGCGTCCTGCCTGAGCCGGGCCAACTCCACGTCGAGGCGTTCGAGCTCGCTCCGGAACCCGCGGGTCTTGGTGGGTATGTCCGCTTGACGCTTCATGCTCCGGACCCTGGGCGTAGTCCGATTCCGTGGCGAGGCGCGC
>CAZPFD010000346.1:0-3638 GCA_964585725.1 uncultured Ectothiorhodospiraceae bacterium | reverse complement strand
GTGCTGCGCGGGGACTGGCTCACCACCGGTCCCACGGTGGCGGCCTTCGAGGCGGC
This sequence comes from uncultured Ectothiorhodospiraceae bacterium, assembly GCA_964585725.1. Taxonomy (GTDB): domain Bacteria; phylum Pseudomonadota; class Gammaproteobacteria; order HK1; family HK1; genus CAZPFD01. The sequence goes on along the minus strand of CAZPFD010000346.1, from coordinate 3,582 downwards.
CTTCGCGCGCAAGGTGGGGGCGCGCTTCGCGGTGGCCTGCTCGAGCGGCACGGCGGCGCTGCACCTGGCGGCGCTCGCGCTTGGACTGGACGAGGACGCGAGCGTGGTGGTGCCGTCCATCACCTTCGCGGCCACGGCCAACGCGGTCTGCTACGCGGGGGCGCGGGTGGTGTTCGCGGACGCCGATCCCGCCACCGGGCTCATGCGCGAGGCCGATCTGCGGGAGGCACTGGACAGAGCCGGGCCGAGCGCCAGGGCGGTGTTCCCGGTGCACCTCAACGGCCAGTGCGTGGACATGGACGCTGTGGGGGTCATCGCGGCGGAGAGGGGATTGGCCATCGTGGAGGATGCGTGCCACGCCTTGGGCGGCCACCATGGGGCGAACGGCGGCCCCTCCGCTCCCGTGGGGTCCTGCCGCCACGGCGACCTGACGGTGTTCTCCCTGCACCCGGTGAAGACCATCGCCATGGGGGAGGGCGGGGTGATCACCACGAACCGCGTCGATCTCTACGAGCGCATGCGGCGGCTGCGCAACCACGGTCTGGTGCATGCCCCGGAGGCGTTCGAGAACGAGGACGGGATCGGTGCCGACGGAGAGCCGAACCCCTGGTACTACGAGCTCCACGAGCTGGGGTTCAACTACCGGGCCTCGGACATCCACTGCGCGCTGGGGATGAGTCAGCTCGCCAAGCTCGAGCGCTTCGTCGCGAGGCGCGGCGAGCTGGTGGATCTGTACGACCGGTTGCTCGCGGGGCTTGCGCCCCTCGTGCGTCCCATCGAGCGTGTTCCGTGGTGCGAGCCTGCGTGGCATCTGTACGTGGTGCGCATCGACTTCGAACGCGCGGGTCTCTCGCGGGCGGCTCTCGTGAGGCGGCTGCGCGAGCGGGGCATCGGGACGCAGGTGCATTACTTTCCGCTGCACCGCCAGCCCTATTACCGCCGGCAAGCGCCGGCGCCGGCATTGCCGGGCGCCGATGCGTACTACGAGCAGGTGCTTTCCCTGCCCCTGTTCCCCGCCATGCGCGATGGTGACGTGGAACGGGTGGCCGCTGCTTTGGAGACGGCCTTGCAGTCGCCGGAGGAGGCACGTGGTCAGCTTCGGTGAGCGTCTGGTCGGGGACGGGCAGCCCGTGTTCATCACCTTCGAGGCGGGGGCCACCCACGACGGTCTGGAGTCAGCCATGCGCCTCGTGTCCTACGCCGCCGAGGCGGGGGCCGATGCAGTCAAGTTCCAGATCTTCGACCCGGATCGGGTGGTCGCCGACCGCTCCATGCCTTTCGAGTACGAAGTGCTGGTGGATCGCGACAGCGGGCACACGGAGACGGTGTCGGAGCCGCTGTACGATCTGCTCGCGCGCCGCGCCTTGAGCCGGGACCAATGGGGCGCGCTCAAGCGCCACGCGGACGCGCTCGGTCTCGCTTTCTTCGCCACCGTGGCTTTCGAGGACGAGATCGAGCTGCTAGAAGCGATCGGATGCCACTCCATCAAGATCGCCTCCGCGGACGTGAACCACGTCCCTCTCATCCGGCAGGCCGCCGCCACGGGCCTGTGCCTTCAGCTCGACACGGGGAGCGCCACGTTGGGCGAGGTCGAGGCCGCCGTCGACGTCATCCGTGCACAGGGCAACGAGAGCATCATCATCCATCACTGCCCCTCCGGCTACCCGGCGCGCCTGGAGAGCGTCAACCTGCGCATCATCCGCACCCTGAAGCAGATGTTCCCGTACCCGGTGGCCTACTCCGATCACACGCCCGGCTGGGACATGGACATCGCGGCGGTCGCCATGGGCGCCAACCTGATCGAGAAGACCATCACCGAGGATCGCACGACCCGCTCCGTCGAGCACATCATGTCCATCGAGCCGCGCGAGATGAAGGCCTTCGTGCGCGCGGTGCGCGATCTCGAGACCGCCATGGGTCAGCCGCGCCGGATCCTGCATGCGGCGGAGATCGAGAAGCGTACCCGGGTGCGGCGCAGCGCCTTCCTCGCGCAGGACGTGAAAGCGGGCGATCGTCTCGGCGACGCGCGCGTGGAGTTTCGCCGTCCGGGGGACGGCATGGGGCCCGACCTCTATGAGCGCCTGGTCGATGCGCGCTTCGCTCGCGATCTCGCCGCGGGGACAAAGCTCGGCTTCGGCGATCTGGCAGGCAGATGACGCGCTCCATTCAGCGTCTCGCGATCATTCCGGCGCGCGGCGGCTCGCGGCGGCTGCCGCGCAAGAACGTCGTGGAGTTCGAGGGCCGCCCCATCATCGCCTGGACCATCGACGCGGCCCGGGAGAGCGAGTGCTTCGAGCGCATCGTGGTCTCCACCGACGACCCCGAGATCGCGCACGCGGCCCGGGCCGCCGGAGCCGAGGTGCAGGATCGGCCTCCGAGCCTGGCCGGCGCCAGCGCGACGGTGGTGCAGGTCTGCCTGCACGTGCTGGCGGGCGAGGAGAGCATGGGCCGGCAATACGACATACTGTGCTGCTTGTACCCGACCGCGCCGCTGCGCCACGCGGAGGACGTTCGTAGCACGGTAGGGCTCATCGAGCCCGGCGTCTGCGATTTCGCCCTCGCCGTGACCGAGTACTCGCACCCGCCGCATCAGGCGCTGCGCCGCGGCGCCGACGACACCCTGGCCCCTATGTGGCCGGAGCTCGTCGCTGAGCGGGAGGACACCCTCGGATCTCTGGTGGTCGACAACGGCAGCACCTACGCGGCCACGGTGGCTGCGTTCCAATCCTACGGAACCTTCTACGGCCCGGGGCTGCGCGGGCACCTGATGTCCCGCGCGCGCTCCGTGGACATCGACCGGGCGGAGGATCTGGAGCTGGCGAGACATTACGCGCAGCGGCTCGGGCTATGAGGATCCTGGTGGTCGGCGCCGGCTCCGCCGGGCGCCGGCATGCGCTGAACGCAGCCGCGCTGGGACAGGCCGGGGTGCTCGACGCCGACTCGAAACGGAGCCGGGATGCGGCGGCCGCCGCGGGCGCACGTGCCTTCGAGATCCTGGACGACGCCCTCGCATGGCGGCCGCACGCGGCGGTGGTGGCCGTGCCGCACACCCGGCACGGGCCCGTGGCGAGCGCGTTGCTCGATGCGGGCGTGCACGTGCTCGTCGAGAAGCCGCTCGCGCACCGCGCGGACGACGCCCAGCGCCTGGTGAGCAAGGCCGCGGAACGCGGCGCTCTTCTGTTCGTGGTGTGCAACATGCGTTTTCATCCGGGGGTGGACGCCATCCGGCGCAACCTGTCCGCCGTAGGCCGGCCCCTGTACGCGCGTGCGCACTTCGGGCACTGGCTGCCCAACATGCGTCCCGGCGTCGACTACCGGCAGCTCTACTGCGCGCGCGCCGGGGAGGGCGGCGGCGTCGTGCTCGACGGCATTCACGAGATCGATTACCTGACGTGGCTGTTCGGCCCGGTGGACGCCTGCGACGGCCACACAGCGACGCTCTCGGATCTGGACATCGACGTCGAGGACTACGCCGCCATTCGGATGATTCATGCCGGCGGCGTGCGCTCTGAGGTGCACCTCGATTATCTGCAGCACTGCAAGCGCCGCGGCTGCGAGGTGGTGGGCACCGAGGGCACGCTG
>CAZPFD010000345.1:0-3645 GCA_964585725.1 uncultured Ectothiorhodospiraceae bacterium | reverse complement strand
ATGCCACCGCCGTGGCGCTCACCCGGCGCCGCGTCTACATCCTGCCCACCCGCTACGGGCTCGGCTTCGCCGCCGTGATCCTCGCCATGCTGCTGGGCTCCGCCAACTACAGCAACAGTCTGGGCTACGTGCTCACGTTCCTGTTGGGAAGCCTGGGGCTGGTCTCCCTCCTGCACACCTATCGGAATCTGGCAGGGCTCGTGGTGCGCGCGGGCAAGGTCAAGCCCGTGTTCGCGGGGGGGACGGCGCACTTCGGACTGAGCCTCGACAATCGTGACGGCCCCGCGCGCCACGCCGTCGTTCTGAGCCGTCCCGATGCGCGGGCGAGCGCGCCGCCGGTGCTGGAAGACCCGGTGCCGGCGGACATCCTGCACCACGTGGAGCTGCCGGTGCCGACCCACCGCCGGGGCTGGCTCCATCTCGGGCGGGTGACCGTCTCCTCGTGCTTTCCCCTCGGCCTGTTCCGCGCCTGGTCGCACGTGGCCCTGGATGGGGCCTGCCTCGTCTACCCGGCGCCCGCCGGGGAGCGGCGCCTGCCCGACGCCGCCTCCGATCCGGTGCCCCGCGGGGGCGCGCACGGCACCGGGCGGGAGGACTTCTCGGGCTTCCGCGACTATTTCCCCGGGGACTCGCCGCGCCAGATCCACTGGAAGGCGGTGGCGCGCGGGCAGGGCGTTCCGGTCAAGCTCTTCGCCGGCGCGGGGACCACCCACCTGCACATCCGCTGGAGCGACACGTCGGGCCCCGCGGTGGAGACGCGCCTCGCCCAGCTCTGTCGCTGGGTGCTCGGGGCCGAGTCGGGGGGTTACCGCTACAGCCTCGAGCTGCCGGGGCAGGCGATCCCCGCAGGCAACGGCGATCGTCACCTGCACGAGTGCCTGAAGGCGCTGGCCCTGTTCGGAGACGGCGATGGCTGACGAGGCGTCCCGGGCCTGGCGCCCGAGCCGGGACCGCATCCTGTGGCTGGCCGGTGCACTGGCCCTGGTGGTGGTGCCCCACGTGCGCCACGCCCCCGTGTGGGTCATGCTCGTGTTCACCTCCCTGGCCCTGTGGCGGGTGGCCAACGTCGCCGAGGCGGTGCGACTGCCCGGACGCCCGTTGCGGGTGCTCCTGAGCGCAGGGGTGCTGCTCACCATCTATTTCTCGTACGGCACCATCTTCGGCCGCGATGCGGGCGTGGCGCTGCTCATCGTCTTCACCGGCATGAAGCTGCTCGAGACCGAGACCTTGCGCGACGCCTTCGTGGTGATATTCCTCGGGTACTTCCTGGTGGTCACCAACTTCCTGTACTCGCAGTCGGTGCCCATGGCCGTCTACATGCTCGGGGTAGTGTTCGCGCTGACCGCCGCGCTGCTGGCCGTGAACACCTCCAGCATCGCGCTGGCCACCAGGGCGCGCCTGCAACTGGCGGGGTCCTTGATCGGGCAGTCGCTGCCCATCGCGCTGGCCTTGTTCGTGCTGTTCCCCAGGATACCGGGGCCCCTGTGGGGGGTTCCGGAGCCCGAGGCGGCGGGGGTCTCGGGGCTCAGCGACTCCATGAGCCCCGGAAGCCTCAGCCGCGTGACCCGCTCGGACGCCGTGGCGTTCCGGGTCGAGTTCGAGGAGCACCCGCCGCCGCCGAGCCAGCGCTACTGGCGCGGCCCGGTCCTGTGGCGCACCGACGGGCGCACGTGGTCCCTGGGGAGCCCCGAGACCGGCGAGGAGATACCCGGCGGCGAGCCCTCGGGCGTTCCCGTGGATTACACGGTGACCCTCGAGCCGCACCAGGCGGCCTGGCTCTTCGCGCTGGAGCTGCCCGCCGCGTTGCCGCCCCGGAGCGCCGTGACCGGCGACTTCCAGCTTCTCGCGCGCGAGCCGGTGCGCAAGCGCCTGCGCTACCGCCTGCGCTCGTATCCCGCTTACCGCAACACCCACCTGACCGAGCGCCAGTACGCGGCGGCGCTGCAGCTGCCGCCCCAGGCGCATCCCAGGACCCGGGCCCTGGCGCGCGAGTGGCGCTCGGTGGTGGGCGACGACGACCCCGCCCTGGTGCGCCGCGCCCTCGATCACTTCCAGCGGGAGGCCTTCTTCTACACCCTGAGCCCGCCCGTGCTGACCGGGGACACCATCGACCAGTTTCTGTTCGAGACCCGGCGCGGGTTCTGCGAGCTGTACGCCGCGGCGTTCACCGTGCTCATGCGGGCGGCGGGGGTCCCCGCGCGCGTGGTGACCGGCTACCAGGGCGGGGAGATCAATCCCCTCGGGAACTATCTGATCGTGCGCCAGCGTGACGCCCACGCCTGGGCCGAGGTGTGGCTTCCCGAGCAGGGATGGAAGCGGGTGGATCCCACCGCCGCGGTCTCACCCACCCGCATCGAGCTCGGCATGGACGCCGCGCTTCCCGGCTCGGTGGGGGTGGCCGGCGTGCGCGTGCCCGCCGACGGCGTGGTCGGCTCCCTCTGGCGGGGTCTGCGCCACGGCTGGGACGCTTTCAACAACGCCTGGAACCAGTGGGTGCTGGGCTACGGGCCCGAGCGGCAGAGCCGTTTGCTGGCGCGCTTCGGTCTGGACGCGAGCGACTCATTGCAGCTCGCCCTGGGGCTGGGCGGGAGCGTCACCTTGCTGCTGAGCCTGGTGGGCCTGTGGCTGCGGCGCCGCGCGGCGCCGCACGACGCGGTGCTGGAGGCCTACCGGCGCTTTCAGCGCAAGCTTGCCCGCGCCGGGGTGGTCGCGCGGCCCAGCGAGGGGCCGCTCGCACTCGCGGCGCGCGTGCAGCGGGTGCGTCCCGCGGCGGCGCCGCAGGTGCGATCCATCACGCGCCTCTACGTGCATCTGCGCTACGGCGCCGGCAACGGGGATGTGCGCGAGCTCGAGAAGGCCGTCGCCGCTTTCAAGCCGTGAGTGAGCGCCGGGAATCAATTGCTATACTAACGCGCTCATAAGGAAAGCGATCGGGGGGCGGTATGCGAACCATCCTGGTGATGAACTCCAAGGGGGGGAGCGGTAAAACAACAATAGCCACCAACATCGCGGTCTACTACGCCCTGCGCGGGCATTCGGTGGCACTGGTGGATTTCGACCAGCAGGCCTCGGCCACGGATTGGCTTGCGGCGCGTCCGCCGAGCCGCCCGCCGATCCGGGGCGTCGAGGCATGGCACGGCAACGCCCGAGTGCCGAGCGACGTCGATTACGCCGTCATGGACGGCCAGGCCGGGCGCCACGGGCGGGCTCTGTCGGACCTCATCCGCCGCGCGCAGACCGTGGTGGTTCCCGTGCTGCCCTCGTCCTTCGACCTGCGGGCTGCGGCCCGCTTCTACGAGGAGCTGCTGCGGGTCAGCAAGGTGACCAACAACCAGGTGCGCATCGCCACGGTCGCCAATCGGGTGCGCGAGATCTCTCCCAGCCGTTTCGTGCTGGAGGATTTTCTTACGTCCCTGCGCCTCCCCGACGGTCGCCGCCTGCCCTTCATCGCCCTCCTGCGCAACACCCAGAATTACGTCCGCGCCGCCGAGCGGGGCCTGGGCATATGGGAGATCGCGCCCTCGGCCGCCGCCTATGACTGGGAGCTGTGGCGCCCCCTCATGCGGTGGCTCAACAGCAAGCACAGCGTCCCGAGCTAGCAGCGTGCACAGCCCCGCCGGTGCCGGGTGCGACAGCATGCCGGAG
>CAZPFD010000344.1:0-3649 GCA_964585725.1 uncultured Ectothiorhodospiraceae bacterium | reverse complement strand
ACGGACGGCTCGAACGCGTGCCCGGCATCGGGCCGCGGCGTGCCGCCGTCCTGCGCGCGGTGCTCGAAACCATGCTCGGGCGCGTGCGCAGCCGGGCCCGCTATCCCGCCCGCGCGCCGTCGGTGGCCGTGCTGCTCGACGTGGACCGCGAGTATCGCGAGAAAGCCGAAAGAGGAATCCTGCCCACCATCGCCCCCCGGCGTTTCAATCCCGAGGGCAGAGCCTGGCTGCCGATCCTGCACACGGAACGCGACGGCTGGCATTTCACCGCCCTCTACTCCAACACCGCACGCGCGCACGATCTCGGACGCACCCGCGACTGGGTCGTGCTCTACTTCTACGATGATCACCATGAGGAGGGGCAGCACACCGTGGTGACCGAGACCCGGGGCCCGCTCGAGGGCAAACGCGTGGTTCGCGGCCTGGAGAGGCCGTGCCGGGCATACTACGACGCCGCGAGCGCCCAAAAAGAAACCCCACCGCCGGGGTGGGGCCAAGAGAGGGAGGAGGGATGTTGAAGAGCCTGTATGGTCATGAGTGTACACGCGCTCTGTTTCTGCTTCATGTCGGGGATAACTGACTTCGTTTCCGTCGTGTAACGACGCCTCTTGAGCGGCGGGCGCGCGAGCCGACTCCTTTCCGGGATTGAGGACATCCTTGCGGGCCCGTTCCATGCGACGGTCTCAGGAAGGGTCGCGGTTCGTCAGCAGAGCGACCGGAAAGTGCGCGAACAGATCCTCCGCCAAGAGCACCCGGGCTCCGTCGCGCTGCGCGGGGTGAAGGCGCTCGCCCGTGAGCACGCTGCGGTAGCCGGTGCCGGAGGGCAGCCGCTCCACGCCGACCCATGCCTGCGCCCACTGCGCCGTATCCACCCCCGTGGTCTCCAGACCGCCCGCGAGACGCGCGAGCCAGCGCGGCACGACCACGATCACCTGCTTGCCGTCGCGAACCCGGGCAAAGGCGCACAGGTGCTCGCCCTTGCTGCCGCCCGCGGCCAGCGGTACGTATTCCCCCCCGGCAAAGGTGTCCGCCCACCGCCGGCGCAGCCCCAGGGTGCGCCAGGTCAGATACAGCTTGGCGCGGCCGTCCTCCATCTCCTCGGCGATCTCGCGGGCGCACGCGGCGAGCTTCGCTTCGTCCGCAGTGGCCCGACGCAGCTCCTCGAGCATCACACGGCGGAGGTCGTAATCCACGGAGCCCCGGTTGTCCGGATCGACCAGGCTGAAGACCGCCAGCTCGTTGCCCTGGTAGACGTCCGGCACGCCGGGAGCGGTGAGCTTCAGCAGGGTCTGGGCCAGGCTGTTGTACAGCCCGATGCGCGCCACGCGCCGCTGGAACGGGACGAAATCCCGCAGAAAGGCGTTGTTGTCGGGGCGCGCCAGGACTCTGTACACGAAACGCGACACCGCCTCCTCGTAGTGTGGATTCGGATTGATCCACGACGTGCGAACCTTGGCCTCGCGCACGGCTTTCAGCATGTAACGTTCCGTGCGCTCGCGAAGCTCCGCGAGCTCCCGCGTTCCAGGTGATTGCAGCGGCCATACGCCGAGCAACGTCTGGTAGAAGTGATACTCGTCATTGCGGCTCGGGGCTTCGCGGCCCTGGACGATGCGCTTTCTGGGGCGGTTGATGCGCCGCCAGCGGACCGCGTGCCGGCGCCATAGCGCGGGGATCTCCGTCAACACGTTGAGACGCGCTCGCACATCCTCGCTGCGCTTGGTATCGTGGGTGGAGGTCGTGAGCATGGCGTGCGGCCAGCGCTCCGCGCGCGCGGCGTTGGCGCGATGAAACTCGTCCACCGAGACTCCGAAACGGTTCGGGTCACCTCCCACCTCGTTCATCGATAACAAGCGGTTGTAATCGTAGAATGCCGTGTCCTCGATTCCTTTCGCCATGACCGGCGCCGTGTATTGCTGAAACTTCATGACGAAGCTCACGATGTCCGGACGCGGGCCGGTGACCCGAAGCATCAGCAGATCGCCGAGGAAATGGAGGATGTCGACCTCGGAGGCGGGGCTGCGGCGCCGGGCTTCGGCCACCGCCCACTCGATGCAGCGGCGGTCCGCCTCGTTCGAGCCGTCTCCCGTGACATAGGTCCGGTAGACGGGAAAGCATGCCACGACTTCGGTCAGGGCGTCGCGCAGACCATTGCGTGTGAAATCCCGCGTATGGCGATCGCGCTTGGCGATGGCGTGAACGAGATGGGTGAGCACGGTGAGCTCGCTCGAGAGTTGGGTGCGCACGATGAGCTTCTTGCGCTCGTACGCCACCTCGTCGAAGTCGCGCACGCGCCCCGTGAATCGGGTATACAGGCGATCCATGCTCTTGGCCGAGCCGGGATAGACGAACAGACCATTGAGCTCGTTCGCGAAGTCGTAACCGGTGGTTCCATGCACCGGCCAGCCTTCTCGCAGGGTTTCGTGGCTCGCCAGAATCTTCTCCACCACCACGTAGCACGGCGGTTTCGCGTCACTGCGCTCACCGCAAACCCCGGACCACAGCCGGTCGCGGAGCCGCGCGTAGTATGCACCGGGGTCGAACAGTCCGTCGGGGTGATCGATGCGCAGCCCGTCCAGGCGGCCCTCCGCCACAAGCCGCAACACGAGGGCGTGCGTTGCGTCGAACACCGCAGGAAGCTCCATGCGCAATCCGGCCAGATCGTTGATGTCGAAGAAGCGCCGGTAGTTGACCTCGTCCGCCGCCACGCGCCAGTGGGCGAGACGGTAGGCCTGCTGCTCGAGCAGCTCGTGGAGACGATCGAAGCTCGCGGGGTCGCCTTGCTCGCCGTTGCAATCCGCCACGCTCCCGCCCACGAAGTGGCGCACCGAAGCCGAGGCCGCACACAGCTCTGCCAGGCGCCTTTTCGAGGCCGCACCCTCACGGATGCGCTGCACCCGGCGCTCGGGGTCGGCCACGCTGCGCGTGGGCAGATTCCGGACCGAGGCGATCAGGTCCTGCAGCTCGAGCAGATCGGGAGCGTCGCGCCCCAGGTCCTGCTCCAAGGCCTCGAGGCGATGCGCGAGCACGCTGCCGTAGCTGCCGGGGTCTACCGGGAAGCACTGGCCGTCGACGTGCACGCGAAGCTCCCCCGAGCGCGCATCGAAGGCGAGCGTAATCGTCCCGCTCTCGAGGCTCGTGCCGTAATGATCGCTCAGCACGGGCAGCAGCACCTTGCCGCGCAAGCCCTCCTCCTCGGGCCGCCAATCGATATCGAAGTACTCGGCGTAGGGAGAAGCCTCCCCGTGCTCGAGCACATCCATCCACCACGCGTTGTCGCTGCCCACTCCCATGTGATTGGGAACCAGATCGAGGATGTGGCCCATGCCGGCGTCGCGCAGGCGGCCCACGAAACGCTCGAAGTCGTGTGAGCCTCCGATCTCGGGGTTGAACGCGTTGTGATCGATGATGTCGTAGCCGTGCTCACTGCCGGGGCGCGCCTTCAGATAGGGCGAGGCGTAGGCATGACTGATGCCGAGCTCCGACAAATACTCCGCGATCTCGGCAGCGCACGCGAAGCCGAAGTCGCGGTTGAGCTGCAGGCGGTAGGTCGCCGTCGGTATCTTGGGGGCACGCGGCTTGTTCGGGTCCCGGGATCCGATCATGACCTCACACCTGGACGTACAGGCCGCAACCCGATGAAGCGGCTGAC
>CAZPFD010000343.1:0-3660 GCA_964585725.1 uncultured Ectothiorhodospiraceae bacterium | reverse complement strand
TGCGCTCCGCATGGAAGTTGGATCTGAGTCGGAGTTTAAAACCTGTGAGCAGCTCACAGGTCAACCCCCGCGGGGCCCGGACCGGGAAAGGAGTGCCGGTGTCGCCGCCGGCGGTCCGCTCAGGCGCCCCGGGACGTGGTGGCGAGCGCGTCGCGTACACGCCCCAGGCGCTCGCGCACCTCGCCGGCAAGCGGCTTGATGCCAGCCTCGCCGACGAGCCCCAGCACGGCTTCCGGATCCATGAACGCCACCGTCACGCGGCCGTCGTCGTCCTCGCGCACCACCACGTTGCACGGCAGGAGCAGGCCGATGTCGGGGTCGGTCTTGAGGGCCTCGTGCGCGAGTGCAGGGTTGCACGCCCCCAGGATGACGTAAGGGCGGCGTTGCACCCCCAGCTTGTCCTCGAGGGTGGCCTTGACATCGATGGTGGTCAGGACGCCGAAACCTTCCTGCTTCAGTGCCCCGGCCACCCGGGTCACCGCGTCCTCGAAGCTGTCGTCGAGTCTCGTCGAGAATCCGTACATGATGCTCACCCTCCACCCGATCTCATGCGGTGCGCGCGAGTCCGCCCGGGCCGTCCGCGGACGTTCCGCCCCGAGTGGCGGCGCCCGGGAGCTTCTCCACGCGCAGGGTCAGGCCCTCGACACCCACGACCTTGACCCGCTCGCCGCGCTCGAGGGCTTCGCTGGACTTGGCCCGCCACAGCTCGTTCTGCACCCGCACCGTGAGGATTCGACCGCGCGTGTCGACCACCTCCCCGGTCTCCCGGCGCAGATGCTCCATGCCCGTTTCCACCGGTTGCCTCATGGAACGCACGATGAGCCAGTAGAGCCACACGGAGAGCAGAAATACGATGGCGTAGACGGGGCCGGCGACGGACAGGGGTGCCACCCAGAAGACGGTAAGCCCCAGCACGGGGAGGAGCAGAATGAGATGACACACGTAGACGCGCTCCGTAGGCAATCCGAGTCTGCGCTGCGCAACGACACTTTAAAGTCGTGAGCCGCGCCCAGGTCAATCGACACATCTGCAACTTAGCCCCGGGGCGGGCTGACGTCCTTGACCGAGGTCAAGGCAGCGTTCCCGGCATCTCGGACAATTCGCGGGCACCGGGCTTCCCGGTGCATGCAGTACCATGCGGTGCGCCCGCGAGGAAGCCGACCCGGTGCGCATCCCTCGCGGCGAGGCGCCGCTGGAGATGAGACGACTGTTCAAGGGCCACGACCCCCGCTTCCATCGACGCCCCAGCCCCGGGACGCTGATGCGACGCGTGCTGCTGGCGCTGCTGTGGCTCGCCGCGGCGAGCGCGGGGGCGGCTTACTTCGCCCAGGATTACCTCGCGGGCCGCGAGGCGGCGAGGCGTGGGGCCGTGACGGGGACCGCGAACGGCGAGTCCGCCGTCCTGTCCCCGCGCACCGAGCTCAGCCTGCTGGCGGAGCCGCGCGCGCTTCCGGACCTGCGTTTCGCGGACGGCGGGGGCCGCACCGTTCGTCTGTCCGACTTCCGCGGCAAGACCGTGCTGCTCAATGTGTGGGCCACCTGGTGCGCCCCCTGCCGCGAGGAGATGCCGGCGCTCGATCGGCTTCAGGCGAAGCTCGGCGGCGAGCGTTTCCACGTGATCGCGTTGTCGACGGACGTGGAAGGGGTGGCGGTGGTGGAAGAGTTCTACGAGGAGATCGGCATCGAGAATCTCGGCATGTACGTGACGCCGGAGCACGAGGACATGCGCAAGCTCGGGCTCTTCGGGCTGCCGACCACGCTGCTCGTGGATCCCGGCGGCCGCGAGCTGGCGCGCAAGCTCGGGGCCGCCGAGTGGGACAGCCCCGAGATGGTCTCGTTCATCCGCGAGCGCCTGGACGACATGGCACGCGCTGGGTGGGTGAAATGAACGGGCGGGGATCGTGATCGCGGACCCATGGGGGAGGTCTCCCACATCGGCGTGTTCACGGCCTTCCTGGCCGGACTGATCTCGTTCCTCTCGCCCTGCGTGCTGCCGCTGGTGCCGGCGTACGTCTCGTACGTGGCCGGCCAGTCGGTGGAGGACCTGCGCGCGCGCCGGGCGGCGTCGGCCAGGCTCGCGGCCCTCGGGCTCAGTGGCTTCTTCGTGCTCGGCTTCTCCACCGTGTTCGTCGCCTTCGGCGCCAGCGCCACGGTCCTCGGGCAGCTGTTCCTGTCCTATCGCTACGAGGCCAACATCGCGGGCGGCGCGCTCATCATCGTCTTCGGTCTGTTTCTGACCGGCCTGCTGCGGGTGCCGGGGTTCCACCGCGAGTGGCGCTTTCACGGCGCGGTCAGAGGGGGGCGGCCCCTGGGCGCGTACCTCATGGGGCTCGCCTTTGCCTTCGGATGGACCCCGTGCATCGGGCCGGTCCTCGGCGCCATCCTGACGGTGAGCGCGGTCTCGCCCGCGCTCTCCCAGGGCGTCGCGCTGCTCGCGGTCTATGCCTTCGGGCTGGCGGTGCCGTTCCTGGCCACAGCGCTGTTCACCGGGGTGTTTCTGGCCCGGCTCAAGTGGTTGGGTCGGATCGGGGGACGCCTTCAGCTGGTGGCGGGGGTGGTGCTGGTGATCATGGGCCTCGCCATGATCACCGGTCAGCTCTCGCGCTTCGCCTACTGGCTGCTCGAGACCGTTCCCGCTCTGGGGACCTACGGCTGACCCGCCCGCTCGACCGAGCCCGCGCCGGGAGCGTTGACACTCCGGGGCGCAGGGTTACACTTTGGCCTAATACATGAATATATGTTCAATCTTTCACATATGAGCGGCGAAGTGCTCTCCGAGGACAAAGTCACGCAGCTGGCCGAGATGTTTCATCTGATGGGCGACCCCAGCCGGCTGCGCATCGTGTTCGCCTGCCTGGACGGCCCCGTCTGCGTCAGCGACATGGCCAACGGCCTCGGGTTGTCGCCGTCCCTCGTGAGCCACCACCTGCGGCTGCTGCGCGCGGCGCGGCTGCTGCACGCAGAGCGTCGCGGGCGGCAGGTGTTCTACAGCGCCGCCGACGAGCACATCCGGTCGGTGCTCAAGGACATGGCCGCGCACGTGGAAGAGGTTCCCGAGCCTCAGGAGCACATGTGATGCAGGGTCACGCCCACGGAGCCGGGGCCAACGAGCGCAAGCTCTTCTGGGCCATGTGCTTGACGGCGGCCTTCATGGTCGCCGAAGTCGCCGGCGGGCTGGTGGCCGGCTCCCTCGCCCTGCTCGCAGACGCCGGACACATGCTCACCGATGCCGCGGCCCTCGCCTTTGCATGGGTCGCCGCACGCCTCAGCCGCCGGCCGGCCGACCGCAAGCGCTCCTACGGCTACCACCGCTTTCAGGTGCTGGCCGCCTTCGTCAACGGCATCGTGCTGCTGGGGATCGTGCTCTGGATCGGCTTTGAGGCAGTGCGGCGCCTGCACGCGCCGGTGGAGGTGCTGGGCGGTCTCATGCTCGCCGTGGCCGCCGGGGGGCTGGCGGTCAACCTCGTCGTGCTGCGCATCCTGCACGGCAGTGAGCGCCCGAGCCTGAATGTCCGCGGCGCTGCGCTGCACGTGCTCGGCGACCTGCTGGGCTCCGTGGCCGCCATCACCGCCGCCGTCGTCATCTTGTGGACGGGCTGGATGCCCATCGACCCGTTGCTCTCGGTGGTGGTGGCGCTGCTCATCCTGCGCAGCGCCTGG
>CAZPFD010000342.1:0-3670 GCA_964585725.1 uncultured Ectothiorhodospiraceae bacterium | reverse complement strand
CACAGCACGTGCTCGAGGCTCTCGCGCGAGCGCTTGCGGGTCATCTGCACCAGCCCGAGCGAGGACACCTCGCTGATCTGGGTCTTGGTGTGATCGCGCTCCAGGCTCTTCTCCAGCGCCCGCAGCACCTGGCGCTTGTGCTCGTCGCTCTCCATGTCGATGAAGTCGATGATGATGATGCCCCCGAGGTTGCGCAGCCGCAGCTGGCGCGCGATGGCCTGGGCGGCCTCCAGGTTGGTCTTGAAGATGGTCTCTTCCTGGTTGCGCCGCCCGACGTAGGCGCCGGTGTTGACGTCGATGGTCGTCATGGCCTCGGTCTGGTCGATGACCAGGTGGCCCCCGGACTTGAGCTCCACCTTGCGCTGCAAGGCGCGCTGGATCTCGTCCTCCACGCCGTAGAGATCGAAGATCGGGCGCTCGCCCTCGTAGGGCTCGATGCGCGAGACCATCTCCGGGATGAACTGGTGCGCGAAATCCACCAGGTTCTGGTACATGCTGCGCGAGTCGATGCGCACGCGCTCGATGTCGGTGCCGGTGAGCTCGCGCACGATGCGGATGACCAGCGGCAGGTCCTCGTGCACGATGGTGCACGGCGGGAGGCGGCGCGCGCGCTCCTCGAGCGAGCGCCAGAGCTTTTGGAGAAAGCGCATGTCCGCGATGAGCATCTCGTCGGGGACGCTCTCGGCGGCGGTGCGCACGATGTAGCCACCCGGCGGGGTCAGATAGGCCACCCGCACCGTCTCCGCGCCCGCTGCGCGCGCCTCCAGGGCGCCCGCGCTGAGATGCAGGTAGTCGCGCACCAGCTCGCGCAGGCGCAGGCGCTCGGCCTCGTCCTCGATGCGCTGGGAGACGCCCACGGTGCGCCCGTAGGGCATGTACACCAGATAGCAGGAGGGGATGGAGATCTGGGTGGTGAGGCGCGCCCCCTTGGTCCCCAGGGGGTCCTTGACCACCTGGACCAGCACCTCCTGGCCCTCGCGCAGCAGCTCCGTGATGCCGTGGCCGCGGGACTCCAGCTCGGCCTCGGGGTAGGCCAGCTCGCCCTCGGCCCCCTCGGCCAGGGTGCGCTCGTCATCGGAGGCGTAACACGCCTGGCGCGACGCCGCGGTGATGTCCGAGGCGTGCAGGAAGGCGGCGCGCGGCAGCCCGATGTCCACGAAGGCGGCCTGCATGCCGGGCAGCACCCGGCTCACCCGGCCCTTGTAGATGTTGCCCACGAGGCCCCGGCGGTTCGTGCGCTCGACGAAGATCTCCTGGAGCATGCCGTTCTCGATGACGGCGACCCGGGTCTCCGTGGGCTGCACGTTGATGAGGAGTTCGCCGCTCATCGCTGCCGGTTCTCGGGTGGGTCCGCGAAGGTCGCCGCTGGCGGGCGGCCGCGTACACTAAACTACGGGGTAGGGCTGGCGCCCGCATCCGCGCCCCGCGCCTTGTTTTCGAGTGTAGTGGTAACGGGCGGGGCGAACAACGCGCCCGTTCGTTCCCAGCGCGGTACGCCTGGGCGGGTCCTTGGCGCAGCAGCAGGCAGGACCGTGGACACACAGGTCAGCACCGAGGCACGCGAGGCCAGCCAGGCCGAGCCCTGGCTCGCCGAGATCAGCCGCGGCCGCAGCGAGGCGGACCGCGAGGTCATCGCGCGCGCCATCCGCATGGCCCAGGCCGCCCACCGCGGCCAGACCCGGGCCTCGGGCGAGCCCTACATCGGCCATCCCCTGGCGGTGGCGAGCATCCTCCACGAGCTGAACATGGACGCCGAGGCCGTGACCGCGGCCATCCTGCACGACGTGGTCGAGGACACGGGCGTGGGCCTGGCCGAGGTGGAGGCCGAGTTCGGCGCCGGCGTGGCGCGGCTGGTGGACGGGGTGACCAAGATGGACGTCATCGGCGAGTACCAGGGGCTCGCCGGCACCGACCACGACGCCAAGCAGGTGGATCGCCTGCGCAAGCTCCTGCTCGCCATGGCCGAGGACGTGCGCGTGGTGCTCATCAAGCTCGCCGATCGGCTGCACAACATGCGCACCCTGCGCCACCTGGACGAGGCGCGGCGCCGGCGCATCGCCCAGGAGACCCTGGACATCTACGCGCCGCTGGCGAGCCGCCTCGGCATCTGGCAGATGAAGTGGGAGATGGAGGACCAGGCCTTCCGCTACCTCCGGCCCGACACCTACAAGACCATCACCCGCCAGCTCCACGAGCGGCGGGTGGACCGCGAGCGCTACATCACGCTGGTGGTGGAGAAGCTCTCCTCGGCGCTCAAGGAGGCGGGCATCAAGGCCACCGTCTCCGGGCGTCCCAAGCACATGTACAGCATCTGGCGCAAGATGCAGTCGAAGGGGGTCGATCTGCCCCAGCTCTTCGACGTGCGCGGGCTGCGCGTGCTGGTCGACAGCGTGGCCGACTGCTACGCGGCGCTCGGCATCGTGCACACGGTGTGGCAGCACATCCCGGGCGAGTTCGACGACTACATCACCAACCCCAAGCCGAACCTCTACCAGTCGCTGCACACCGCGGTGATCGGCCCGCGCGGGCGCACGCTGGAGGTGCAGATCCGCACCCACGAGATGCACCAGCACGCCGAGCTCGGCGTGGCCGCCCACTGGCGCTACAAGGACGGCTCGCGCCGCGACCCCGGCATCGAGGAGCGGGTCGCCTGGCTGCGCCAGGTGCTCGAGTGGAAGGACGATCCCAACGAGCTGGGCGGGCTGCTCGAGCGCTTCCAGAGCGAGGTGCTCCACGATCGCGTGTACGTGATCACCCCGCGCGGGCAGGTCATCGACCTGCCCAAGGGCGCCACCCCGCTCGACTTCGCCTACCACATCCACACCGAGGTCGGGCACCGCTGCCGCGGGGCCAAGGTGGACGGCGCCATCGTGCCGCTCAACCAGGAGCTCGAGACCGGGCAGCAGGTGGAGATCCTCACCACCCGCCAGGGCTCGCCCTCGCGCGACTGGCTCAATCCGCACCTCGGGTACCTGCGCACCGCCCGCGCGCGGGCCAAGATCCGCCACTGGTTCCGCCAGCAGGACTACGACAAGAACCTGAGCGCGGGGCGCGAGGTCTACGATCGCGAGCTCAAGCGCCTGGGCATCGCGCAGCCGGACACCGACAAGCTCATCAAGCGCTTCAACTTCGTGCGCTTCGAGGATCTGCTCGCGGCCATCGGCCACGGCGAGGTGACCACCGGCCAGATCGCCAACGCGTTGCAGGACATCGTCCCGCGCGCACACCCCCAGGCGGAGCTGCCCGTCGGGCGCGGCCCGGCCCGGCGCGAGACGAGCAAGGACGACGTGCGCATCGAGGGCGTGGGCAACCTGCTCACCCAGACCGCGCGCTGCTGCAAGCCGGTGCCCCCCGATCCCATCATCGGCTACATCACCCGCGTGCGCGGCGTGACCGTGCACCGCCGGGATTGCCGTAACGTGTTGCGGCTCGGCTCGGGCGAGCATGCGCGGCTCATCGATGTGAGCTGGGCGGGGCGCAACGAGTCCACCTACCCGGTGGACATCCTCATCACCGCCTACGACCGCCAGGCCCTGCTGCGCGACATCACCACGGTGGTGGCCAACGAGCGCCTCAACGTGGTCTCGCTCAACACCCACACCGAATCGCTCACCCAGACCGCCCAGATCCGGGTGACCTTCCAGGTCACCGACCTGGGCCAGCTCAGCCG
>CAZPFD010000341.1:0-3723 GCA_964585725.1 uncultured Ectothiorhodospiraceae bacterium | reverse complement strand
GCTCAAGGGGAGGGTGGGGGTGGTCGACAGCATGGGGATCACTGGGGCGGTGTTCTCATGACTCTGTCGCGGCAACTCCTGACCATCATGCTGGCGGTGCTGGTGCTCGCCTTCGGCGGCACGTTCTTGATCAGCGTCGAGACCACGCGCCAGTACCTCAACGAGCAGCTCGAGGCGCAGGCGCGCAAAGCGGCCAGCGCTCTCGGCGCCTCGCTGTCGTCCGCCCGGGGCGGGTACGACCCGCGGGAGCTGGAGTCCACGGTGGACGCGCTGTTCGAGGGCGGCGGGTATCGCGAGATCCTGGTCGCATCCGCGCGCGGAGATCGGATGGTGCATCGCTCGCGCGCGGCGCGGGTCGACGGTGTGCCCCAGTGGTTCGTGGAGGCGGTGCCGCTGCTCAGCCCTCCGGCGCACGGGGTGATCGTCACCGCCGGGCGCGCCGGCCGCGTCTCGGTGACGAGCAATCCGGCGGATGCCTATCAGGTGCTCTGGCGCAGCGCGGTCGGCACGTTCTGGTGGTCCGTGGCGACCCTGGGTTTCGGCACGTTGCTCTTGGTGGCCACCCTGCGCTACCTGCTGCGACCCCTGGCGCAGGTGGAGGCCCAGGCCCGCGCCATCGCGCAGGGCCGCTTCGGCGCCGCAGGGCGGGGCCTGCCGGCGGTGCGCGAGCTGCGGCGCGTGATGGTGGCGATGAACCGAATGGCGGACAAGGTCCGCCAGATGCTGAACGAGCAGATCGCGCTGGCCGTGCGACTGCGTGAAGAGGCGTACACCGATCCGGTCACGGGGGCGGGCAACCGCCGCGGCTTCGAGCAGCGTCTCGCGCACATGCTGGGTGCTCCCGACGAGTACGCAGTGGGGGCGTTGCTGCTCGCGCGCCTGGAGGGGCTGACCCACCTGCGTGACCACGCCGCGGACGAAGAGCTCCTGCGCGCCGTCGGCGCGGTGTTGCAGCACCACTTCGGCGATGGTGAGGGGCTCGTCGCGCGCATCGGCGACGCCGAGTTCGGGATTCTGGTGAGCACCGCGGATCTCGACGCCGTCCGCCAGCGCACCGAGCAGGTGCTGCGCGAGATCGCCGCCTTGCGCGACGGAGCCGTGGAGCACGGCGCGGCCGTTCACGTCGGAGTCAGCTGTCTGAGCGGTGGGCGCTCCGCGCGCGAGCTCTTGAGCGAGGCCGACACCGCCCTGCGCGAGGCGCAGCGGCGGGGGCCGAACCGGTGGCAGGTGTTCGCAGGGCAGGCGTCGAGCGATCCGTTCGAGGCGCAGGCGCCCGAGGAGTGGCGCGGCATTCTGCAGGCGGCCATCGACCAGGGCGGGGTGGTGCTCATGTATCAGGCCGTGGAGTCGCCCGACCTGGCATCCGTCACCCACTACGAGGTGCTCGCGCGCATCCGCGGCGAAGGCGACCGTCTCGTGCCGGCGGGCATCTTCATGCCGATGGCCGAACGGGTGGGGCTCGCCAGCGCGCTCGATCGGGTCATCGTCGAGACCGTGATCGAGGATCTCACGGCCAGCCACGCGGATCGCGCCCGCTATGCGGTCAACCTCTCGCGCGCCTCGCTGGGCAAGGAGCGCTTCGCGAGCTGGCTGTGCAAGAAGCTCACGCGCGCCAACGGTCTGGCCGAGCGGCTCGCCTTCGAGGTGTCCGAGTACAGCGCCCACCGGCACCCGGCTGCGGCGCGGGCGCTGAGCACCCGGCTGCGGGAGATGGGTGCGCAGTTCGGCGTCGATCACTTCGGCGCGTCGGCGCGTTCCTTCGCCTACGTGCACGAGCTGCCCCTCGACTACGTCAAGATCGACGGCAGCTACGTCAACGGTCTCGACAAGGACCGCGAGAACCAGTACTTCGTGCGCGCGCTCATCGACATCGCGCGCCTTCTCGATATCGACGTCATCGCCGAGTTCGTGGAGACCGAGAGCCAGCTCCGGATCCTGCGCGAGTTCGGCGTGAGCGGCGTCCAGGGCTACTTCGTGGTGAAGCCGGAGATGCGCGCAGGCATCGAGCGCCGGGTCAGGGGCGCTGGCGCAGCGTCAGGCTATCCCCTTGCTGGCGCAGCTCGAGGTGCTTGAGGAAGCTCATTCCGAGCAGCACTTGCTCCCCGCCGGCCTCGGGGTTGATGTGGGCGAGGATGTCGTGCAGCACGATGTTGCCGAGCGCCACGCGCTCGAGCCGCGTCGAGTAGGTGGTGATGACGCCCGCCGCCGTCTGCGCCGGAACCGCCCCGCCGCGCTCGAGGCCGAGCCTGTCTGCGAGGGGGGCCGGAATGGACACGGTGGTCGCTCCGGTATCCAGCAGAAAGGTGACCGGCTCCTGGTTGATATCGCCGGAAGCCACGTAGTGGCCGCTGCGATTCTGCCTGAGCACCACCTCGCGCGCGCCGTCGTCGAGCACGCTGGTGGCGATGCGCTGGTTGGGATTGTGCTGGCGTTCGAGGAATCCGCCGAAATAGAGCGTGAGCAGCCCGAGCAGCAGCACCCAGGCCAGAGCGATCATGCCGACTCCGAGGCGCCCGGGAGAGGTGTCGGGGCTGCGTTGGGGGTCGGTCACGGGCTCTCTCCTGGGCGGAAGTCCTCGGACGGACAATTTACCCTAGCCTATACTCTCTCGCATTCCCGTGCCTACGTACCGAATGAATCTGGACACACGACACGAATGGCTCGAGGGCGTGCGCCGCGTTCCCTCCCCCAACTGCGACGAGCGCCCGCCCGGGTGCGAGATCGACCTGCTGGTCGTGCACAGCATCAGTCTGCCGCCGGGCGCGTACGGCGGTGGAGCCATTGACGCCTTTTTCACCAATCGGCTGGAACCGGGGGCGCACCCGTATTTCGAATCCATCTGCGGCATGCGTGTCTCGGCCCACGTGCTGATCCGGCGCGACGGGGAGGTGGTGCAGTACGTGCCCTTCCCCCGGCGCGCCTGGCACGCCGGCGCCTCCTGCTACCGCGGGCGTTCGCGCTGCAATGATTTCTCCATCGGCGTCGAGCTCGAGGGAACCGATGAGGACGTGTACGAAGCGGTGCAGTACGAGCGTCTGGCCGAGCTCGCCCGCCTGCTGATGCGGACCTGGCGCGGCATCACCGTCGATCGCATCGTCGGCCACAGCGACATCGCGCCCGAACGCAAGACCGACCCCGGCCCCGGCTTCGACTGGGTCCGGTTTCAGGCGCTGCTGCGCGGCGCCGCGTAACCACGACGAAGGGAGAGCTTGCGCGCCATGCGAGTGGGACATCGAAAACGTGTGCTGGTGACCGGCGGCGCCGGCTTTCTCGGCTCTCATCTGTGCGCGCGCCTGCTCGAGCGCGACTGTGACGTGCTGTGCGTCGACAACTTCTTCACCGGCACCAAGGAGAACATCCGCGGGCTTCTCGGGGATCATCGCTTCGAGTTCATGCGCCACGACGTGACCTTCCCGCTCTACGTGGAGGTGGACGAGATCTACAACATGGCGTGCCCCGCGTCGCCCATCCATTACCAGTTCGATCCGGTGCAGACCACCAAGACCAGCGTGCACGGCGCCATCAACATGCTTGGGTTGGCCAAGCGGGTGCGGGCCAAGATCTTTCAGGCCTCTACCAGTGAGGTCTATGGTGATCCCGTGGTGCATCCTCAACCCGAAAGCTACTGGGGCCACGTCAATCCTATCGGGCCACGTTCCTGCTACGACGAGGGCAAGCGCTGCGCCGAGACTTTGTTCTTCGACTACTATCGCCAGCACCACC
>CAZPFD010000340.1:1621-3739 GCA_964585725.1 uncultured Ectothiorhodospiraceae bacterium | reverse complement strand
TGGATGAGCTCGGGCTCGTCCACGTATCCGAGCAGCTCGACGATGCGCTCGCTCGGCTGGCCCATGATCCGGCGCGTCTCCTCCGCACTGTAGTTGACCAGCCCGCGCGCGACCTCGCGCGCATCCGCATCCACGCAGGCGACCAGCTCGCCGCGCGAGAAGCTGCCCTCGACCCCGCGCACCCCCACCGGCAGCAGGCTGCGGCCCGAGCCCTGCAGCACCCGCACCGCACCGGCATCGAGGAGCAGGCGCCCGCGTACCCGCAGCTGGCCCGCGAGCCATCGCTTGCGCGCGGTCATCGGCGCCTGTCCCGGTGAGAGCCGCGTGCCCACGGGCTCGCCGCCGTAGATGCGCTCGAGCACCGAGGCGTCGCGCCCGGAGGCGATGATGGTGGTGGTGCCCGAGCGCGCCGCGAGGCGCGCGGCCTGGAGCTTGGTGCGCATGCCGCCGCGCCCCAGCGCCCCGCCCTCCCCGGCCATGGCCTCCAGCGCGGGATCCCCCGCGCGCGCCGTCTCCACCAGGCGCGCGTCGGGGTCACGGCGCGGGTCGCGGGTATAGAGCCCATTGCAGTCGGTGAGAATGACCAGGAGCTGCGCCTCCACCAGGTTGGCCACCAGCCCCGCCAGGGTGTCGTTGTCGCCGAAGCGGATCTCGTCGTTGGCCACGGTGTCGTTCTCGTTCACCACCGGCACCACGGCGAGCTCGAGGAGCGTGCGCAGGGTGCTGCGCGCGTTCAAGTAGCGACGGCGATCGGCCAGGTCCTCGTGGGTGAGGAGCACCTGGGCGGTGTGCAGGCCGTGGCGCTGGAAGAACGACTCGTACACCTGCACCAGGCCCATCTGCCCCACGGCGGCCGCCGCCTGGAGCTCGTGCAGCGCCACCGGGCGCCGCCGCCAGCCGAGGCGGCGCACGCCCTCGGCGATGGAGCCCGAGGACACCAGCACCGGATCGATCCCCTGGGCGCGCAGCGCCACTAGCTGCTCCACCCAGACGCCGATGGCGTCGCGATCGATGCCGCGGCCGTCGGCCGTCAGGAGCGAGCTGCCGATCTTGACCACCCACGCCGGGCGGCGCACCGGTGCACGCGGCGCCGTCACGAGCGTTCCTCCTTCTCCAGATATTCCATCACGCGCTCACACAGCTCGCGGCAGCCCTCGCCGGTGGCGGCGGAGATCGCGTACGCCGGTCCGCCCCATCCCAGGCGCTCGCGCAGGGCCCGGCAGCGCGGCTCGCGCTCCTCGGGCGCCAGCAGATCGATCTTGTTGAGCACCAGCCAGCGCTCGCGCGCCGCCAGCGCCTCGCTATATGCTTCCAACTCGGCCACCACGGTGCAAACGTCGCGCACCGGATCGGCCTCGGGCTCGGGCGGCGCCACGTCGACCAGATGCAACAGCAACCGGGTGCGCGCGAGGTGGCGCAGGAAGCGCGTGCC
Source organism: uncultured Ectothiorhodospiraceae bacterium (assembly GCA_964585725.1). Classification (GTDB taxonomy): domain Bacteria; phylum Pseudomonadota; class Gammaproteobacteria; order HK1; family HK1; genus CAZPFD01. The sequence goes on along the minus strand of CAZPFD010000340.1, from coordinate 2,307 downwards.
CAGACCGGCCCCGCCGGCCGCCCCCTCGATGAGCCCCGGAATGTCGGCGACCACGAAGCTGCGGTGCGGGGCCAGCGCCACCACCCCCAGATGCGGGTAGAGCGTGGTGAACGGATACTCGGCCACCTTGGGGCGCGCCGCCGACACCGCGCGGATGAAGGTGGACTTGCCGGCGTTCGGCAGCCCCACCAGCCCCACGTCCGCCAGCACCCGCAGCTCCAGGCGCAGATCCCGCGCCTCGCCCGCCTCGCCCGGCGTGGTCCGGCGCGGCGTGCGGTTCACGCTGCTCTTGAAGTGCACGTTGCCCAGCCCGTGGCGCCCGCCTTGGGCCACCACCAGGCGCTCGCCCTCGCGCGTCAGCTCGCCCAGGTACTCCCCGGTCTGCGCCTCGTAGACCACGGTGCCCAGCGGCACCCGCACCTCGGCGTCGGCGCCGCTCTTGCCCGTGCGCTGCCCGCCGCTGCCGGGGCGGCCGTTGCCGGCGCGAAAGCGCCGCTTGTGGCGGAAGTCCACCAGGGTGTTGAGGGCGGCGTCGCCCAGCAGGTACACGCTGCCGCCGTCGCCGCCGTCACCCCCGTCGGGCCCGCCCTTGGGGATGAAGCGCTCGCGGCGAAAGCTCAGGCAGCCGTCGCCGCCGCGCCCGGCTTCGACCCGGATGGTGGCCTCGTCGACGAACTTCATGATCG
>CAZPFD010000340.1:0-1521 GCA_964585725.1 uncultured Ectothiorhodospiraceae bacterium | reverse complement strand
CACCCGCCCCTCGGACTTGGCGAAGAGGGTATGGTCCTTGCCGATGCCGACGTTCACCCCGGCGTGGAAGCGCGTGCCGCGCTGGCGCACCAGGATGTGCCCGGCGCGCACCTGCTCGCCGCCGAAGTGCTTGACCCCCAGGCGCTTGGATATCGAGTCGCGCCCGTTGCGCGTGCTGCCGCCTGCCTTCTTGTGTGCCATAGCTGTCCCGTCCGACTATTTCTTCGCACTCTTGCCCTTGCCCACCGAGATGCCCTTGATCTCGAGCTCGGTGTAGGCCTGCCGATGCCCCTGGCGCCGGCGGTAGCGGGTGCGACGCTTGAACTTGGTGACGTGCAGCTTCGGGCCGCGGCCCTGGCTGCGCACCAGCGCGGAGATCGTCCCGCCCTCCACGTACGGCGTGCCGGCGTGGCCGCTCTCACCCTCGACGATGAGCAGGACCTTGTCGAAGCGCAGCTCGCTGCCCTCCTCGGCCGCGAGCTTCTCGACCCGTATGCGGTCGCCTTCGCTCACCCGGTACTGTTTGCCGCCCGTCTCGAACACCGCGTACATAAAGCTTCTCCGGCGCGCGGGGCCGGCCCCGCCGTTGAAAACATGTTAGTGTATTCGCTCCGGTTGGGTGGGACAAGAAACGCTCGAGTGAGAAGGCCCCCGCCCGCCCCAGCGGTTTCAATAAGATAGCGGCGCGGGGCCGTTCGCGGCCCGCCACGGCGGCGCCCGCGCCATTGTATAATCGCCGAACACTGGGTGGACAAACGTCAGACGCCGGAGCCGGACCGCTCCCGCCGCGAGCCCGCACGCCGATGCCAGCACCCGAGATCCTCGCCACCGCGCCCCGCCCCATGGATCTGGGGACCATTCACGCGCTGGTGGACACCGACATGCGCGCGGTGGATCGCCTCATCGAGCGGCGTCTCGCCTCCAACGTGGTTCTCATCAACCACGTCGCCCACTACATCATCCACAGCGGCGGCAAGCGCCTGCGCCCGCTGGTGCTTCTGCTGAGCGCGCGGGCCTTCGGCTTCGAGGGCAACGCGCGTATCGACCTGGCGGCGGTCATCGAGTTCATCCACACCGCGACGCTCCTCCACGACGACGTGGTGGACGGCTCGCACCTGCGCCGCGGCAAGCAGTCGGCGAACGCCGTGTGGGGGCCCCAGGCCAGCGTGCTGGTGGGGGACTTTCTCTACTCGCGCTCCTTCCAGATGATGGTGGACGTGCACAGCATGCGGGTGATGGAGATCCTGGCGGACACCACCAACGTCATCGCCGAGGGCGAGGTGCTCCAGCTCCTCAACTGCCACGAGCCCGACACCTCCGAGGAGCAGTACCTGCGCGTCATCCGCTGCAAGACCGCCAAGCTCTTCGAGGCGGCGAGCCGCCTCGGCGCGGTGCTCGGCGCCGCGGGCCCGGTGCTGGAGGCGGCCATGGCCTCCTACGGGCTGCATCTGGGCACCGCATACCAACTGGTCGACGACGTGCTCGACTACCGCGGCTCCTCCGAGGAGATCGGCAAGAACG
>CAZPFD010000339.1:2103-3752 GCA_964585725.1 uncultured Ectothiorhodospiraceae bacterium | reverse complement strand
AGCACCGACCACGTGCCGTAGATGTAGTTGGTGCCCCAGCGGCCGAACCACGAGCCGTCGGGCTGCTGCTCCTCGCGCAGGTAGGCGATGCCGGCGTCGATGGCTCCGCGCCACCTCTCGCGGTCGAGCTTGGCGAGGAAGGTCACGCAGCGCGCGGTGACGTCGCTGGTGGGCGGATCCAGCAGGGCTCCGTGGTCCGCGAACGGGATCTCGTTCAGGTAATAGTAGGTGTTGTCGGCATCGAAGGACGCCCAGCCGCCGTTGCGCGACTGCATCCCGGCGATCCACTCCGCGGCGCGCTCGATGTTCTCGCGATAGCGGGCGCGATCGGCCTCCACCATCGCCCAGCCCACGGCGGAGGTGTCGTCGATGTCCGGATAGTGATCGTTGCGGAACTCGAAGGCCCATCCCCCGCCACGCACCTCGGGGCGCGCCCATTGCCAGTCGCCCGGGTGGTCGAAAAGCTGCTGCTCGGCCAGCCAGTCGAGCGCCCGCAGGATCTCCGGCGTGGCGCCCCCCGGCGTATCCTCCAGGCTCAGGCTGGCCAGCACCGTATCCCACACGGGCGATAGACAGGGCTGGCAGTACGCACGGTCGTCCTTGACCACCAGGAGCCCCTGGAGCGCCCGCTTGGTTTGCACCCGGTACGGATGCTCGGGCGGATAGCCCCGCACCCTGAACATCTCGTGGGCGTTGACCATGGCCGGGAAGATGCCTCCGAGGCCGTGATCGCCGTTCAGGCGCTCGATGACGAACGCCTCCGCGCGGGCGATGGCCCGCTCGCGCACCCACCGGGGGACGAACGGCTCGAGCGCGCGGCCCACCTTGTCCAGGACCAGGAACACGCGGTTGAGACCCGAGCGTATCGGGAAATAGTCCCGCTCCTCCTCGGGCGGCGTGGTGAAGAGCTCGCGGACGTCGACGCCGCGCGGATTGGCCGCGCGGGGCTTCAAGCTGCACAGCACGAACAGCGGCACCATGACCGTCCGCGACCAGTAAGAGACCTTGCGGATGTGGAATGGAAACCACCTCGGCAGGAGCATGATCTCGACCGGAATGAAGGGGACGCCGCGCCAGGGTATCTGACCGAACAACGCCAGGGTGATGCGGGTGAAGACGTTGGCGCGGGCCGCGCCGCCGTGCTCCAGAATCGCCTCTCGCGCACGGACCATGTGCGGCGCGCCGGGATCGTCGCCCGCGATCTTGAGCGCATAGTAGACCTTTATCGAGCAGCTGAGATCGAATGCTCCGCCATAGTAGAGCGGCCAGCCCCCATGCTCCTCGACCTGGTGGTCGCGCAGATACACCGCGATCTTCCGCTCGACCGCCTCGTCCACCTCCCCCATGAAATGCATCATGAGGATGTACTCGGCGGGTATCGTGCAGTCGGCCTCGAACTCGTACCACCAGTACCCGTCGGGGTGCTGGTGCGCGCACAAAGCGCGTGCGGCGTGCTCGATGGCGGTCTCGAGCGCATCGCCCGACTCCACCACCTCGGCGTAATCCTGCCCCGCCGGCTGGGCCTCGGCCAGGCTATGGTGCGATTGAAAGAACATGCTGCGTGCGTCCCTCACATCCATACGGAGGATGCGGGCTCCCGTACCCCCCTCTGTTGTTCCTACTCCCCGACCCCCAGGCGTGCTCAAGAT
>CAZPFD010000339.1:0-2003 GCA_964585725.1 uncultured Ectothiorhodospiraceae bacterium | reverse complement strand
CGTGCTCAAGATGCCAGCACGATCTGGCGGCAGTCCGCCGGCCTCGGCAGGCCCCGGGTCAGAATATCGAACAGCAGCCTCAGCGTCGCATCGCTGCGCACCGTGAGGCTCGTCACCGCGACGGTCGCTCGTACGCTGCGGCGGGAGATTTTCACCTGCCGCCCGGAGGTGAAGTCAAGCCGTCGATGAATCTTGCGCAGCGTCAGAACAGCCATCCCCAGCGCCCACAGACAGAACCGCCGGATGCCGGTCTCGTGGCGGGGAAACATGAGCGTATAGGTCAGGGCATTGACCAGATGCATGCGGGCGATGCCGATCAGCTCGCGAAGCCCGTCTGCGAAGGCCGGATCGTGCCGCTCGGGCGACAGCTGCTCGAGGTCGAAGCCGACGCCGCGGAACACGTCCCGCGGCAACCAGCACGCGCCCCGCCGCCGGTCGTCCCACAAGTCCTTGAGAATGTTCGTCATCTGCAGTCCCTGGCCGAAGGAGACCGCGAGCTTCAGCAGAACCTCGCGGTGGGGGCGCATCTCCTCGGAGTAGTCGCAGAAGAGCTCGGTGAGCATCTCTCCCACGACCCCGGCAACGTAGTAGCAGTAACGATCGAGCGCACTCAGGTCCTCGAGCCCCTCCAGGGTCTTGTTCTCCTGGAAATCGGCCATCCCCCCCGACATGATTCGCACGCACCGGCTCAGGGCCCGGCGCTGGGTCGGGTTGAAGCTGTGCGTGAGGCGGATGACCCGCGGCGTATTGCGCACGAGATCCTTCTCCGCCTCGAGCGTGTACGTCGAGAGCAGCGGCGAGAGCTCGCGGGAGAACTGCTCGGCATCCGCGTCGCCGGACACGACCCGAACGAACTGCTCGGAGAACCGGCGCTTGCGGAGGGGGGAGAGCCCGGGCTCGTCCTCGATGGTATCGGCGATGCGGCACAGAAGATAGGCATTCCCGACGACACGGGCCAGCGGGGACGGCAGCTGGGGAATCGTCAGAGCGAAGGTCCGCGACACACCCTGGAGGATGTGAGTCTGGTAAGCCTCGTCGGTCGAGGAAATGCCGTTCGCCGCCACCGTCTCGGCTGTCGCTGCTCCCATGCTATCGACTTCCCCCGCGGGGACCGCTGCTCCGCGCCCCCGTTCGCTCGCTCCGCGTCCGGTCACCTACCCCGTAGACCAGTCTCCAGCCGGGAGTTCCCTCGTGACGTCTGCCGAGCCTCCCGCCATTACCGCCGTCCACGGCGTGGCTGCGGGCTCTCGTCTTGCCGGGTCCGATTATATAGCTATATAGTCGCCCATAACCAGAAGCCCCTGAAAAAACAAGCTTCCCGGAGAGGTCGATGACCTACAAGCATATCGCCTACCCCGAAGGGGGACGAAAGATCACCGTCGAAGACGGCCGGCTGGTGGTACCCGATGAGGCCGTTCTGGGCTTCGTGGAGGGGGACGGGATCGGACCGGACATCATGCGTGCCTGCCGCCCGGTATGGGACGCCGCTGTGGAGAAGGCCTACGACGGCAAGCGCAAGATCCACTGGATGCAGCTGTATATGGGGGAGCAGGCGTCGCAGATATACGACGGAGAATACTTCCCCGACGAAACCCGCCGGGCGCTCCAGGATCTCATCGTGTCCATCAAGGGCCCGCTCACGACGCCGGTGGGGGGCGGCTACCGGTCCCTGAACGTCGCGCTGCGCCAGGAGCTCGACCTCTACGCCTGCGTGCGGCCGGTGCGCTACTACCAGGGCGTACCCTCGCCTCTGAAGCATCCGGAGCTCGTGGACGTGGTGATCTTTCGCGAGAACACCGAGGACGTCTATGCGGGCATCGAGTATCAGTCCGGCTCACCGGAGATGCGCAAGATCGAGCGGTTTCTGAAAGAGGACATGGGCGCGAGATTCTTCGACGACAGCGGAATCGGCGTCAAGCCCATCAGCCCCTTCGCAACCAAACGGCTCGTGCGCAAGGCGATCCAGTATGCGCTCGACCGCGGGCGTGAGAGCGTGACGCTCG
>CAZPFD010000338.1:0-3760 GCA_964585725.1 uncultured Ectothiorhodospiraceae bacterium | reverse complement strand
CTACGGGGGTGTTTGGGCGTTGCCGCGCTGCTCGCGCCACAAGCCCAGCTTCTCGTGCACCGGGCGATCGGAGTAGCTGAAGAGGACGGCGTCGCCCTCCGCACGGTGGTGGTGCCAGAGCCAGCTCGGCACGACGAAGACGTCGCGCGCCTCCCACGCGAAGGTCTCGCCTCCCGCCTGCGTGGTGCCGCGACCTTCGACCACCGTGTACACGGTGCCATCCGTCGAGCGATAGGGCACGGTCTCGAACTGCCCCGGCAGGAGCTGGATGAAGGCGCCGATGGTCGGCATGGCGTAACCGCCGTCCACCGGATTCACGTAGCGCATCTTCAGCCCGTGGCAGGGATCCCATTCCTCGTGGCGGCGCATGGTTTCGAGCGCCTCGCGGGTACGCGCGTAGGGGTAGTTGAACACCGGTGAGGTGAGGCCGTGCGGCTCGTAGTCGACCGGCAGCAGGCCGGAACCGTAACGCGCGAGGGCGTCCCCCACGGGCCGTGTCAGCGCCTGCGGCTCGCCGCCGAAACCCTCCGCGAAGCTCGCATCGAGGAACTGGACCAGGGGAATGTCGAGGCCGTCGAGCCACACCATGGGCTGCCCGCTGTCGTTGCCGTGATCGTGCGGCGTCCACGACGGCGTGATCACGAAGTCGCCGGGGTGCATCAGGGTCTTCTCTCCATCCACCGCCGTATACGCACCCTCGCCCTCGATCACGAAGCGCAGCGCCGACTGCGCATGGCGATGGCATGGCGCGCGTTCGCCCGGCAGGATGAGCTGCAATCCCGCGTACAGGGTGTGAGTGATCGACGCGCGGCCGCGCAGGCCCGGGTTCTCGAGGATCAGCACCCGCCGCTCGGCCTCCGCCGCGGTGATGAGATCTCCCGACTCCATCACGAAGGGCCGGATATCCCGGTAGCGCCACAGCGCCGGCACGCAGCGACTCCGGGGCTCGGGGGTGATCAGCCCGTGCAGAACCTCCCAGAGCGGCGCCAGGTGATGGCCGTCGATGCGCCGGTAGAACGCTTTGCGCTCCGTGGTCTGTTTCGGCTGCGCCATGTCGATGCTCTTCCCGGCGCTCCTGTCACGCCCCGCGCGTCATGTGGAGCAGAGGCGAAGTCGAAGTCAGGGCGGCGAGTGTCGCTTCGCTCAATCCGCCTTACGCCTCCGCCACACACTCGTTGACCATCTCGCCGAGGCCCTCGATGCTGGTGCGTACGACCTGTCCCGGCTTCAGGAATACCTTCGGGTTGCGGGCGGCACCGACTCCCCCCGGCGTTCCCGTGGAGATGAGGTCGCCGGGGTCGAGGGTGATGATCTGGCTGATGTAGGCCACGAGATCGGCGGGCTTGAACAGAAAATCGGAGGTCCGCCCCTCCTGCATGACGACCCCGTCGACCTCGCACCGGACCTGGAGATCGCGTGCCCCATCAACTTCCTCGGGGGTCACCAGCGCGGGACCCACGGGGGTCGTGCCCTCGAACATCTTGCCCTGCAGCCACTGAGGCGTCCGCCACTGAAAATCGCGCGCCGAGACGTCGTTGAGTATGGTGTAGCCGGCTACTGCGGATCCCGCCTCTGCGGCACCGGCGTGGCGGACGGTGCGGCCGATGAGAAACGCGAGCTCCACCTCCCAATCCATCTCCTCGGCCGCGCGCGGCAGCCGGATCGGATCACGCGCTCCGATCAACGAACGGTCGAACTTGGCGAAAAGCGTGGGATAGGCGGGCGGCTCCCGGCCCAGCTCCGTGATGTGGCTCTTGTAGTTGAGGCCGAGACAGATGATCTTGCGCGGCCGGATCACCACCGGGGCCGGCTCGACCTCGTCCAGGGGGTGCACATGACCGCCCTCGCCGGCTGCCCGCCGGGCCCAGTCCGCGCCGCTTCCGAGGAGGGCTCCCACGTCCGCGAACGGCAGCTCCACGGCGCGCCCGTCCTCCACGCGCGCGGCGCGCGTGCCTTCCCGGGTTCGGATCGTCATCAAGCGCATAGAGCCGTCCTCGTTCTGCGACGCGGAGCCCCTCGTACCGCCGGACCACGCCCGCCGGCGTCCACCGGGTTCGAGGCGTCTCGGGCTCCTGCGGGCGCCCGCGCTTTCCGCGCGAAGGGCGCAGCGCGGGTGCGACCCGCAACGACGCCAAACGTACCACTCCCGTGCCCGGCGCTCCACCCGGGGAGGCTGCCGCTGCTATGATGGAGTCGGGCAACGGGCCCGGCCACGACCAGGCAAGTGCTGGGGATCTGCGATGAAGCTCTACACCGCCTTTCGTTCTTCCGCGGCCTATCGGGTGCGGATCGCTCTGAACCTCAAAAACCTCGAATCGACCCATGTCCCGGTGCATCTGCGCCGCGGCGAGCAGCGTCTGCCCGAGTACCAGGCGCTGAACCCACAGGAGCTCATCCCCACCCTGGTCGACGGAGAGCACGTTCTGACCCAGTCGCTCGCCATCTGCGAGTACCTCGAGGAGCGTTATCCCCGGCCGCCCCTGCTCCCGCAGGATCCCGCGGATCGGGCCCGGGTGCGCGCACTGGCGTACGTGGTCGCCTGCGACATACATCCGCTCAACAACCTCAGGGTGCTGAACTATCTGACCGATACGCTGAAGGTGGACGAAACACAGAAGCTCGCATGGTACCGCCATTGGATAGCATTGGGCCTGGGCGCGCTGGAGAAGATGCTCGCCGGCGACCCGCGCACGGGTCGTTGTTGTCACGGCGAGACGCCGACGCTGGCCGACGTGTGTCTCGTGCCGCAGGTGGCGAACGCCGTGCGCTTCGAATGCGATCTCTCCCCGTACCCCACGGTACGCCGCATCAACGAGGCCTGCCTGGAAACCCCCGAGTTCGACCGGGCCCGGCCCGAGAACCAGCCGGATGCGGAATAGTATTTCTCCCCGGCACACGCCTGCGAACGTTGAGACTAAAATGTGCGCTCTGCAACAGCCAGCGCCTCTCTGCCATGTCGGGACTTCAAAAAGCGCTTATCGTCATCGGGATCGGGCTGGTGCTCGCCGGGGTTCTCTGGCCCTGGCTCGGCAAGCTGCCGCTGGGCCGTCTGCCGGGGGACATCGTCATCGACCGGCCGAACTTCAAATTCTATTTCCCCATCACCACGATGATCCTGATCAGCGTGGTCGTCTCCGCTATCCTCTGGTTCTTTCGCAAATGAGTCGCTTCTGGTCCGGAGGGACTCGGTCCGAGTGGATACCATGACCAAAAGCGCGCTTCCGATCTCGACCTTCGTTGAAGAGCTGCGCGCCGTTCCGGTGCGCGATTTCACCCTGAGCGGCGTACTGAGCTTCCTCAAGTCCCACCCCGTGGAACCCGGCTCTCTGGAGCCGTACCTGCACTTCAAGAACAATGCGTACACGCGCAATCTCATCTACAAGAACGAGCTGTTCGAGCTCTTGGCGCTGTGCTGGGACGCGGGCAAGACGAGCCACATCCACAATCACTGCGGGCAATCCTGCTGGATGGCCACCCCGATCGGCCGATTGCTCGTGCAGAACTATCGCATCGTCGCCGGCTGCGAGACCGATAGTCACTGCGACCTGGAGCCGAGCACTTCCTTCTGGATGGACGCATCCAACCCGGGCGCCGTCGATCCGGAGGAGCCGATCCACAGCGTAGGCGCGCCCCCCGATACGCGCGCGGTGTCGCTGCACATCTACTCCCGGCCCTACGACCGCTGCATGGTCTACTCGCTGGAGAAGAAGGAAGCCCGCGAGATACAGCTCTCCTACGACTCCGAATACGGTCGGGGTCG
>CAZPFD010000337.1:0-3789 GCA_964585725.1 uncultured Ectothiorhodospiraceae bacterium | reverse complement strand
GGGATTTGGGGGCCCCCGGCGCGATCCACGCGCGCAGCGTGCGAATTCAACCGCGCGAGTTTAGCAAGGGGCACAGGGAGATTGAATTTGGCCGGAACCGAGGCCGTCCTTGGAGGCCGAGTCGCTGTATCACGGAAGCCGAGGATCGGATTTCCCGTGAGTCCGCCGCATCCCCGATTCCGCCGCGCGCACCAGCACGCGGGGCCCGGTCGCCGCGAGCGCCGGTCCGTCGCCGCCCTGCGTTTTTCGGCTATCATGCCTTCATACCAGTCAGACGACCACGAGCCGTCCGGAGTAGCGACGTGGACGACGTCGCGAGGTGGCTACAGGACCTGGGGCTGGGTCAGTATGCTTCCGCCTTCGCCGACAACGACGTCGACGAGGAGGTGCTGCTCGAGCTCACCGACGCGGACCTGGAGAAGCTGGGACTCACCCTCGGGCACCGCAAGAAGCTGCTGAAGGCCGTCGCTTCGCGACGCGCGGCGCGAGCCGTGCGCGAGAGGATTGCCAAGCCTCCTCCTCCCTCACCCGGCGTCGTTTCCGAAGCGGAGCGCCGTCAGCTCACGGTGATGTTCTGCGACCTGGTCGGCTCGACCGCTCTCGCGGAGCGTCTCGACCCCGAGGAGCTGCGCACGCTGCTCGCCGAATACCAGGACCTGTGCGCCGCCGTGATCCGCCGCTACGACGGACAGATCGCGCGCTACGTCGGCGACGGGCTCCTGGTCTGTTTCGGCTATCCGCAGGCGCACGAAGACGATCCGCAGCGCGCGGTGCGTGCGGGGCTCGAGATCGTGGATGCCATACGGGAGCTGTCGGCCACGCTCGCAAAACCTGATGTCGGGCTGGCCGTGCGCATCGGCGTCACGACGGGGCTGGTCGTCGCGGGCGACATCGGCCGTGGCGAGCGCGTCGACGCCAACGCCATCGTCGGCGAGACGCCGAACCTCGCGGCGCGCCTGCAGGCACTGGCCACTCCCAACGTTGTCCTCATCAGCGCGAGCACGTACCGCTTGGTAGAGGGCCTGTTCGAATGTACCGGCCTGGGCCCGCAGAGCCTCAAGGGCTTCTCGCAACCGGTGCTCGCCTACCGCGTGCGGGGGGAAAGCGCGGCCCTCAGCGGTTTCGAGGCGAAAGCGGCGCGCGGTCTCACCCCGCTCGTCGGCCGCGGGGAAGAGCTAGCGCTTCTGATGGAGCGCTGGTCGCAGGCGAAGGACGGCGAGGGTCAGGTGGTCCTGCTCTGCGGCGAAGCCGGAATCGGCAAGTCGCGCATCGTGCGCGGCTTTCGCGAGCGCCTGGAGGGCGAAGCGCACAACCGCATCTTGTATTACGGCTCGGCCCATCATCGCAACAGTGCATTCCACCCTGTCGTCGATCAGCTCCAACGAGCACTGCGTTTTCACAAAGACGACACGCCGGCCGGAAAGCTCGACAAACTGGATGCGGTGCTCGAGAGCCTAGCCCTGCCGGCACAGATACACGCACCCGTGCTGGCCTCGCTGCTGTCGTTGCCCCTCGAGGACCGCTATCCGGCGCCGGAGCTGAGCCCGGAGCAGCGTAAGAGAAACATTTTCCGGACTCTTGTCGACGTCGTCGAGGCGATGGCGTCACAGAAGCCGGTACTGATGGTGGTCGAGGACGCCCACTGGGTCGACCCCTCCACGCGGGAATTCATCGATGCGTTGATCGAACGGCTGAGGGACTCTCGCTTGCTTCTCCTGATTACGTACCGATCGGAGCTCGAGCCGCCGTGGACCCCGGGCGCGCACGTCACGTCCCTCACCTTGAACCGCCTGAGCCGCAAGGCCAGCCGGGCGATGATCGTCGAGGTCGCCGGCGGCAAGCTCCTGCCCGGCGAAGTCGCCGATGAAATCGTCCTCAAGACCGATGGCGTGCCGTTGTTCGTCGAGGAGCTCACCAAGGCGGTGCTCGAATCCGGCTTGGTCGAGGACGCGGGCGATCGCTACACGCTCTCGGGCCCATTGCCCTCGCTCGGCATTCCCGCATCACTGCAAGACTCGCTCATGGCGCGCCTGGATCGGCTCGGGCCGGCCAAGGAGGTCGCTCAGCTCGCGGCGTCGGTGGGACGCACCTTCGGTCACGAGCTGCTGAGAGCGGTATCGCCCCTCGAGGACGACGCGCTCGAAGCCGCCCTCGAGCAGCTGCTGCAGACCGGGCTGCTGTATCGCCGGGGACTGGCGAGCGACGCCACCTACGAGTTCAAACACGCGCTGGTGCAGGATGCAGCCTACCAGTCGCTATTGAAGAGCACGCGGCAGCGTTATCACCAAAGCGTTGCGAGCGCGCTTGAGGAGCGGTTTACGCACATCGTCGAGACCCAGCCGGAGCTGCTCGCGCATCACTACACCAGCGCGGGTCGGACCGACCGTGCGATCCCTTACTGGCGCCGGGCCGGCGAGCGCGCCAGCGCGCGCTCGGCCAACCTTGAGGCCATCGCGCATCTGACCAAGGGCCTGGAGCTCATCGAGCGCGAGCCCGCCACGCCGGAACGGGACCGCGAGGAGCTCGCGCTGTGCCTCGCGCTCGGTCCGGCGCTGATGGCCGCCCGGGGCTACGCGGCGCCGGAGGTGGCCCGGATCTACGTGCGCGCCCGGGCGCTCGTCCGGCGGGCGGGGACGCCCGCGCAGGTCTTCGCCGCCACGTGGGGCTTATGGCTCCACCGCCTGCAGAGCGCGCAGCTCAGGAAGGCCCGCGCGCTGGCGGAGGAGGTCCTTCGCCTCGCCGAGCGCCACGATGACCCGGGTTTGCGGCTGCAGGCTCACCACGCCGCCTTTGCCACTTTTTACAGATTGGCGGAGTTCGAGGCCTCCTCCCAGCACGCGCAGCGGGGCATCGCGCTCTACGACTTCGACGCGCATCACCACCACGCTCACCTCTACGGGGGTCACGACCCCGCCGTCTGCGCGCACGTCCACGCCGCCGCCGCCCGGTGGGCCCTGGGTTACCCGGACCGGGCGCTCGAGGAGGCGCACGCGGCGGTGAGGCTGGGCGAGCGACTGTCGCATCCGTTCAGCCTGACCGACGCCCTCGCCTGCGGGTCGCGCGTGCACCAGTACCGCCGGGAGCCGCATCTCGTGCGCGAGCGAGCCGAGGCCGTGATCGCGCTGTGCGAGGAGCATGGATTTCCGCAGAAATGGGGATGGGGCACCATCATGCGGGGCTGGGCGCTGGCGGCGGAAGGGCGGCCGCAAGAGGGCGTCGGGGACATGCGTCAGGGCCTGGCCAGCGTGCGCGCGACCGGCGCGCTCACCCACGTTCCCTATTTTCTCGCGCTCCTGGCCGAAGGCTACGCGCTCGCCGGCCAGACCGAGGAAGGTCTGGCGATGCTTGCCGAAGCGCTGGATCTGATCGAGAGAACCGCGGAGCGGACCTGGGAAGCCGAGATCCATCGGCTCAAAGGGGAGCTGCTGCTCATGCGCTCGCCCGGCGCTCGGCCCGAAGCGGAACGCGGCCTCGAGCGGGCGCTGGCGACCGCCCGCCGCCAGGGCGCCAAGTCCTTGGAGCTACGCGCGGCAGGGAGCTTGGCGGGTCTGTGGCGTGATCAAGGCAGACTGCGCGAAGCGCTCGATTTGATCGAACCGATCTATCGCGGCTTCGTGGAAGGTTTCGATGTCCCCGACATCAAAGCGGCAAAGGCGCTTCTCGAGTCGTTGTCGTAAAGGCGAATAATGACGCTGCACCGCGAGCGCCCGTAGCGACGACTTCCATGCACCTGTTCAGTGAACGACCGGCTTGTTGATCTCGTCGATGAGCGCGGCCCGGGAGGAGGGC
>CAZPFD010000336.1:1059-3799 GCA_964585725.1 uncultured Ectothiorhodospiraceae bacterium | reverse complement strand
TCCTTCCAGGAGACCACGCGGGTGCTCACCGAGGCGTCGGTGAGCGGCAAGATGGACGAGCTGCGCGGCCTCAAGGAGAACGTCATCGTAGGCCGCCTGATCCCCGCCGGGACCGGGTTCGCCTACCACGAGGAGCGGCGGCGCAAACGCCGCGGCCTGCCCCTCGAGGCCGGTGTACCGGCGGAATCGGTTCACCCCCTCATGGAGCCCACCGTATCGAGCGATACGGTGCCCTCGGAGGGCGAATCGGGCGGCTGAGAGACGCGCCGGGCGCCGTCCGGGCGCCCGGCGTTTCTTGACACCCTTCCCGCGCGCTTCTTACAATTTCGTGTTCCTGACAGGCAGGAGCGGTCCTGCCTGTCGTTTTTTGACTCTCGCTATCCCGGCCGGATCTCTGCCGGCTCCGGCGGAGAGCGGCTCTTTTCCGCGGGGCCACGCCGGTGTGCGCGCGGTCCTCCTTGGGATGTGGAAGCTCGGATATGCCAACGGCCAACCAGCTCGTGCGAAAGCCGCGCCGACGCGAGCTCAAGAAGAGCGACGTTCCGGCGCTACAGGGGTGCCCGCAGAAGCGCGGGGTGTGCACGCGCGTGTATACGACCACGCCCAAGAAGCCGAACTCGGCCCTGCGCAAGGTGGCGCGGGTGCGCCTCACCAACGGCATGGAGGTGACGACCTACATCGGCGGCGAGGGTCACAACCTGCAGGAGCATTCGGTGATCCTGATCCGAGGCGGTCGGGTCAAGGACCTGCCGGGTGTGCGCTACCACACGATTCGGGGCAGCCTGGATACCTCCGGGGTGACCGCGCGCCGCCAGGGCCGCTCGAAGTACGGCGCCAAGCGGCCCAAGAGCTGAACGGACGGTCGCGAGCCATGTCCAGAAGAGGCGTCACCATCAAGCGCGGCATCCAGCCCGACCCCAAGTACGGGGACGGCACCCTGGCGAAGTTCATCAACGTCGTCATGCGCGACGGCAAGAAGTCCGTCGCCGAACAGATCGTCTACGGAGCGCTGGAGCAGGTGTCGACCAAGCTGAAGAGCGAAGATCCGCTCGAGGTGTTCGGCAAGGCGCTGGACAACGTGCGCCCGCTCGTCGAGGTCAAGTCGCGACGGGTCGGGGGGGCCACCTATCAGGTGCCGGTCGAGGTGCGCCCGACGCGGCGCAACGCGCTCGCCATGCGCTGGCTGGTGGACGCCGCGCGCCGGCGGGGCGAGAAATCCATGCGGATGCGGCTCGCCAACGAGCTCATGGAGGCCGCGGACAACCGCGGCGCAGCGGTCAAGAAGCGCGAAGATACCCACCGTATGGCGGAAGCGAACAAGGCGTTTTCGCACTACCGTTGGTGATCGTGAAGGTCGGGAAACAGATTCGCAGTCGTTCGAGCTGCAAGGGTTTTTGGCAGTGCCACGCAAAACGCCAATCGAGCGCTACCGGAACATCGGGATCGCCGCGCACATCGACGCCGGCAAAACGACCACCACGGAGCGTGTTCTTTACTACACCGGGATCTCCCACAAGATGGGGGAGGTCCACAACGGTGCGGCCGTCATGGACTGGATGGTCCAGGAGCAGGAGCGGGGTATCACCATCACCTCGGCTGCGACCACCTGTTTCTGGCGCGGCATGGACCAGCAGTACGACGAGCACCGCATCAACATCATCGACACGCCCGGGCACGTAGACTTCACCATCGAGGTTGAGCGCAGCCTTCGCGTGCTGGACGGCGCGATTGCGGTTTTCTGCGCCGTGGGCGGCGTGGAGCCGCAGTCGGAGACGGTCTGGCGCCAGGCCAGCCGCTACCGCGTGCCTCGGCTCGCGTTCGTGAACAAGATGGACCGCGCCGGCGCCAATTTCTCGCGCGTGGTGGAGCAGATCCGGCGCCGCCTGAAAGGCAATCCGGTGCCCGTGCAGCTGCCCGTGGGTGCCGAGGACAAGTTTGAGGGAGTCGTCGATCTCATCAGCATGAAGGCCATCTACTGGCACGACGAGACGCTGGGGATGACCTATACGGCGCGGGAGGTTCCGGCGGAGCTTCGGGACGTATGCGTAGCCGCCCGGGAGAGCATGGTGGAGGCGGCGGCGGAGGCCGACGAGGAGCTGATGGAAAAGTACCTCGAGACCGGCGATCTGGAACCCGCCGACATCCGGCGCGGATTGCGCGTGCGGACCCTCAACAACGAGATCGTGCCCGCGCTGTGCGGCTCCGCGTTCAAGAACAAGGGCGTTCAGGCGCTGCTCGATGCGGTCATCGACTACATGCCGGCCCCCAACGAGGTGCCGCCCATAAAAGGTGTGCTGGAGAACGGCGAGGAAGCCACCCGGCCCTCGTCGGATGATGCGCCGTTCTCGGCCCTGGCCTTCAAGATCGCGACCGACCCCTACGTGGGGTCGCTCACGTTCTTCCGCTCGTATTCGGGCGTGCTGAAGTCCGGGGACACGGTCTACAACCCGGTGAAGGAGCGCAAGGAGCGCATCGGGCGTCTGCTCCAGATGCACGCCAACCACCGCGAGGAGATCAGCGAGGTGCGGGCGGGGGACATCGCCGCGGCCGTGGGTCTGAAGACGGTGAGCACCGGCGAGACCCTGTGTGCGCCCGGCCATGTCATCACCCTGGAGCGCATGGACTTCCCGGAGCCCGTGATCGCGGTGGCGGTCGAGCCCAAGACCAAGGCCGACCAGGAGAAGATGGGTATCGCGCTCGGCAAGCTCGCCCACGAGGATCCGTCGTTCCGGGTGAGGAC
>CAZPFD010000336.1:0-1049 GCA_964585725.1 uncultured Ectothiorhodospiraceae bacterium | reverse complement strand
GATGGGCGAGCTGCACCTCGAGATCATCGTCGATCGGCTCAAGCGCGAGTTCAAGGTGGAGGCCAACGTCCGGCGCCCGCAGGTCGCCTATCGCGAGACGCTGCGCAAGAGCATAGAGCAGGAGGGCCGGTTCGTCCGCCAGACCGGAGGCCGCGGCCAGTACGGGCACGTGTGGCTGCGCATCGAGCCCAACGAGCCGGGCGCCGGTTACGAATTCGTGGACGCCATCGTGGGCGGTGCCGTGCCGAAGGAGTTCATCCCGGCGGTGAACAAGGGCGTCCAGGAAGCGATGGGCAACGGGGTCGTCGCCGGATACCCGATCGTCGACGTGAAGGTGACCTTGTTCGACGGGTCCTACCACGATGTGGACTCGAGCGAGATGGCCTTCAAGGTGGCCGGCTCCATGGCTTTCCGCGAGGGTGCCTCGCGCGCGAACCCCGTGGTGCTCGAGCCCCTCATGAAGGTGGAGGTGGTCACCCCGGAGGAATACATGGGCGACGTCATGGGCGACCTCAACCGGCGCCGCGGCGTGCTCCACGGCATGGAGGATTCGCCCGCCGGCAAGATCGTGCGCGCCGACGTGCCGCTCGCCGAGATGTTCGGGTACGCGACCGACCTGCGTTCGCTTACACAAGGGCGCGCCACGTACACCATGGAGTTCAACAGGTACTCCGAGGCGCCGTCGACGGTCGCCGACGTGATTGCGAGAAGGAAGTGACGGCGTCCGAAAGACGCGGACAGGAATCAGCCGGCGAGGTGAAGATCAGTGTCGAAGGCAAAGTTTGAGCGCACGAAGCCGCACATCAACGTAGGGACGATTGGTCACGTGGACCACGGGAAGTCGACGCTGACGGCGGCGCTGACGAAGGTATTGGGCGCGAAGTACGGTGGTGATTTCATTCCGTTTGACGAGATTGACAAGGCGCCGGAGGAGAAGGCGCGCGGGATCACGATTGCGACCTCGCACGTGGAGTACCAGACGGAGAAGCGCCACTACGCGCACGTGGACTGTCCGGGTCACGCGGACTACGTGAAGAACATGATCACGG
>CAZPFD010000335.1:0-3838 GCA_964585725.1 uncultured Ectothiorhodospiraceae bacterium | reverse complement strand
GTCAGCGGCGCGAGGACCGTTTCGTGGCGGTCAACTGCGCGGCGATCCCGGAAAGCCTGATGGAGAGCGAGTTCTTCGGCTACGAGAAGGGGGCGTTCACGGGTGCGGCCAGCAGCCGCCCGGGCCGCTTCGAGGAGGCCCACGGCGGCACGCTGTTTCTGGACGAGATCGCGGACATGCCGATGACCATGCAGCCCAAGTTCCTGCGCGCCATTCAGGAGGGCGAGGGCGCGCGGCTCGGAAGCAACAAGGTGGTGCGCTACGACCTGCGCCTCATCAGCGCTACCAACCGCGATCTGCGCGGCGCCATTGCGCGCGGCGATTTCCGCGAGGACCTGTTCTATCGACTGTTCTCGGTGGAGATCGAGGTCCCCCCGCTGCGCGCTCGCAAGGAGGATATCGTGCCCCTGACGCTCGCGTTTCTCGACGATGTGTGCAGGCGCTTCGACAAACCGCTGCCCGGATTGTCCAACGAGCTTCTGGCGCTCTTCGAGAGCTATCCCTGGCCCGGCAACGTGCGCCAGCTGCGGCGCGAGGTGGAGCGGTTGGTGGCGCTCACCCCCGAGGCCCACTTGCTCACCCCCGATCGCTGCTCTCCCGAGATCCGCAACGAGGCGACCCATCTGCCTGCGACCCACTCGGACGATCTGTCACTGCCGGGGCAGGTGAACGCGCTCGAGGCCCACCTCATCAAGCGGGCTCTGCGACAGAGCCGCGGCAACAAGGTCAAGGCCGCGGAGCTGCTGGGCATCACCCGCCAGGGCCTGCACAAGAAGATTCGCCGGCTCGGTATCGACCGCGAGAGCGACGACGGCGTGGCCGATCCCGAGCCCTGAGGGCGCCGGTTGTGCACCCCTCGGCGCTCGGACTGTAGCCGTCGACAGACGTTCAGTGCAGGGCCGGACGCCAGGCGAGACCCTGCATGATCTCCGCCTCGCGCGCCGCCAGCTCGTGCAGGCGTGCGTACACCAGGTCGTGCTCGAAGTAGGGCAGCGCCAGGTCCACGAACTGGTGGCCGTGCTTGACCTCGCTTGCCCACAGCCCGCGATAGAATCGCTTCAGCTCCGGGTCGGGCAGCGCATCCGCGATGAGGCCGAAGCGTTCGGCCCCGCGGCACTCGATGAGGGAGGAGATCAGCATCCGATCCAAAAAGCGCGCCTCGCGGCCGCTGCGCTGGAGGCGAAGCAGCGCGTTGACGTACGGATCGGGCGTGTCCTTTACAATCGGCAGACCGCGCGCGGCCATGAGCTCGTAGACTTGGCGGAAATGGGCCAGCTCTTCCTGGGCGAGCCCGATGAGCGCGGGGATCATCTCGACGCGGTCGGGGTACTTGACCACCAGGCTCATGGCCACGGCAGAGGCCTTGCGCTCGCAGTTGGCATGGTCCTGAAGGAAGGCATCGAAGTCATCGAGAGGCACCTGCGCCCAGGCGGGGTCGGTGGCCGCCAGCAGGTCGATGGAACGTCGAGTCACCGTATCGCTCCGAGGGAGTGAGGTCTTGCACTCGAGCACCGGAACGACGCCCGCTGCGTCATGGGGGCGCCCGATTGCGCCGCAACCTAATGAATACCTGCGCAAACATCAACTGATGCCTGCGCAGATCGCCGAGCCGCCGAGCCCCCGTCTGGGGCTGGTAGTGGTGATCCCCTGCTTCGACGAGCCCACCGTGCTGCCGACGCTCGAGGCGCTGCACGGGTGCGAGCGCACTGCGTGCGATGTGGAGGTCATCGTCGTGGTCAACGCCTCGCAGGCGTCGCCGCCGGCGGTGCATCGTCGCAACCGCCGGACCTGCGCCGAGGCGCGCGCGTGGGCGGGCATGCGCAGCGATGCCCGGCGCGCTTTTCACGTGCTGCACCTCCCGGATCTGCCCCCGCGGCACGCCGGCGTGGGCCTCGCACGCAAGCTGGGCATGGACGAGGCGGTGGTGCGGCTGCACCGCGCGGGTGCGGTGCGCGGCATCATCGCCTCGCTGGACGCGGACTGCACCTGCGCACCGAGCTACCTCGCGGCGCTCGAGCGCCACTTTGCCCTGAATCCGGGCTCGCCCGCGTGCAGCATCCACTTCGAGCACCCGCTCGAGGGTGACAGTGCGGTGCGCGCCGGCATCTCCCGCTACGAGCTGTACCTGCGCTACTGCGTGCAAGGGCTTCGCTACAGCGGCCTGCCTTACGCTCACCACACCGTGGGCTCCGCGATGGCGGTGCGCTGCGACGCCTACGAGCGAGAGGGCGGCATGAACCGGCGCAAGGGAGGGGAGGACTTCTATTTTTTGCACAAGCTGATGCGCTCGGGCTGCTTCAGCGATCTTGGCGACACCCTGGTCATTCCTTCCGCGCGCGCCTCGGAGCGTGTCCCCTTCGGCACGGGGAGGGCCATGCGCGAGTGGCTGCAAGGCGGCCGCGACGAGTACCCGGTCTACGCGCCCGAGGTGTTCCGCGATCTGGGCGCGCTGCGCAGCGCCGTCGACGCGCTCCATTCGGGGGGCGAGGCCGCCGCCGTGCAAGGGCGCCTGCCGGAGCCCCTGGCCGGGTACCTCGCGCAGGCCGGCTTCGTCGCCAAGGTGGCGGAGATCCGGGCCAACAGCGCCGCGCCGGAGACCTTTCGCAAGCGCTTCTTCCAGTGGTTCACGGCCTTTCGGGCGTTTCAATACGCGCGCCGCGCGAGCACCGGCGTCTACGGACACACTCCGCTGGCCGAGGCCGCCGCGGCGCTGCTTCGCTGGCAGCGGTTGCTGGGTGGCGGTGCGAGGCCGGACGTGCCGGCGCTGCTGGCGCACTACCGGCGCATGGATCGCGCGGGCCGGGCGCTGCCCTTCGACCCGGCGAGCGCAGCATGAGCCGCGCCCGCCGCGCGCGGCGTCGCCGGAAGCCGCGTCCGGGGCCAATTGTTAGAACCTGCGCCCGGCGTTAGACTCACGGGCGTTCGACCGCAGAAGATTCGGAGTCGTATGACGGGTAATCCGCAGATGCAGCGCCGCTACAGCGTCGGCGTCAAAGTCGGTCCGGTGACCATCGGCGGCGGCGGGCCCATCGTGGTCCAATCCATGACCAACACCGATACCGCCGACGCGGCGGCCACCGCCGCCCAGGTGGAGGCGCTGGCGCGCGCGGGCTCGGAGCTGGTGCGCGTCACGGTGAACACGCCCGAGGCGGCGCGTGCCGTGCCGGAGATCCGCGAACGGCTCGATGCGGTGAGGTGCAACGTGCCTCTCATCGGCGACTTCCACTACAACGGTCACCGGCTCCTCACCGAATATCCGGCTTGCGCCGAGGCCCTCGCCAAGTACCGCATCAACCCCGGCAACGTCGGCTTCGGCAAGAAGCGGGACGCGCAGTTCGCGACCATGATCGAGGTGGCCCTGCGCTATGAGCGGCCGGTGCGCATCGGCGTCAACTGGGGAAGCCTGGACGGCGCCCTGCTCACCCGGCTCATGGACGAGAACGCAAAGCGCGCACAGCCCAGGGAGGCGTTCGAGGTCACCCGCGAGGCGCTCATCGTGTCGGCGCTGGAGAGCGCCGCGCAGGCCGAGGCGCTGGGCCTGCCCCGCGACCGCATCGTGCTCTCGTGCAAGGTGAGCGGGGTGCAGGATCTCATCGCGGTGTACTCGGAGCTGGCGGCACGCTGCGACTATGCGCTGCATCTCGGGCTGACCGAGGCGGGCATGGGATCCAAGGGCATCGTGGCCTCCACGGCAGGCATGGCCGTGCTGCTCCAGAAGGGGATAGGGGACACCATTCGCGTCTCGTTGACCCCCGACCCGGGCGGCGATCGCACGCAGGAGGTGATCGTGGCCCAGGAGATGCTGCAGACCATGGGCCTGCGCTCATTCACCCCGCTG
>CAZPFD010000334.1:0-3861 GCA_964585725.1 uncultured Ectothiorhodospiraceae bacterium | reverse complement strand
CTTGAGAAACCTTGAGGGGTCAGGTCTTGCAATGCCGCATTTGCTCAGCCAACCGACTTGAAGGCGGATTCGGTGCGAATGTGGCATTGCAAGACCTGACCCCCTGGGAGGACCGGCGGTGGCCTACTTCCTGGAAGCGCTCCAGGGCGCGCTGGCGCTCATCCTGAGCTTCGACCCCGAGATCTGGTTCATCGTCTGGACCTCGATCCGGGTATCCATCGTCGCCGTGCTCCTGGCGTCGCTCGCCGGCATCCCGCTCGGGCTGCTGGTGGCGCTCAAGGACTTTCGCGGCAAGGCGCTGCTGACCCAGGTGCTCGACACCCTGATGGCCCTGCCCACGGTGGTGGTGGGGCTGTTTCTCTACGGCATGTTCACGCGCAACGGGCCGCTCGGCGGCCTCGAGATCCTGTACACGCCCTGGGCCATCATCATCGGGGAGGCGGTGCTGATTCTGCCCATCGTCTGGAACCTCACCCTGACGGCCATCCGCAGCACCGATCCGCGGCTCCTGCTGACCTGCCGCGCGCTGGGCGCCAGCTGGGCGCAGCAGTCGCGGATCATCCTGAGCGAGGCGCGCATCGCCGTGATGGCGGCGGTGGTCATGGGCTTCGGGCGCGCCATCGGCGAGGTCGGCGTGGCGATGATGCTGGGCGGCAACATCGAGGGCTACACGCGGACCATGACCACGGCCATCGCGCTGGAGACCAGCAAGGGCGAGTTCGAGCTGGGCCTCGCCCTCGGACTCGTGCTGTTGACCGTGGCGTTCATCGTCAACGGAATGCTCCAGGGGCTCAAGCGGAGGGTGGCGTGACCCCGGCCTACGAGTTGAAGGACGTCGCCTACGACTACGGCGGCCCCAGCGTGCTCGAGATCCCGGAGCTCACCCTGCGCGCGGGCGGGCTCACCGCGCTCGTGGGCCCCAACGGCGCGGGCAAGAGCACGCTGCTGCACCTGCTGGCTTTCATCGAGGCGCCCCGGCGCGGGGAGATCCGTTTCTTCGGTGAGTCCACCGCGGGCCGGGAGCTCGTGGGCCTGCGGCGGCGGGTGGGCCTGGTGCCCCAGAACCCCTATCTGCTGCGCGGCAGTGCGCGCGAGAACGTGGAGGTGGGCCTCAAGCTGCGCCGCGTCGGCACTGCGCAGCGGCAGGAACGCGCCGCCCGCGCGCTCGAGCAGGTGGGCGTCCTCGGTCTGGCCCAGCGCCCGGCGCGTACGCTCTCGGGAGGCGAGGCCCAGAAGGTCGCGCTGGCCCGGGCGCTGGCCCTCGATCCGCAGGTGCTGCTCCTGGACGAGCCCTTCACTTACCTCGACCGGGCGAGCGTCGAGGAGCTGGAGGGGCTCATCCACACGCTGAACCGCGAGCACGGTCACACCGTGGTCTTCACCAGCCACGACCTGGTGCGCGCGCAGGCGCTCGCGGGCACGGTGCTCAGCCTGGTCGCCGGCCACCTGATGGCCACTTCCCTGGTGAACCTGTTCCGCGGGCGGCTGGATACGGCGCGTGGCGTCTTCGACACCGGGCGCATCGCCATCGAGGTGCCCGAGGGCGCGGCCATGGGCACGCACCTGGCCGTCGAGCCGTCGGACATCGTGCTCTCCCGCGGTCCGCTGGACTCCAGCATGCGCAACTGCTTCGAGGGCCGGGTGACGAGCATCGCCTTGGAGAACGGTCGCGTGCGCGTGACCGTGAACGCGGGCGAGCGATTTCATGCGATCATCACGCGCGCTTCCCTGGCCGAGCAGGCGCTCGAGCTGGGGACGCCGGTGTGGGTCAGCTTCAAGTCGACCGCGGTGGAGGTGTTCTGAGATCGACCGGACATTCGCAGTTCGGGCTCCGGTGCGCATGTGCGTGCCCTCGGTTCGCGACCCGCGCGCGCCGGGGGGTGCAGTTTAGCGTTTAGCCGCCGGCCACGCGTCGGCGGGCTGCGGTTCTTTCAGCCGTCTTGCAGCAGGACCTCGCCGTCCTCGACGCGCAGCGGCACGGGGCGCAGGCTGTCGCCGGCGCACGGCCCGCCGACGCAGTATCCGTCCTCGATGCGAAACAGCGCCCCATGGGTGGCGCATACGATCAGCTCGCCCTCCGCGTCGAGAAACTGATCGGGCAGCCAGTCCAGGGTGACGCCGGTGTGGGGGCAGCGGTTGACGTAGCCGTAGACGGCGTCGCCGCGGCGCACCACGACGATGGATTGCACCTCGCCGCCGCGCTCCACCCGGAAGCCCCGGGAGCCGGGGTCGGGGATGTCGCGCACGCGGCACAGCGCTTGCGGGGACAGGGACCGTGGTGCCGGACGCATGGTCTCGATGATGGTGACGGCGGCGCCGAGCCGCTGCATACGTGAATGGCCATGTTAGTGCGTGGGCGGAGCACGGGCCAATGAAGGGATGCGTAACGGCGGCCGTGCATCGTGCGATCCGCGTTCCTTCGCGGCGCGTGGACAGACGGAATGAGGGTGACGTATCATCCAATAGGTCGTTGCGGCGGCCTTCCTTCATTCGAAGGATGACACCACGCAACGGCACGCGAGCTGGCGTGAAGGCGAATCCAGACAGAGGACCGAACGGGAGCGCCCTGGGGCGGCTCCCGTTTTCGTATGCAAGGTGACACATGAGGACCCCCGCGCTTCTGGCACTCGAGGACGGCGCCCTGTTCTGGGGCGAGGCCGCCGGCGCCTGCGGGCAGACCGTGGGGGAGGTGGTGTTCAACACCGCGATGACCGGCTATCAGGAGATCCTGACCGATCCCTCCTACTGCCGTCAGATCGTCACGCTCACCTATCCCCACATCGGCAATACCGGCGTGAACGCCGCCGACGAGGAGGCGCCGCGCATCCAGGCCAGCGGACTGGTGATCCGTGAGCTGCCGCGGCTGTCGAGCAGCTGGCGCGCCGAGGGTGATCTGAGCGCGTACCTGCGCGAGCGCGGCGTGGTCGCCATCGCCGGCGTGGACACCCGGCGCCTCACCCGGCTGCTGCGCGAGAAGGGCGCCCAGGACGGCTGCCTGGTCGCGGGCGAGGGCATCGATCCGGAGCACGCGGTGGCCGCGGCGCGGGCCTTCCCCGGGCTTGCAGGCATGGACCTGGCCCGGGTGGTCTCCACGCGCGAGCGCTACGCGTGGCGCGAGGGCACCTGGGCCCAGGGGGCGCACGGCTGGGGCTACGCGCAGCCGGCGGAGGACGCCCCGGCGCGCCACGTGGTCGCCTACGATTTCGGCGTCAAGCGCAACATCCTGCGCATGCTGGTCGCGCGCGGCTGCCGGGTGACGGTGGTGCCGGCCGAGACCCGCGCCCGCGACGTGCTCGCGCTCGAGCCCGACGGGGTGTTTCTGTCCAATGGGCCGGGGGATCCCGAGCCCTGCGCCTACGCCATCGCCGCGGTGCGCGAGCTGCTCGAGGCGCGCGTCCCGGTGTTCGGCATCTGCCTGGGCCTGCAGCTGCTCGGGCTCGCGAGCGGCGCGCGCACCGTGAAGATGAAGTTCGGCCATCACGGGGCCAACCATCCCGTGCTCGATGTGGAGACGGGGCGCGTGCTCATCACCAGCCAGAACCACGGGTTCGCGGTGGACGAGGGGAGCCTCCCCGCCAACGTGCGCGCCACCCATCGCTCGCTCTTCGACGGCAGCCTCCAGGGTATCCGCGTATCGGATCGGCCTGCGTTCGGCTTCCAGGGCCATCCCGAGGCGAGCCCGGGCCCCCGCGACCCGGGCTACCTCTTCGATCGGTTCGTCGAGCTCATGGCGCAGCCGGCCGGTGCGGCCCACGGCGCGGCGGCGGGCTGACCGCGTGAGCTGAACGCACGATGCCCAAACGCACCGACATCGACAGCCTTCTCATCATCGGCGCCGGTCCCATCCTCATCGGTCAGGCG
>CAZPFD010000333.1:0-3869 GCA_964585725.1 uncultured Ectothiorhodospiraceae bacterium | reverse complement strand
TGAGAAATGCGGGCTAGAACAGGACCAGCGTGCGCACCTCGATGCTTTCGCGCGCCGGCGCGTCTTTCGGCGTCGCGGGGTCATCGAAAGCGGTGTGCGGCGTGAACCGGGCTCGGCCGTCCTCGAGGGAATCGTAGCCCTTGATCAGCACCACTTCGTGGCGCCGCATGCGAGGGAAGTAGAACCAGCGATGGTTCGGGTGGTAGGCGAGATGGTAGATCTCGCCCACTCTGTCGGGGTAGACGTTGTCGGTGGCGATCAGATCGTCCGGCGCCACGCTCGAGGCGTCCAGCAGCGCGAGCGGTGAGCGAAGGACGGGACCATGCATCGGCCGCCAGGCGTTGATCTGGGCCACGCGGGTCCCGTTCAGCGCTCGGGCTTGCTCCGCACCGAGCAGCGCGCGCACGCGTTCGGGCCCGGAGCGGGCGGTGTAGTCGTTGTGCACGCGGTTGGCCGGCCCCCGAAACCCTTCCCTTTCCGTGCCGTCGTCGGTGCGTCGGGTGTGATCGAACACGACCACGCGCGACGCGCCGGTGACTTGCACAAGCAGCCGTTCGATCTCCGGGTAGTAGATGCGCTCCACCTGCGCATCGTCGCGAAAATCGCCAACCAGGGTGTCGTGGTGCCAGAGCTCGAAGCCCTCGCGATCGAGCGAGAGGCCTCCGGCGATGCCCCGGGCATTGCGGATGTCAACGGCATGGGGCTCCATCTCGGCGAAATAGCGCGGGGCGCCGCCCGTGAGCGCCGCCGTGTGGACGTACGGTTTCTTCGGGCCCCTGACCATGTACGTCAGGGGCGCCGTCACCCGCGCTGGCGCGGTGTCCCCGCCGGCCCCGGCGGGACGCCGCAGCTCGGGACTGTGAAAGTGCTCGGCGCGCATCGGTTGCCCTCCTTCTGCGGTGACGGGCTCAAAGCCGCCCCGTGCCCGTGCTGATCTCCGTACACGTGAGAGCAGCTCATCCCTATCAAGGCCGGCGCGGCATCCTTCGTCTCTACCGCACCAAGGTAGGGCCCCATTCGCCGGCTGACAAACGATACGTTTTCAAGGCACAGATGAATTCTATTCATCGCTCCCTGTGACACGGACCGCGCGCTTTCATCCGAATCGTGCACACCTCGCCGCGCACGCAGGTGCCGGCGTAGCGGCGACGCGGCGGACCGCCGGGGCGTGCTATTGATGCATATTGATGCAGTGGATCCAGTCGCCGCGGACGCGGCGCTTCGTCACTTGCGCGCAGTCAATCCCGCCGCGGCGCCTGGTCGCGCTCGAACATGCCGTAGTCCCTGATCACCGCCGCCACGCGTAAGCGATAGTCCTCGAAGATGCTGGCCCGCCCCGCACCCTGGGCCTGGCGGTGCTGGTGGTGCTCGCGCCAGCGCGCGATGGCTTCCTCGTCGCGCCAGAAGGACAGCGAGAGGATCTTGCCTTCGTGGGTCAGGCTGGTGAAACGCTCGACGGAGATGAAGCCGTCGATCTTCTCGAGCTCCGGCTTGAGCTCGGCCGCGAGGCGCAGGTACTCGTCGCGGTGGGTGCTGCGCGGCCACACCTCGAAAATCACGGCATGCATGGCGTCCTCCTCCGGGCGGTCGTTCCAGTGGATGATATCAGTTGTCCGCAAACCATACTTCGTGTAATGTCGAAATGTGCAATACGGACCCAGCGTCGCCTCGGCCGGCGCCCTCATCGGAGATCCCGCCCGCGCCAGTATCCTGTGCGCGCTCCTCGACGGGCGCGCCCGCACCGCGACCGAGCTCTCCTACGTGGCAGGGGTATCCGCCCAGACCACCAGCGCCCACCTCGCCAAGCTGAGCGACGGCCACCTGGTGCAGGTGGAGAGGCAGGGCCGGCACCGCTACTACCGGCTCGCAAGCCCGGCGGTGGCGCGCGCGGTGGAGGCGCTCATGGTGGTGAGCGCCGACCGGCCCCGGCGCGATCATCGCCTCGGCCCGCGCGACGACGTGCTGCGCCGGGCACGCATGTGCTACGACCACATCGCGGGCGGGCTGGGGGTGGCGCTCACCGACAATCTCCTCGCCCGCGGCGCGCTCGCCTACGAGGACGAGGGCCTCGCGCTCACCGCCCAGGGCGAGGCCTTCCTGACCGCATTCGGGCTGGACCTCGCCCGCGCCCGTCGCCGGCGGCGACGCTTCGTCCTCGCATGCCTGGACTGGAGCGAGCGGCGCCATCACGTCGCGGGAGCGCTGGGCGCCGCGCTCGCGGCACGCTTGATCGACCTCCAGTGGCTTCGCCGCAGCGCCGACAGCCGCGCGGTGAGGGTGACCCCCAAGGGCCGGCAGGGACTCGCCCGCGAGTTCGGCATCCGCATCGACCGCGATCTCTAGGAGCGTGCAGCGAGACCGCTGCATGCAGCGTCGCGCGGCTCAACCCCACCCGTAGTAGAGCGCCCCGAGCAGCGCGCTCCCGGCGATCACGGGGATCATCCCCACCTTGAAGCGTAACATGGCGACGAAGGCCGCGATCACGAGGACGGCGCTGGCCGCGTTCAAGGTCCCCGCCACGGGCACCTGCAGCCTGAGGCCCCAGACCCGCACCTCGTCGATCTCCGCGAACATGACGTGCAGCGCGAACCATACGGCGAGATTGAGGATGACCCCGACGACGGCAGCCGTGATGGCGGACAGCGTCGCGGTCAGGGACTTGTTTCCGCGCAGAGACTCGACGTAGGGCGCGCCGAGGAAGATCCACAGAAAGCACGGCGCGAACGTGACCCAGGTGGCGACGACCGACGCCAGGGCGCCCGCGGTGAAGGGATCGAGAGCCCCCGGGTTGCGGAACGCGCCCATGAAGGCGACGAACTGCACCACTTGGATGAGCGGGCCGGGCGTGGTCTCCGCCATGCCGAGGCCGTCGAGCATCTCCCCGGGCGCGAGCCACCCGTAGTTCTGCACCGCCTCCTGTGCCATGTAGGCGAGGACGGCGTAGGCGCCTCCGAAGGTGACCACCGCGAGCTTCGAGAAGAACACCGCGACCTGAGTGAACACGTGGCCGAAGCCGAGGGTCGCGGCCAGCATGGCGACGGGGGCGAGCCACAACGTGAGCCACACCGCCGAGACCCGCGCGCCCCGGAGCAGAGTCGGTGTCGCCCGCGATCCGCCCGCGCTCCCATCGCCGGCGCCGACTGCCTCGTCCTCGGTCCCTGGCGCGTGCGCTTCGACCGCGAAGTGACGGGGCGCGATTCGCCCGCCGAAGAACCCTGCGAGCGCTGCGCCCGCGATGATGAGCGGAAAGGCCACGTCGAGGAAGAATATGGCGACGAACGCGGCGGCGGCGACGGCGTACATCGGGGGGCTTCGCAGCGCGCGCTGGCCGATCCGGATGAGCGCCGCGACCACCACGGCGAGCACCGCGGCCTTGACGCCGAAGAAAACCCCTTGAACGAGCGTGAGATCGTGGAACCCCGCGTACAGAATGCTCAGCGCCAAGATGCTGACGAAGCCGGGCAGAACGAACAGGCTGCCGGCGACGAGCCCGCCGCGGGTGCCGTGCAGGAGCCAGCCGATGTAGGTCGCGAGCTGCTGGGCCTCCGGCCCCGGGAGCAGCATGCAGTAATTGAGCGCATGCAGGAAGCGGGCCTCGCTGACCCAGCGCTTCTCCTCGACCAGGATGCGGTGCATGACCGCGATCTGCCCGGCGGGCCCTCCGAAGCTGAGGGCAGCGACCCTTACCCAGACCTTGACGGCGTCCCCGAACGAGACATCGTGCTCCGTGTACACCATTCAGTGCGCTCGGCATTCCCGTGTCGATCGAGGTGGTGCCGTCATCGGTGCGCGGATGGTTCGGAAGGCGACGGCGTTTCTCACCAGCGCGCGAAGCGAGGGCGTGGAGATGCCTGCAGATACAAGGCGCG
>CAZPFD010000332.1:0-3886 GCA_964585725.1 uncultured Ectothiorhodospiraceae bacterium | reverse complement strand
CTCCTCCATGGCGCCGGTGGAGAGGCGGTGACCCGCCACGTTGATGACGTCGTCGGTGCGGGTCATGATCCACACGTACCCGTCCTCGTCGCGGTACCCGGCGTCGCCGGTCAGGTAGTAGCCCGGGTAGCGCGACAAGTAAGCCTCGCGGTAGCGCTCGTCGTTGCCCCACAGCGTCGGCGAGCATCCCGGGGGCAGCGGCAGGCGCACCGCAATGTTCCCGATCTGCCCGGGCGGCACGGGCTTGCCGCCCTCGTCGAGGAACTGCACGTCGTAGCCCGGCACCGGCTTGGTGGCCGAGCCCGGCTTCACAGCAAAGCGCTCGATGCCGGTGCAGTTGGCGGCGATGGCCCACCCCGTCTCCGTCTGCCACCAGTGGTCGATGACCGGCCGCTCCAGCTTCTCCCGGGCCCAGACGAGGGTGTCCGGGTCGCAGCGTTCGCCGGCCAGGAACAGCGTCTCGAAGCGCGACAGGTCGTAGCGGCGGATGTGCTCGCCGTCGGGGTCCTCCTTCTTGATGGCGCGGAAGGCGGTGGGCGCGGTGAACAGGGCCTTCACGCCGTGGTCCGAGATGACCCGCCAGAAGGCGCCGGGATCGGGGGTTCCCACCGGCTTGCCCTCGTAGAGCACGCTGGTGCAGCCCTTGAGCAGCGGCGCGTACACGATGTACGAATGCCCCACCACCCAGCCCACGTCGGAGGCCGCCCAGTACACATCCCCGGCGTCGATGTCGTAGACGCTCTTCATGCTCCACTTGAGCGCCACCGCGTGGCCGCCGTTGTCGCGCACGATGCCCTTGGGCTGCCCTGTCGTGCCCGAGGTGTAGAGGATGTAGAGGGGGTCGGTGGCGGCGACGGGCACGCACTGCGCCGGCTGCGCCTTGGCGAGCAGCTCCTCCCAGTCGTGATCGCGGCCCGCCTGGAGCTGCGCGGGGGCCTGGGGGCGCTGCAGCACCACGCAGGCCCGGGGCTTGTGCGAGGACAGCTCGATGGCGCGGTCGAGCAGCGGCTTGTACTCGACCACGCGCGCGGGCTCGATGCCGCACGAGGCCGAGACGATGACCTTGGGCTTGGCGTCGTCGATGCGGGTGGCCAGCTCCTTGGAAGCGAAGCCGCCGAACACCACCGAGTGGATGGCGCCGATGCGCGCGCAGGCGAGCATCGCCACCGCGGCCTCGGGCACCATGGGCATGTAGATGATGACGCGATCGCCCTTGTCGACCCCCAGCGCACGCAGCAGCCCCGCGAAACGCGCCACCTCGTCGCGCAGGCCGGCGTAGGTGTAGCGCTTGACGGTTCCGGTGACCGGGCTGTCGTAGACGAGCGCGAGCTGCTCAGCGCGCCCGCGCTCCACGTGGAGATCGAGCGCGTTGTAGCAGGTGTTGAGGACGCCGCCCGTGAACCAGCGGTAGAAGGGCGCGTTGGAGTCGTCCAGCACCCTGTCCCACTTCTTCTCCCAGTGGATGTCCTCTGCAATCTCCCCCCAGAATCCGTCCGGGTCGTCAAGGGAGCGCTGATAGACGGCTTCGTAGGATTGCTCGCTCATAACGTCTCCTCCGGCGACAAGGACGTCCCGCCTCGCGCGACGTTGTTGATTTTGTCTATAGTATGGCGCGGTAGACGGGCCGGTCTTGTTGTTCGCCCGCGAACGACCGCTGAAATGATAAGCTTGTAATATAGTGGAACGGTATTTTATTGACATTTGCAATAATTTTCATTGGCCCGGTCAATACTCTCCAAGGATGGACCGCTCGCCGCCGGTGCAGCCACCCGCCCTTCCCCGCCCAACCCGGCGCTCGAGAGCACCGGCCGGCGGCGCATGAGGCGCGAGCTGCGCCGCCCGATCCGCTCCCGTTCTCCCTGGTGACACACGCATGAGCCGACGACGACGCCGCACCGCGGGCGCGCCCCGGCGCACCCCCAAGCGACGAGACGACAAACCCTCCCTGGCCTCGCGCGCCGACCCGCACGTGCTCTACGAGGAGTCGGTGCAGTGCGTGGAGGCGGAGATCGACTTCGTCGATGAGACCTTCGAGCGCCTGCGCGGGCGGCAAGCGCGCCTTCTGCGCGAGGATTTCTGCGGGACCGCGGCGACCGCGTGCGAATGGGTGCGGCGCCGCGATACCAACCGCGCCTACGGCGTCGACCTCGATCCGGAGGTGCTGGCCTGGGGCAGGGAGCACAACGTCGCCAAGCTCGCGGACGGCGCCGAGCGCATTCAGCTGCTGAACACGGATGTCATGGAAGTCCGCACCGAGCCGGTGGACGCGGTGCTCGCCATGAACTTCAGCTACTGGATCTTCAAGGAGCGTGCGGGCCTGCGCCGCTATTTCGAGCGCGTGCGCGAGGGGCTCGCCGAGGACGGCATCTTCTTCCTCGACGCCTACGGCGGGTCGGAAGCCTTCGAGGTCATGAAGGATCGCCACGACTACGGGCGCTTCACCTACATCTGGGACCAGGCGGAGTACAACCCCGTCAACGGCCACATGACCTGCTACATCCACTTCACGTTCCGCGACGGGTCCCGCCTCAACAAGGCCTTCAGCTACCACTGGCGGCTGTGGACCCTGCCCGAGCTGCGCGAGCTGCTCACGGAAGCAGGTTTCGCCAGGGCCACGGTGTACTGGGAGGGGACGGACGAGGAGACCGGCGAGGGCAACGGGGTCTTCGAGCCGACCGAGGTCGGGGAGCCGGATCCGGCGTGGCTCGCCTACCTCGTGGCCGAGAAGTAGGGCGGGATGCAATCCCGCCGAAACGGGCTTTTCGGCGGGATTCCGCTGCGCTCATCCCGCCCTGCGCGGCACATACCCCGGAACCCATCTGCGGTTGCGCGCGTCGGCGCGGGGCGGGCGCGCCAGCGCTGGGCGGGGGCGCGCGGGTTGCCCCATGTACCTGAATCGTCAATGATTTCGTTCGGGGGCACCGGCCCCGGCGGCGTGGCTCCGGTGCCGCGCCTGACGCCGAGCGAGGCGATGTTTTAAACTCCCGCGAAGGATTTTCTTCGGTCGCTCAGAACAAGGCCGTCCTCTCGCGCCGCGGGGCGAGGGGGAGGGCGAACGCAGAAGCAGAGGAGCAACCCATGGCTGACGACAAGGTCTACGACGTTCCCGCCGCGTTCGCGAAGCGCGCGCACATCGACGCCGATACGTACAAGGAGATGTATGAGCGCTCGATGAAGGACCCCGAGGGCTTCTGGGGAGAGCAGGCCGGGAAGTACCTCGAATGGTTCGGGAAATGGGACAAGGTCTGGGACTGGAGCTACACGGGGGACGTCCACATCCGCTGGTTCGAGGGGGGCAAGCTCAACGCCGCCTATAACTGCCTGGACCGCCATCTCGAGTCCCGGGGCGACAAGACCGCCATCATCTGGGAGGGCGACGACCCCAAGGACGACAAGAAGCTTACCTACCGGGAGCTGCACCAGGAGGTGTGCAGGTTCGCCAACGCGCTGAAGGAGCGCGGGGTCAGGAAGGGTGATCGCGTCTCCATCTACATGCCCATGATCCCCGAGGTGGTGGTGGCGATGCTCGGCTGCGCGCGCATCGGCGCCGTGCACTCGGTGGTGTTCGGGGGCTTCTCGCCGGAGTCCCTCAAGGACCGCATTCTGGACTCCGACTGCCGGGTGGTGATCACGGCGGACGAGGGCGTGCGCGGCAACCGCAAGGTGCCGCTCAAGGCCAACACGGACGAGGCGCTCGAGCACTGCCCGAACGTGCACTCGGTCATCGTCGTCAAGCACACCGGCGGCAAGATCGATTGGGCGGACGGCCGCGACCACTGGTACCACGAGCTGGTGCAGAAGGCGTCGCCCGAGTGCGCGCCCGAGAAGATGGACGCGGAGGATCCGCTGTTCATCCTCTATACCTCGGGCTCCACCGGCAAGCCCA
>CAZPFD010000331.1:0-3895 GCA_964585725.1 uncultured Ectothiorhodospiraceae bacterium | reverse complement strand
GATTGGCGTACTCGTGGCGCAGCCCGTGGGGGACGGGGCCGAAGCGGCGACCGACACCGGCTCGGTTGCAGACGCGGTAGATGTGCTTGCGATAGGAGGTGAAGCTCCTGTCCTTCGGAATGAGGGAGGAAGCTCTATCGGGCGCAAGAACTTTTGCGCGCTCGAGGGCATCACGCTGCACTGAGTCGGTGATGTCCACGGTGCGGTCCCGGCCGCCCTTGGTGCCGCGATTGATGGCGAGAAAGGACTCGCGGTCGGCGAGGTGCGGGCGCAACAGCATCGCCTCTTTGATGCGCAGGCCGAAGAGGAGCTGAAGCTCGAGAATGAGCGCGACGCGAGGATCGAGCGCGACGACTTCTTTGAGGCGCGCCATGACGTCCACGCCATGGCCCGACCAGGTCTTGTCCTCGCGGGTCGCATAGCGGCGGCGGACGCATTGGGGGTTCTCGACGTAGCGCTCGGACTCGCGGATCATGCCCTTCTTGCCGATCCAACCGGCGAAGACGCGGAAGACCGAGATTCGAGTCTGGAGGTCCTTGATGCCCTCTGCCTCCCAATATCTCGCGAGTCGCTTGCAGGCGCCTTACCAAAAAAGCACGGCACTGGCGCTCGAAACGAGGTGAGAAGTGAAACGTAAGTGCTGGTGGCTATGGGTGGATTCGAACCACCGACTCCGGCATTATGAGTGCCGTGCTCTAACCGCTGAGCTACATAGCCAGATTCGGGATCTCGGAGGGCCGGCCGCCAGGGAGGCAGAAGATACCGAAAGGCCCCGAGGCCGGCAAGTAGCGTATTCTAGCGTCTTCCCACACTGATAATCTCGGAGTTCCTACGGCGGGATTGCGCTGCGCTCCATCCCGCCCTACTCCGGCGTTTCGGCGCTCGCGGGTTCCGCGGGCAACGGCTGCTCATCGTGGCTGAAAGCCGCGCCCATGGTGCCCGCCCGCCGCCAGGGATCGAGGTCAGACGTTGAAGCGGAAGCGGATGACGTCCCCGTCCTGCACCACGTAATCCTTGCCCTCCAGCCGCCAGCGCCCCGCGTCCTTCGCACCCTGCTCGCCGCCATGGCGCACAAAGTCCTCGAAGGACACCACCTCGGCGCGGATGAAGCCGCGCTCGAAGTCGGTATGAATCACCCCCGCCGCCTGGGGAGCCCGGGTGCCCACGGCGACGGTCCACGCCCGCGCCTCGTTCTGGTTGTAGGTGAAGAAGGTCTGGAGCCCGAGCAGCGCATAGCCCGCGCGCACCACGCGCTCGAGGCCGGGCTCGTCGAGGCCCATCTCGGTCAGGAACTCTCCCTTCTCGTCTGCGGGCAGATCGGCGAGCTCCGCCTCGATGGCGGCGCACACCGGCACCACCGGGGAACCCTCGCGCTCGGCGACGGCGGCGACCTCGTCCAGATACGGGTTGTCGACGAAGCCGTCCTCAGCCACGTTGGCGATGTAGAGAACCGGCTTGCGGGTCAGCAGGTGCAGGTGGCGGAGCCGCTGCTCGTCCTCCGGGGACAACTCGAGCGCGCTCGCGCGCCGGCCCGCATCGAGCGTCTCGAGCACGCGCTCGAGGAGCGCCGCCTGCGCCCGCGCTTCCGGGTCGCCGGCCTTGCCCGCCTTGGCGGCCTTGTCGCGCGCGCGCTGCACGGTCTCCAGATCCGCCAGGAGAAGCTCGGTTTCGACGGTCTCGATGTCGCGCGCCGGGGAGACGGCGCCGCTCACGTGCGCCACGTCCGGGTCCTCGAAGCAGCGCACGACGTGGGCGATGGCGTGGGTCTCGCGGATGTGAGCGAGGAACCGGTTGCCGAGCCCCTCCCCCTTGGAGGCGCCGGCCACCAACCCGGCGATGTCCACGAACTCGATGGCGGCGGGCACGACGGTCTTGGGCCGCACGATGGCGGCGATCCGCTGGAGCCGCGCGTCCGGCACCGGCACCACGCCGACGTGGGGATCGATGGTGCAGAAGGGATAGTTCTCCGCGGGCGCGCCCGCACGGGTGAGCGCGTTGAAGAGCGTCGACTTGCCCACGTTGGGCAGACCGACGATGCCGCAGCGAAATCCCAACTCCTGGCTCCGAGATGTCGAGGTGATCCGTTACCCGAGGCGACTCCGGGAATGCGTTGTGGCGGTGGATGTTCGGACCCGTGTCCGGTTCCACCGGCGATCCGCTATTCGGAGTCCTCCGGGCCGGGGCGCTGGTGCAAGACGTTCATGGCGCGCTCCAGATCGCCCTCCATGATGTGGGGCATGAGCTCGAGCACGTCGTCGATGGCGCGCATGATGAGCGCCTCCTCCTCGGCCGTGGGTCGCGCCAGCACGTGGTCGACGCCCTCCCCGCCCTGCGGAGGGCGCCCGACGCCGATGCGCAGGCGGATGAAGCCGCGATCGCCCAGGTGCGCGGCGATGTCCTGCAGCCCTTTGTGGCCCGCGAGACCCCCGCCGGACTTGAGGCGTACCACACCCGGCGGCAGATCGATCTCATCGTGGGCCACCAGGATCTCCTCGGGGGCGTAGCGGTAGTAGCGCGACAGCGCCGCCACGGACTGCCCGCTCAGGTTCATGTAGGTGGTGGGCTTGAGGAGTCTGACCAGCTGGGGGCCGCTGCCCACCTCGCACACCTCGCCCAGGAAGCGCCCGGCGGCGCGAAAGGTTCCGCCGGCTCGAGCGGCCAGCGCATCCACGAACCAGAAGCCGGCGTTGTGGCGGGTGCGCAGGTAGCGGGGCCCGGGGTTGCCCAGGCCCACGACCAGGCGGATGGGGGATGACAAGGATGATGCACCCGAGCGCGAACGCTACTCCTTCTCTTTCTCCTGCTCCTCGCCGCCCTCGGCCTCCTCTCCCTCCTCGGGCTTCGCGGCGGCCTCGGCGCCCTCCTCGATCTCTTCCTCGGGCACTTCTTCCTCTTCCACGAACTCGCGCGCCTGGTAGACGGTCACCACGCCCTGATCCGACTCCTCGTCCTCGGGGTTGAAGCCGACCAGCTCCACGCCTTCCGGCACCTTGATCTGCGAGAGATGCAGGGTATCGCCGATCTCCAGGTTCATGACATCGACGTCGATGTACTCGGGCAGATCCTTGGGCAGACAGCGGATGGGGACGTCGGTCATGAGGTGGGAGATGACCCCGCCTGCGCGCTTGCCCACGCACTCCTCCTCGTTCAGGAAGTGAAGGGGCACGCGCATCTCGAGCTCCTGCGTGGCCACCACCCGTTGCAGATCCAGGTGCAGGATCTTGGGCGTGCCCGGCAGACGCTGGAGGTCCTTGAGGATGGCCTGCTCGTTGTTGCGGCCGACTTTCACGGTCAGGATGTGGGAGGAGAACGCCTCGTACGCCAGCTTCTTGTTGAGGTCGTTCGCATCCAGCGCCAAGTGAACCACGTCCTTGCCCGCGCCGTAGAGCACGGCCGGTATCTTGCCCTCGCGGCGCAGCCGCCGCGCGGTACCCGATCCCGAGGCGCTGCGCTCCTCTGCAACCAGTTCGAATTCCATGTATGTCTCCGTAATGCGTGTTCGTCTTCGCGGCCAGCGGCCTCTTCTGTGGCGGGATTGCATCCCGCCCTACGGCCGCTGCGCTCCGAAGCCGGTCTAGTCCATGAACAGCGAGCCG
Source organism: uncultured Ectothiorhodospiraceae bacterium (assembly GCA_964585725.1). Lineage (GTDB taxonomy): Bacteria > Pseudomonadota > Gammaproteobacteria > HK1 > HK1 > CAZPFD01. Next base: position 299 of record CAZPFD010000331.1, on the reverse strand, counting down.
ATGGACTCCTCGGCGCTGACGCGCCGCAGGCTCTCCGCGAGCAGCTCCGCGATGCTCACCTGGCGGATGCGCGGGCACGCTGAGGCGCGCTCGTCCAGCGGGATGGTGTCGGTCACCACCAGCTCGTCCAGCACGGAGGCTTCGATCTTCTCCGCCGCGCTGCCCGAGAGCACCGGGTGCGTGCAGTACGCCACCACCGTCTCCGCACCCTTCTCCTTGAGCGGTCCGGCGGCCTGGAACAGCGTGCCGGCGGGGTCGTCGGTGTCGTCGACCTCCTCGCAGGTGCGCCCGCGCACGTG
>CAZPFD010000330.1:0-3899 GCA_964585725.1 uncultured Ectothiorhodospiraceae bacterium | reverse complement strand
CGGCCCCTCGGCGCCGCAGTTCCAGCTGTTGTTGTTGTCGGAGCCGTCCCGGTTGTCTTCCTTGTTCGCCTCGTTGTGCTTCTCGTTGTAGCTGACCAGGTCGCGCAGGGTGAAGCCGTCGTGGGCGGTGACGAAGTTGATGCTCGCCCAGGTGCGCCGCCCGCGGTGATCGTAGATGTCGGCGGATGCCGAGAGGCGTGACGCCAGCGCCGCCCGCTGCCCCTCGTCGCCGCGCCAGTAGCGGCGCACGGTGTCGCGGTACTGGTCGTTCCACTCCGCCCAGCCGGGCGGAAAGCGCCCCACCTGGTAGCCCCCGGGGCCCGTGTCCCACGGCTCCGCGATCAGCTTGACCGTGGAGAGCACCGGGTCCTGGGCCACCGCGTCCAGGAACCCGGCGTGCTCGTCGTACTCGCCGTTGACCCGCGCCAGGGTCGTCGCGAGATCGAAGCGGAATCCGTCGATGCGCATCTCCTGCGCCCAGTAGCGCAGCGAGTCGGTCACCATGCGCAGCACCTGCGGGTGCCGGAGCTCGAGCGCATTGCCGGTGCCGGTGAAGTCGTTGTAGTGGCGCTCGTCGCCGCCCACCAGATAGTAGTAGGAGCGGTTGTCGATGCCTCGCAGAGACAGGGTCGGCCCCATGCGGTTGCCTTCGCCGGTGTGGTTGTACACGACGTCCAGAATCACCTCGATCCCGGCGTCGTGCATCACCTGCACGAAGGTCTTGAGCTCGCGCGGATCGCCGCGCGCGAGATACTCGGGGTGCGGCGCGAAGAACGCGATGGAGTTGTAGCCCCAGTAATTGCGCAGCCCGCGCTCGACGAGATGCCGGTCGTGCACGAAGGCGTGCACGGGCAGAAGCTCCACGGCGGTGACGCCGAGCCGCTTGAGGTAATCCACCACCACACTGCTCCCGAGGCCCTCGAAAGTGCCCCGTATGCTCTCGGGGACCTCCGGGTGGCGCATGGTGAATCCGCGCACGTGCAGCTCGTAGAGGATGCTCTCGTGCCACGGATGCTGCACCGGCGCGTCCCCCCACGTGAAGGCGGGGTCCACCACCTCGCACTTGGGAACGTACGGCGCGCTGTCGCGATCGTCGAAGGAGAGGTCCTCGCGCGAATCCCCGACGCGATATCCGAAGAGCGCATCGTGCCACTCGAGCGCGCCGCGCAGCGCCTTGGCGTAGGGATCGATGAGCAGCTTGTGGTGGTTGAAGCGGTGGCCGTCATCGGGCGCGTAGGGGCCGTAGACCCGGTAGCCGTAGAGCTGTCCCGGGCGCACGTCGGGCAGGTATCCGTGCCAGACCTCGTGGGTGAACTCCGGCAGCACGACACGCGCGGTCTCGGTGCGGCCGTCGCCGTCGAAGAGGCACAGCTCCACTTTCTCCGCGTGCGCGGAGAACAGGGCGAAGTTCGTGCCCGAGCCGTCCCAGGTCGCTCCCAGAGGGACCGGCCACCCGGGCCACACGCGAGGATTGTTCGGGGCTGCCATACCGCGCTCCGGAAGCTCAGGCGGCCGTTCTGTTCTTTTCGAGCCGGGCGTCGACCAAAGCCACAATCTCATCGACGACGTCGGAGCGCATCCCTTTCTGTGCCGCGATGGTTTTCACGAGACAGTCGACCCGCTCGATGTGGGTCGCACCGGCGTACAAAGCGCGCGCCGCGGAAGAGGGCTTCGTAAGTCCGGCCGCTGCATCGGCGTACTTCTCGAACGGGACCATGTCGCCCTCGGACGCACCCAAAGCCTTGCACAGGTCACAGACCCAGTCGTACAGCGAGCGTGACAGCTCGATGTCACCGTGCACGGCCTCCTTGATGGATCGCGGTCCGTCCGCCTGTACGCAGCGATAGTTGCCCGTTATCAGCATGCTCCACTTCGCCAATGGCACGAACACGGAGTCGTGCACCTTGATCTTGACCGGCAGCTCGATGACGCCGGCGCCCGTATCAAAGCGGGCCGACTCGATGTCCGACTGCATCTTCCGAAGCAGCGCCGTATGAGCGTCCGATTCAAAACGGGCCACCTTGAAGTTGGTGGCGAGACCGACCTGCAGCACGTTGGGCTTCTCTTGCGGAGGACGGAAAGCCTGCGGGTCGGGACTGGCCAGGGTCATCAGCGCGGGCTCAAAAGCCTCCCACGCGGTGACGTCGGTATAGCATTCCTTCACGCCATCGGCGGAGAGCCCGATGCGCTCCAGGTAAGGGGGCGGCGGCATGTTCATGATCGACATGCAAGGGATCCTGCTCGTCGCCACGGCGGAGAGCAGTTCACGCACGCCCGGCGCGCGGTACTGAGGCTCCTGCATAGCGAGTGCCACGAGCTCAAAGCGCGCCGCATCGATGGCTTCCGGGCGGTCCGCCGACAGAGCGCCCGGCAGTCGCCGGGAATCGAGCTCGACGGGCTCTTCCCTGCCTCTGACCGGCAGGCGCACCCGGATACCCTCGGCGTTGATCAGATCTGCCTCGTCGGGGAGACATGCCAGCTTCACCGAGTACCCCGCGAGCAGCAGTTTGGCCGCGAGCAGCGAGCCGTACGAAGCGCCCATGATGAGGATGTTGGGCGGCGTGTTCATGAATCCTCCGCGGTGCCACACGCCCAAGTGGTGTAAACGTGAGGAAGCCGGTGTGCCGCGAGCCCTCGTGGCCCGGGGATCTGCCTGCGATCACGATATTCCCTGGCGCCCGGCGGTGCAAATACCCGGTCCGCCGGCCTCGCGGCCGAGACCGCGACAGGGCCGGTTGGCGCAGCACGGAGGCTGACGAGCGCGGCGGCGCACACCTGCAGGCGCACCGCAGCAACGATCGGCCGCCGTGCGCAGGGCGATCGGAGCGAAGCCCACCCGGGGCCGTCACTCGAATTCCAGTATGACCTCGTCCACCGCGAGCAGGGCGCCCGGGGTGAGGAACGTCGCCTTCACCCGGCCGTCCGCCTCCGCGTAGAGGGCGTGCTCCATCTTCATCGCTTCGATGACGGCGAGCATCTGACCGCTCGTCACCTCCTCCTCGGGGCTCACCGCCAGGTGCACGAGCTGCCCGGGCATGGGCGCGCGCAGATAGCGCGCGCTCGACCCGCCGGGCCCGCGCCGAACCTGGCGCGCGAGCTCGGCGACGTGCGGTGCGAGCACGGTGATCTCCGCTTCCACCGCGCCGCGCGCGAGGCGATAACCGATCCCGCGGCGCTCCACCTGCACGCACACGGCGGCTCCATCCACCGTCCCCCGCAGGAAGCGCTCGCCCGGACGCCACGCGCTGCGCACCGAGATCTTTCGCTCGCCGCAGCGCGCATCGCACCCGCCGCGCACGAGGCGCACCGCGACCGGCCAGCGGCGATCGTCGATGCACACCACCCATTCGCGCTCGCGCGGGCCTCGCGCAGCACGCCGCGCACCGCCTCCGGCGCGCTCGTGGCGCTCGTGCTCGCGCGCGTGCACGTAGGCCGCCAGCACCACCAGGGGCGAGGGCTCGTCGCCCGCGCCGTGGGAGGGCCGGAAACCCGCAGGGTATTCCTCGGCGACGAAGTGCGTGCTCAAGCGCCCTTCGCGGAAGCGCGGATGCTCGAGGATCGCCGCGAGAAAGCGCAGGTTGTGGGCGACGCCGCGAATGTAGAACGCATCGAGGCTCTGCCGGAGGCGCTCGATGGCGCGGGCGCGCGTCGCTGCCGTCGCGATCACCTTGGCCAGCATGGCGTCGTAGTGCACGGGGACGGCGGCGCCCTCGTACACGCCGTCGTCCACGCGCAGCGTGCGGCTCGCGCGCGGCGGGCGGTAGCGCACCAGGCGTCCCGCGGAGGGCAGGAATCCCGCGGCCGGGTCCTCCGCATATACGCGCGCTTCGACGGCCCAGCCGTTCATGCGCACGTCGCCCTGCGAGAGAGGCAGCCGCTCGCCGGCGGCGATGCGGATC
>CAZPFD010000329.1:0-3908 GCA_964585725.1 uncultured Ectothiorhodospiraceae bacterium | reverse complement strand
TTGAGGACCTTGACCTCGATCTCGTCCCCCACGTTGACCACGTCAGTGGGATGCTTGACGCGCCGCCATGCCATGTCCGTGATGTGGAGCAGCCCGTCGATGCCGCCGAGGTCCACGAACGCGCCGTAGTCGGTCAGGTTCTTGACCACGCCCTTGAGGACGGCACCTTCCTGCAGGCTCTCGAGCAGCGCCTCGCGCTCCGCGGAGCTCTCCTCCTCCACGACGGCGCGGCGCGAAACCACCACGTTGTTGCGCCGGCGGTCCAGCTTGATCACCTTGAACTCGAGCGGCTTGCCTTCCAGGTACGAGGTGTCGCGCACCGGCCGCACGTCGACCAGGGACCCGGGAAGGAAGGCCCGGATGTCCTCGATATCGACCGTGAACCCGCCCTTGACCTTGCCGTTGATGACGCCGCTGACCGCCTCGCCCTTCTCGAAAGCGTCCTCCAGGCGGTTCCAGGCCTGCGCGCGCTTGGCCTTGTCGCGCGAGAGCCGTGTCTCGCCGAATCCATCCTCCACCGTGTCCAGCGCCACCTCCACGGTATCCCCCACGCCGACCTCGAGCTCACCGCTGTCGCTCCTGAACTGGTCGATGGGAATCAACGACTCCGACTTGAGCCCCGCGTTGACGACGACGAACTCCGACCGGATATCCACCACCCTGCCCTGGAGGATGGCGCCGGGCCGCATCTTTTTCTCGACTTCGCTCTGCTCGAGCAGATCTGCAAAGCTTTCGCTCATGATCTCCAAAATCCAGACGTTGTGTACGCAGACATGCTTGTCTCCTTCGCTCGGCGCGCCGCGCGCCTTCGCGCTGACCGGGGTGATCAATCGGGGATGAGACCACGCGCTGCGGCGAGCGCTAACACCCGCTCCAGAACGGCGTCGATGTCCAGCTCGGTGGTGTCGATGACGACGGCGTCCTCCGCCGGCCTCAAAGGCGCCGTCGCACGCTCGCGGTCGCGTTTGTCGCGTGCCGCGATTTCCTCCGAAAGACTCGACATCTTACTTTCTATCCCTTTGTCTTTCAACTGTTTATAACGCCTGCGGGCGCGCTCCTCAGGGCTCGCGGTGAGGAAAACCTTGGCTTCCGCGTCCGGGAACACCACCGTCCCCATGTCGCGCCCGTCCGCCACCAGCCCCGGCGGGCGCCGCAGCTCGCGCTGGCGGGCGAGCAGCGCCCGGCGCACCGCCGGCAGAGCGGCCACCCGCGAGGCGCTCTCGCCGCAGCGCTCGCTGCGGATGGCATCGCTCACGTCCCGCCCCTCCAGGAGCACGCGGGAGTCCCGGCTCGCCTCTCCGCTGAGGAACTCTACGTCCAGGGCCTCGGCCACCCGGGCCAGCGCTTCCTCGTCATCCAGGGCCAGGCCGCGGCGCTCCGCGGCCAGGGCCACCACCCGGTAGAGGGCTCCGCTGTCCAGCAGGTGCCATCCGAGCCGTTGTGCGACCCGGCGGGCGACGGTGCCCTTGCCGGACCCGGAAGGTCCGTCGATGGTGATGGCCGGCGCGCCCGCAGGGCCGGTCACGCATTCTCCTCCTGGATTCGGAGACCACTCGCCCGCGCCTGCGCCGCGAAACCGGGAAAGGAGGTGTCGACATTCGCGCAGTCCGTGACCCGCACCGGCTGCGCCGCCGCGAGCGCCGCGGTGCTGAGAGCCATGGCCACGCGGTGATCCCCGTGGCTCGCCACCGTGCCTCCGGTCATGCGCCCGCCGCGGATGCGCATCCCGTCCGCGGTCGGGCGCGCATCCACCCCGAGCCGCTGCAAACCCTCGGCCATGACGGCGATGCGATCGCTCTCCTTGACCCGCAGCTCCGCGGCGCCGCTGAGGACGGTCTCTCCGCGGGCACACGCGGCGGCGACGAACAGCGCCGGAAACTCGTCGATGGCGAGGGGAACCAGCTCCTCGGGGATGCGCACGCCCGTGAGGCGCGAGCTGCGCACGCGGATGTCGGCGCGCGGCTCGCCGGCCACCTCACGCTCGTTCGAAAGCTCGATGTCGGCCCCCATCATGCGCAGGATGGCCACCACGCCCGTGCGGGTGGGATTGATGCCGACCTCCTCCAGCAGCACCTCGGACCCCGCGGCGATGGCCGCTCCCACCATGAAGAAGGCGGCCGAGGAGATGTCCGCCGGCACGGCCACCTTCGTGCCGCGCAGCACGCCCCCGCCGCGCACGCATACCCGCGCGGGCGCGCGCTGCACCGGATAGCCGAAGGCCGCGAGCATGCGCTCGGTGTGATCGCGGGTGGGAGCGGCCTCGGCCACGCAGGTGGTGCCCCGGGCATACAGGCCGGCCAGCAGCACGCAGGATTTCACCTGGGCGCTGGCCACGGGCATGGTGTAGTCGATGGCTTCCAGTGTGCGGCCGCCGCGGATGTGCAGGGGCGGCGTGCCGTCCTCGCTCGCCGAGACCTCGGCTCCCATGCGCAGCAACGGCTCGCTGATGCGGCGCATGGGCCGGCGCGAGAGCGACGCGTCCCCGGTGAGCTCGGCGTCGAAAGGCTGACCCGCCAGGAGCCCGGCCAGCAAGCGCATCGAGGTTCCCGAGTTGCCCAGATACAGCGGGCCCGGGGGAGCGCGCAGACCGTGCAGCCCGACGCCGTGAAGGCGCACCCCGGCCGGCCCCGGTCGCTCGATGCGCACGCCCATGGCTTCGAAAGCCGCTGCAGTGGCCAGGGTGTCCTCGCCCTCGAGGAACCCCTCGACGTCGGTGGCGCCTTCGGCGATGGCGCCCAGCATGACGGCGCGGTGGGAAATCGACTTGTCCCCGGGCACCCGAATGTGCCCGCGCAGACAGCCCCCGGGTTGCGCCAGGAAATCCACCCGGCGCGCGCCTCGCCCGGCGCGCGGCGAACCGGGCGCGCTCACGTGTGAGACCGGCCGCTTGCGGGCGGCCCGCGGCGGGGCAGCGGTGTGCGATAACGCGACATCGGGTTCGGGCGAGACGCTTCGATAGCCTCGCGCCACTCTAACGCCCGCGGCGATCCCCGGCAAACCGCCCGCGCCCACGCGATCCGCGCAGCCGCGGCGCGACCCGTCCCGCCCGCGGCGCCGTTTCGCCTGCATTTCGAGGCCATGTGCCCGGTGCACTTGCCGGGCATTCGGGAGCCGTGTGGCAGGGAGCCTCAGGGCACGCGCCCCAGGCCGGTGAAATCCGCGCCGAATCCCGAGCTCCTTGCTGCCTCCGTACGCTGTCGTACATAGCGGACATCGGATGCTCTATAATAATCTGCGAGCACTCTGCTATTCAGTCACATTCGTGAGTTCGTTCGATCGTAGCTGACTGGTTGAGAGGTTCATCATGCCTGCCGCGCACGATCCCCGTCAAAATCACCTTCTCGCCGCCCTGCAGGCCGAGGAACGCGGGCGCCTCTTTCCACACCTGGAATCGGTCCCGATGGAGCTCGGCCGCGTGCTCTACGAGTCCGACAGCGAGCTGCGTCACGTCTATTTCCCGACCACCTCCATCGTGTCCCTGCTCTACGTCATGCTCGACGGCGCCTCCGCCGAAATCGCGGTGGTCGGCAACGAGGGCATCATCGGCGTCGCCCTGTTCATGGGCGGCGAAACCATGCCCAACCGCGCCGTCGTGCAGAGCGCCGGCTACGCGTACCGGTTGCCGGCCAAACTGCTGAAGCAGGAATTCCATCGCTCCGGCGAGCTGCAGCATCTGCTGCTGCGCTACACCCAGGCCTTGCTGACCCAGATGGCCCAGACCGCGGTCTGCAACCGGCATCATACGATCGACCAGCAGCTCTGCCGCTGGCTGCTGCTGAGCCTCGACCGCCTGCCCTCCAACGAGCTGGTCATGACGCAGGAGCTGATCGCCAACATGCTCGGCGTGCGCCGCGAGGGCGTCACGGAGGCCGCCGGCCGCGTGCAGAAGGCCGGCTTGATCGACTACC
>CAZPFD010000328.1:0-3929 GCA_964585725.1 uncultured Ectothiorhodospiraceae bacterium | reverse complement strand
CCGCGGCGCTGGTGAATGCGGATCTGTCGGCGGGGCCGCTGGGGGTGGGGGCGAGGCGGGTGGAGAGACCGGTGGAGGAAGTGGCGTAGGCCTGCTGCGGTCGCGGAACGAATTCCGCTCCCACAGGCTTCGCTCGGGCCGGTTCGCGGCCAGGGCCGTTGCTGCGAAGGCAGCGACGTCGGCGCAGACTTACGGCGTCTCGAAAACACCGGCGGCGAGGATCTCGCGGATCACCCGGCGGTCGCGCCAGTAGTTGATGTGCCCGCCCTCGGAACCGACGCAGGATTCCGAGAACCCGAGGCACTGCGCATCCTCCTTCCCCATTCCCATCGTGGTTCCGACGAAATCTTCGATGCGATACAGGTTGAGCCATCCATCGAGCCGCAGCGGCAGCTCACCCCAGTATTCCGCACAGCCCCATTCCGGATAAGCGACGGGGAAATAATGCTGATACAAGTGCGCCGCGGGCGAGCCCATGGTGACCAAGCGCACGTCGATCCCCTGAAGCCACTCGCGCCCGCGCCCGAAGTTGGAATGCGCCAGCTCGTCCAGGGCGATGACCGTTCCCTGGCTGTGCGCCACGATCACCAGCCGGTCGAACCCGTGGGCGAGATCGAGGTGACGGATCACCTCGTTGAACTTGCCTCGGATCGGTCGCAGCCACTCGTAGGGCTCGCCGCCGCGGGGCACGTTCCGTTTGTCGAACGCGATGTTGAACCGGACGTAGTTGATCACGTCGTTGGCGATGTCGAGCGCGGCGCGTATCCCGCCGAGCAGAAGCGAAGACCCGAGCAGAAAGCCCGTCGCCGAGGTGATCCGCAGCTCGTGCTCGCGAACCTCCGCCAGCAAATCGGCCGGCAGGGGAATCCAGCGCAGGGCGCCGCCCGCCCATGCAGGCAACATGGCCGAGACGGCAGGGCTCTCCAGAAACAGGCGGGTCGCTGCAAGGACGCCGTAGAAAGCGAGGAGGACGATTGTCGCGTGAACGAGGCCGCCCACGATGAGTCGCGGGGGCAAGCCGGCCGCCCCACGGGCGGCGCTCCGCGCCCGCGCGCGCCGCCAGAACCAGGTCACCAGGAACGCGAGCAGAATCACCGGTATCGCCAACCACTGGAGCCCCTCGGCCGGGACACTGCGATGGAACAGATCGATCAGCAGGGCGGGCTCGGCGGCCACCGCCCCGTCGGGCGGCTTCTCGATGACGCCGATGATCACCAGCCACAGCAGGGGAACCGCGGTGGCCCAGAGCCCGAACTGGAGAGCGAAGGCGATCGTCTTCGCCGTGAGAGAGCGCCGCACCGGGTCGTGCGGCCGCGCCGCAGTCGACAACAAGGTGACCAGATGCAGAAGCAGGACAATCATCAGGCACCAGGACACCAGCGTGAAGGCGAACAGCAACGGAAGACCCGCGGCCGCCGCCCACTCCTCCCAGGAGTCGGCCCCGGTAACCCAGCCGCCGAGCGGCCAGAGCACGGCGACGGCCAGGCACGACCAGCCGAACGCCCGGTACTCCTCGAACGCGAGCACGCCCTGGAAGCCCTCGGGCCGCCGGCCCCGTCCGAGCACCCACAATCCGATGCCGAAGGTGAACGCCGCGCCCGAGAGGACCACTGGCCACGCCCAGCGCGGATCCGCTCCGCGCCCGCCTGCGCCTTGCGCATCCGACGCGAACAGCACCAGTGCCAATCCCAGCGCGAGGGTCGCTGCCAGCAGAAGCACGTTGACGGCGAACACCGGCCCGCGCAGGATTCCCGCGCCGAAGGAGCCAAAGCGGGTCGCCCAGCCTTCGATTCCGGACGGGGGACGCTCCCTGCGGTTTCCGGAGATGATCGCCTGCAGGCCAAAGATGAGGCTCAACAGACCCCTGAGCGCACCCATGAGGCCTTGCGCCACCCGGCTCGTCTGCCCCCAGAACACCTCAGCGAATACGATGCGCCGGCCGTCGAGTGCGCCCTCGCGAACCGGAACGGGAAAGAATCTGCGCAAGTGCGAAGGGGGATGTGAGCGATCCTCGAGCCAAACCGTCTCGGACGTATCGAGCACCAGCCGAGCACCGTCTTCGGCCGCCAGGGCCGCCGTGAAGTCGCGCAGCAGATCGCCCGGATTCGGATCGCCCACGCCGTGGACCAGCACGATCGCGGTGCGCTCGGGCGGTTCGTCGCTCACTTGGGAAAGAATCGGCTCGGAGTCTTCAGTAGATGGCCAGGGAAAACCGCCGTCTCCCTAAAGTATTGTTGGGAAGCGACCGCGAGTCCAGGCAGTATGCCCGGCGCGCAGCATCGCGAACTCGGCGGGCTCGATCGGTGCGAAGCCGAGCGGAGCCATGAAGCGACCCTTGCGACGATCGCATCCGGTCGTCGTTTCGCGGCGGCAGTCGACGGAACAAGCCCGTGTGAGCCTGGCACCCGCGAAGGCGCCGCGGCGATATGGGGATATCATCCAGGGCCAGGCGCGGAGATCCGTCCGTCGAGGTAGGAGGCGAGGTGGGCGCTGAGATCGCGCGCATCGTCGGCGCCGCCGTCGATGAGGCTCGACTTGCGCCGGCGCAGGAACACGAGACCCATCAGGTACATGCCGGGGGAGTCGACGACGCCGCCGTCGTGGCGGATGCGGCCCTTGCGATCGAACACCTCGGGCACGTCGAGCCACGAGTAGTCGGGGCGAAAGCCCGTGGCCCAGAGGATGGTCCTGATCTTGCCGCTCTCGAGGTTCATGAGCAGCGGCGGCGAATCCTCGACCCGCGTGGGCTCGAAGCGGTGGGGCGGATCGACCTCGCCATCCAGCCCGTTGTCGGTCGCCCACTCGTCGATGGCGTCGAGGAGGCGGTTCATCTTGAGATCGGAGAGCGCGCACATGTTGCGCAGCGATCCCGAGAACTGCGCCTTGCCGTCGTTGATGCCCGCGAGACGGCCGACGAGCTTCACGCCCAGGTCGGTCAGCGCGTTGAGATCCACCATGCGCCGGTCGTCGGAGCCCGCGAGCTGCAGCGAGGGCACGTTGCGGGCGCGGTTGATGTCGTCGATCTCGTCGTAGCGCTCGTCGAGGATGCCGGCCGCATCCATCCACCACTCGATGTCCTTGCCGCGGTAGACCCGCGGCGCGCGGATGTGCTCGCCCACCGAGAGGGTCACGGGGCGGCCCGAGCGCTGGATCTCCTCGGCGATCTGGGTGCCGGTGGCCGAGGCGCCCACCACCATCACGCCCCCGTCCTCGAGCTGATCGGGGTTGCGGTACTCCATCGCCGTGAGCGTTCGGATGTGCGGGGGCACCGCCTCGGCGAGCGCCGGGACGTTGGGGATGTTGCACGCGCCGGTGGCGAGGACGACGCTGCGGCACCGCCACTCGCCTTCGGTGGTGAGCACCCGGTAGCCGTCGTCGGTGCGGCGCACCGAGGTCACCTCCGTGTGGGTGCGCACCGGCGCCCCGATGACCTCGGCATAGCGCTCGAGGAAGGCGATGGTCTCGGGCATGTCGCGGTAGCCGTCGGGATCATCGCCCTCGTAGCCGAAGCCGGGCAGGCGGCTCTGCCAGTTGGGGGTGAGCAGGCGCAGGGAATCCCAGCGCTCGGTCTTCCACGAGTTGGCCACCTCGCCGCGCTCGAGGACCACGTGGTCGATCGAGCGCTCGGCGAGGCAGCGGCTCATGGCGAGCCCGGCGTGGCCGGCACCGATGACGACGGTGGTGGTGCGCAAGGGAACGCGATCGACCCCCACGCGCCGGTTACTTGACCTCGACGGTGACGTTCGTCGGGTTGGTGATGATGTCGTAGACGGCCGAGCGCTTCTGCGACTGCGCGACGACGGCCTTGATCTCGTCGGGCGTCGCGTCGGCGTCGATCTCGTAGGTCACCTTGATGCCGTCGAAGCCGTTGCGCACGTCGCTGTCGATGCCGAGGATGCCCTGGATGTCCATCGACCCCTCGAGCGTCG
>CAZPFD010000327.1:0-3931 GCA_964585725.1 uncultured Ectothiorhodospiraceae bacterium | reverse complement strand
CGTTCTTCTTCTCGTCGGGCATGGACCCCGAGTACTCGGTGCTGGGGCGGGTGGCCCGGCGCATCTGGGCGGTCACGATGCGCGACCGCTACGGGGCCAACGAGCGCAGCCAGAAGCTGAAGTACCACGTACAGACCTCGGGCCGTTCACTGCACGCGCAGGAGATCGCGTTCAACGACATCCGCACCACGCTCCAGGCGCTCATCGCGGTCTACGACAACTGCAACAGCCTCCACACCAACGCGTACGACGAGGCCATCACGACGCCGACCGAGGAGTCGGTGCGCCGGGCCCTCGCCATCCAGATGATTCTCAACAAGGAGTGGGGACTGGGTAAGAACGAGAACCCCAACCAGGGTTCTTTCATCATCGAGGAGCTGACGGACCTGGTGGAGGAGGCGGTGCTTCAGGAGTTCGAGCGCATCGCCGAGCGCGGAGGCGTGCTGGGCGCCATGGAGACAGGCTACCAGCGAGGCAAGATCCAGGACGAGTCCCTCTACTACGAGAGCCGCAAGCACGACGGCTCGCTGCCCATCGTCGGCGTCAATACCTTCGTGAAGGAGAAGCCGGGCGAGGAGGTCGTGGTGGAGCTGGCGCGCTCCACGGAGGAGGAGAAGCAGAGCCAGCTCCGGCGGCTGCGCGAGTTCCAGGAGCGCCACCGGAGCGCGGGGCCCGCGATGCTCGAGCGCGTCAAACGGGCGGCGATGCACAACGAGAACGTGTTCGAGGTGCTGATGGACGCGGTGCGTTGCTGCTCGCTCGGCCAGATCACGCAGGCGCTGTTCGAGGTCGGAGGCCAGTACCGGCGCAACATGTGAACGCATTAACGCACCCTGTGGGAGCGGCTTCTAGCCGCGATTCCTTCGTGGCTGAATATACCCCGTGTGTCTGATAGTCCTGGCGTACAAGGCCCACCCCCGTTACCCTCTCGTCGTCGCCGCCAACCGCGACGAGTTCTACGAGCGGCCGACTGAGCCCGCGCACTTCTGGACCGATGCGCCTCACGTGCTCGCCGGCCGCGATTTGCGGGCCGGGGGGACGTGGTTGGGGATCACCTCGAAGGGACGTTTCGCGGCGGTGACCAACTATCGCGATCCCGGGAACCACCGTAGCGACGCCCGCAGCCGGGGTGAGCTGGTGAGCGGGTTCCTCACCTCCGGGCACCGGCCGCGCGAGTTCCTGGAGGAGGTTGCCGCCCGCGCCGACGAGTACAACGGCTTCAGTCTGTTTGTCGCAGACTCGAGCGAGCTGTGCTTCTTCTCGAACAAGGCACGGGTAAGCGACCCGGCAGAGGGTGTAACCTCGTTGGACGCCGGCGTCTATGGTCTGAGCAACCACCTGCTGGACACGCCCTGGCCCAAGGTCGAGCGCAGCAAGGCGGCGCTCGAGCGCCGGCTGGAGCACGACACGCTGTCGGCGGACGATCTTCTCGAGCTGCTGCTCGACCGGACGCTCGCGCGGGAGGAGCAGCTGCCGCGCACCGGTGTGGGACCCGCCTGCGAGCGCGTCCTGTCGCCGATCTTTGTTCGTACCGAACGCTACGGAACGCGCTCGTCCACCGCGTTGCTGGTGGACCGCGACCAGCGGGCGGTATTCAAGGAGAAGAACTTCGCCGCGAACGGCGAGGAGACGGCCACGGTCGTTCGGGAATTCCGGCTCGGGTGACGCACGGCGCCGGGCTGCGGGCGTCACGGTCCGCGCGGCAGCGCATTCTCCGCGCAGGTGTTTGGAAAGCGATGTAGAGCTAGTGGGGGATTTCGATATGGAGGAGTGCATCTTCTGCAAGATCGTCGCCGGTGAGCTGCCGTCGTTCAGCCTCTACGAGGACGAAGCTACGGTGGCTTTCATGGACATCAATCCGGCCAATGAGGGTCACGTTCTTGTGGTGCCCAAGGAGCACGCCAAGGACCTGTACGAGATCTCGGATCAGGCGCTCTCAGCCGCCATGGTCACCGCCAAGAAGGTGGCGGGAGCCATCGCGCGCACGTTGAACCCCGGGGGTATCAACCTGGTCCAGGCCAACGGTCCTGCCGCGGCGCAGTCGGTGTTTCACTTCCACGTGCACGTGATGCCCAGGTACGAGGGCGACGAGCTCAAGCTGAACTGGGGCATGCGCTCGGGAGACAAGGACGCCATCGGTGCGGTGGCGGAGCGTATCCGCGCCAGTCTCTGAGCGCGACCGCGCCTATCCCCGGGCTTCGACCGGACCATGAAGGGCGCGGGCCCTACAGCCTCGCCAGACAGACCCGAGGTGCACGACATGACCGCTTCCGATTTCTCACACATCGAGGCTTGCGTCTTCGACGCTTACGGGACGTTGTTCGACGTCCACTCCGCCGTCGCGCATCACCGGCCGCGGCTCGGTGACGTCGCCGACAAGGTGTCGGAGCTGTGGCGCGCGAAGCAGCTCCAGTACACCTGGTTGCGCAGCCTCATGGACTGCTACGTGGATTTCTGGCAAGTGACCGGGGATGGGCTCGACTACGCGTTCGACGCCTGCGGGGTCGACGACCCGGCGCTGCGCGAGGATCTCATGCAGGCGTATCGGGCGCTCGACGCTTACCCCGAGGTGCCGGATGTGCTGCGCACGCTGAAAGATCGCGGCATGACCACGGCGATCCTCTCCAACGGTTCGCCCGAGATGCTCCAGTCGGCGGTGGAAAGCGCGGGGGTCGGAGATTTGCTCGATGCCGTCCTCTCGGTCCACGAGCTGCGGATCTACAAGCCCCATCCGAGCGTCTACGAGCTTGCGGTGGATCGGCTCGGCGTGGAAGGCTCTCGCATCAGCTTCCAGTCGTCCAACGCCTGGGATGCGGCGGCCGCGGCCGCGGTGGGCTTCAAGGTCGCGTGGATCAATCGCTTCGGCCAGGTGCGCGAGCGCATACCGGCCGAGCCCCACGCGGAGCTGCGCACCCTGAGCGAGCTGCCCGCATTGGTCTGCCGGTGAGCGTGCGTAGGGCGGGATGGAGCGCAGCGGAATCCCGCCGAACGCGGGCGTGATGCAACTCCGCACGCAGGATCGTCTACGCGCGTACAGGAGGACATGAAATGCAAGCAGCAGGCCAAGCGGCCATCGTCACCGGCGGCGGCTCCGGACTGGGGGCCGCGACCGCGCGCGCCCTGGTCGAGGCCGGTGCCCGGGTGGCGCTGCTCGACGTGAATCTCGAGGGCGCGAGCGCGATGGCCCGCGAGATCGGCGCCCTTGCCGTCGAGTGCGATGTGACCGATGCGGCGAGCACCGAGGCCGCGATCACCCGCGCGCGGGAGGCGCACGGTGCGGCGCGCATCTGCGTGAGCTGCGCGGGTATCGCCACCGCCGGGCGCATCGTGGGTCGCGAGGGTCCGCTGCCGCTGGATGCGTTCAAGCGCGTTGTCGACGTCAACCTCATCGGAACCTTCAACGTGATGCGCCTGAGCGCGGCTGACATGATTCCCCTCGACCCCCTCGGCGACGCGGGCGAGCGCGGTGTCATCATCAATACCGCCTCGGTGGCCGCTTTCGAGGGGCAGATCGGGCAGGCCGCCTACAGCGCCTCCAAGGGGGGCGTGGCGTCGCTCACCCTGCCCGCGGCCCGGGAGCTGGCGCGCTTCGGGGTGCGCGTGCTGACCATCGCCCCCGGGCTCTTCGAGACGCCGATGCTGCTGGGCATGCCCAAGGAAGTGCAGGAGAGTCTGGCGGCGTCGATCCCCTTTCCCAAGCGCCTGGGCAAACCCGGGGAGTACGCGGCGTTGGTCATGCACCTTGTCGGCAACACCATGATGAACGGCGCCACCGTCCGTCTCGACGGCGCCATCCGCTTGGAGCCGAAATGACGAAACCTGATGACCCATGAGTTTCCGCCTGCCGGGAGGACGAGCCCTTGCGAGGGTGACTGGCGGAACCCGGAGCAAGTGGCTCGCCGTCCCGGTGGGGCGTAGCTGAGTTTCGTGG